>WQTK01000198.1 GCA_009786285.1 Candidatus Fibrimonadales bacterium | reverse complement strand
CCGGCACTGGCAGTTATGCCGGCGGCCTGGTGGGGCAGATGGATGGCAGCATCATCACCGGTAGCTACGCCAGCGGCGATGTCTCCGGCACTTTTTATACCGGCGGCCTGATGGTGGGGCGGATGGATGGCGGCACTATCACCGGCAGCTACGCCAGCGGCGATGTCTCCGGCTACTATGCCGGCGGCCTGGTGGGGAGTATGTCTGGCGGCAGCAGCATCACAGGCAGCTACTACAACAGCGAGACAAGCGGCAAAAACGACACCAGAGGCATCCCAAAAACCACAGCAGAGATGAAAACTCAAAGCACCTACGTCGGCTGGGATTTCACCAGCACATGGACAATAGACCCATCCCTCCACGGCGGCTACCCTGTATTGCAGTACTTGCTTGAAGAAAGGCACAAAAATTTCATCGCTTACCCCCAAATCTACATCGCCAACCAGCGGCTAAAAGGCGGCTCGCTTCCAAGCACCATAATGCTCCACACAGGCTCTCCCATAACCCCAGCAGTTGTCAGCGTATTCCTCAACGGAAAAAAACTGGAAGAAGGAACGGACTACGAAATAACATACAGCAACAACAAAGATATAAGCACCATCGAAAACCCGGCCAAAATAACAGTCAAAGGCATTGGCGGCTACCACGGCAAAAAAACATTCAAGTTCTACATAACCAACTTCCGGGACCTTTCCGCCAACACAGTCAACGTTGACTCCATCCCCGACCAACTGGCTACAGGCAGCGCAATAAACTACAAGCCAACGGTAAAAGACTACGGAAACTGCTATGACGACCTATGGCTCTATCAATGGATATGCTTGGGAGGAGTCACCCTCGTCGAAAACCTGGACTACATCCTCGGCTACTCCGACAACAAAAACGCAGGAAAAGCAACCATTGAAATCATAGGAATAGAAATCTACGACGGCACTTCAAAAGCAGTCAACTTCAACATAGTCGGGCAAAAATCGCTCACCTCGGCAAATACCACTGTCAAAATAATAGATTCCACAGGATACGTTTACAGCGGCAGCAAAATAACACCCGAAGTCACAGTGACACACAGCACAGACGGACTCCTTGCCAAAGACAAAGACTACACCATAGGCTATGGTAACAACACAAACGCTGGGAACGGAACCATAACAATAAACGGCATAGGCAACTACACGGGAAGCGTTCCGAAAACATTCCCAATCGCAAGAAAACCACTTTCCACCTCAATGGCCAGCCCCGTTGAGGCGCAAAAATTCACGGGAGACCAGATAAAGCCGGAAGTGGAGCTGAAAGACGGCGAAACGACCCTCAAGCCCGGAACGGACTACTCCGTCAGCTACCTCTCCAACACAGACCCGGGACAAGCAATGATAAGAATCTCCGGGACAGGCAACTATTCCGCAACCACCATAACCATATTCTTCACCATCTACGAAGACGACAGCGAACCAGACAAAATAGACTTGACCGTATCCTGGAAAGGCCCTTTCACATTCGAATACAACGGGCAAGCCCGCTGCCCGGACGCAATAGCAACGGATGGCGATGGCAAGCCTTTCAATGTGACACCTGTCTGCGTCAATGCCGTGAATGCCCGCCCGGAGGCTTACGAGGCAACCGCAACTTACTCGGACTACAAATACAACCTGCTGAACAAGACCGCCGAATTCCATATAACGCAAGCTCCAACCACCGCAACGCTCTATATACCGAACATAAGCGAAAGCCAAAATCTCACCAAAAATGTCAGCGGAACCAAAGAAAATCCGGCAGTCAGCTACTGGTACTCAAGCCAGAGACAAGACGCCTACACTCAAACCGAACCTAAAACAGAAGGCGTTTACTATGCCTACGCCGCAGTCTCCCCAACCTCAAACTACCTCGGAGCGTTCACAGACACAACCAGCTTCTCCATATACAAAGGCAGCCCTGCGGAAATAACAATAACCTGGAGCGCCCCTTACGAATTCACCTACAACGGCGAACCGCAAGGCCCCGGAGCCTCCGTGTCGCAGGGCGGGTATTCTCTGCCGCTCCATGTCAGCAAAGAGACAAATGCCGGGACCTATAAAGCCGTCGCAAAATTCCAACCGGAAAGAACAGACTATAAAATCAAGAACCCGGAAATGCAGTTCACCATCAAGCCCAAACCGCTTGCCGGAGATGCCATAGAACCCATCGGCAACTATCCATTTGAAGGCACTTCCATAAAGCCGAGCTACATCGTTGTCAAGGATGGCTCAAAAACGCTCTCCAAAGACATTGACTACACCATAAGCTACGGCGAAAACATCTCCGGCACAGGAACAGTGACGGCGAATGGCATTGGCAACTATGCCGGCACGGCAAGCCGCTCGTTCATAATCACATCGGAAACCGCAACCTCAGTGGCCGTGTATTGGAGCAAAGACACAGTGTTCACATACAACGGCAAGGAGCAATGCCCCGCAGCGACCGCAGACGGAGGCTACCAGCTTGAAGTGTTCGGCTGCCACACAGACGCAGACAAAGGCTACACGGCGGTTGCCCAACTGAAAAATGCGAACAGCAACCTGATTCTCACCAACGCAAGCAGGCCGTACACAATCCTGCCCAAGCCATTGCAAGTCACATGGACAAAGGAGCGTGAATTCACCTACAACAAAATGGTGCAAGTCCCAATCCCGAGCGTGGAAGAAAAGAGCGTGGAGCTTCGCGTAGTCAACGGGCACAGCGCGGCAGGCGTTTACGAAGGCGTGCTCGCCCCGTTCGCCCAAATAGTCTCATCCAACGCAGGCAACTACGAACTGCAAGACCACACAATAGACAGATACGAAATCATAAAGCGAGACCTCAACCCCTACTTCACTTCCATCTACCCGGACGACTTCCCGCCAAGCGCAGACACATTGTGGGTATCGCACGAAGTGTTCGCAGACTCAACCCTCCTGCGTGAAGCCCTGGAAGGCATAATAGACTACGAAGGCTTCCAGACAGACACCACCAAGGAAGTTCCGGAAACAGACAACGCCGCAGTCCTCAAAGGCAAGCCCAAAGTCTCCGTAAAGTACGACGACCAAGACGGCAACTCCCAAGGCAGCAAGTCCTTCCTGGCAAAACGTGTAGAAACAACGCAGAAAGCCACGGCGACCATAATCACCGACGATGTTTCCGCAGACAACTACAAGCCTCTCACACGTCCCACAGCCATAGTGATACTCGCAACCGTTGTTGAAGACGACAACGCCCCTCAAATATTCTGCAAAAGAAACTCCAAGTACGCAGAAATGGGCAGAAACACCTGCGGCGCGATAGGCGGCGAAATATTCGAAGAGTTGTTCTGCATAATGGACTCCGACTGCACCAAAATAACAGCCAGCTTCTCCCTAACCGCCTGCACATCCTTGGACGGCGAAGTAGTGCAAACCTGCAACGAAACGCCAATCGCCCAAACCCCAAACCCCATACCCTATACCCCAGCAACTCCGCACTACTATAGCCTCAAAGGCACCTTCCTCGGAACGCAAAAACCAACCGCACCGGGGATATACATAGAAGCAAACGTAGAGACGCAATGCATTGCGTCTCTACAATGCGTCTCTACGAAATTCTGAAAATCCTGAAAATTCTGGGAATTCTGGTTCAGACGTTTTCTATATTCTAAACATGAAGAAATCGTATATTTTGCTATTGAGTGTTATCTTAATAGCAAATACTAATGCAGAGGAAAATTTTTCCATTCAGTTCAATCCATTATTGTTCCCTACTTTAACTTTAATATGTAATATGGATATAGATTTTATGCCTGATGAAGATAAAGGCTCTGAACGCTCCTCTCCTTTTTGTTTTGTAGCCGATGTTCAATTTCAATATGCAATTAATAAGAAATTTACCTTATTTATTAGCCCGTCTTTTGTAAGAGAAGCTGGTGGACTTGAGATTAACGGAACTACTCATTATAGAAATAATGGATTAGATTTTATAACCGGATTATTATACCGTCCGTATGGAACTGGTTTAAGGGGGATGTATTTAGGGATATTTCCTGTTATTGGCTGGGGTTATATAACTAGAGATGAAAAAATCATTAAAGACTTTTTAAATATCGGTTATATGACAGAAATAGGGTATGAATGGATTTGGAAAAAAGGACTCTCCCTAACTCTTGGATTTGGGATTTGTAAAATACGCCAAATACCTTCATCACCGTCAGTATTTGCTCCGGAGATCGATGAAATAGTTGAATATGAAAATTTTTGGGGGGTAAATTTGTGGGAACTGCCATTTGATATAAGAATGAGATTTTCAACAGGATATTCATTTTGAGTGTTATGATGAAATTTTCTACTTTAACCCTATGTTTCGCCTGTTCTTTTTCTTTTTTGTCTCGTTTTTGTTTGCGGCTGTGCCGCAGATGATTAAGAGAGATATGAGCAAAAGAATTTTATTCAGCGACCCAAATATTAAAACAAGCTATTCTCCGCTCATGGCAGAAAAAAACGCAAAGGCAGATTCCCTTTTGCCGGCTCTCAACGGAGATATGGCTTTGGCTGACTTGCTTGCGGCAAATCCTGATTTGTGGAGCATAGAAAATTTGCGCAATGAAAAAAAACTCAGCACAAAACTGTATGTGAATATAGTTTACATAGACGGCACAAAGGAAGAATCCTACTGCGATTTTTCCAAAACCGGGAATGCGCAAAACTGGGAACTGACCATAGGGCTTGACTTTGTGTCTGGCAGTTCAAATTTGGCCGGAATACATACTCAGCAGTGCCTGGATCAGGTTAGAGATAGCATTGGCTACGCAACGCAAGACTCGGCAGGGAAAACTCTGGTTGTTCCTCCTAAAAAAATTCTGGAAGAAATCATTAAAAGCAAAATACCGGACGTTATTCCAATAGACTTGCAAATGAAACTGCTAAAGGCTCACAGAAGCGTTGAAGAAAACGGGCAGTGCCCAAGCGATATAGAAGCTTATTTGATACTTCTTGATGTTTGGGAGCAGGTTAAAAACATTGAAATGGACCTCCCGGTTATAACAGATGCCTTGGATAGAGAGACTGTGCAAAGCTGCGCATTCAACAGAGAATGGAATAAAAGATACAGCGAAACAGCAACATTCCGTTGCAATATAAGCGATATATGCGAGTACAATCAAAGCGAAGACGGCAAAACATCATGGAGCTGGAATGCTTATAATAATCGTTTGGAATTTAAAAGGAAAAAATTTCTATTTGTTTCTTATGGCAAAAAGGGCATCCATGAGGGCGGCACAATGCTCGATTTACGCATAACCCCGCTTTCGTCAAGACTTTTTTTGGAGAGTTATTTGAGCATTAAAGGCGAACCCGTGAGCTTGGGGCTCATAATACTTGGAGAATAGCAAACGCAGTAAAAAGCCACCAACCCAGCCACCATTGCAACCTTAATCATGGTTTGCGAAAGCCTTATTTTATTCAAACAGGCTAAAACAGCAGACAAAAGCAGGCAGGGCAAAATTGCGAAAAATACCGGCAGCTTAAACATGGCAAGCTGGGCCAAGCACTGAATTTCGCATAAAAAAACAAGAACAAGAGAAAACTTCACGCCCAGCAAAACAGGAATGGTCTTTAAGCCAAGCGCTTTGTCTCCTTTCATATCCTCAATGTCTTTTGTTATTTCTCTCGCAAAAGTCAGCGTAAAAGCGAAAAACATTAAATTCAAGAGTTCCGGTTGGGGAAACCCGAATTTCAAAATAGGAATGGCAATAGGCGTGGTGGTCAATAACGCAACCATAAAATTCCCTGCCAATGGCAAGCCTTTCAAAAATTTGTTGTAAACAAAACACAACGCGCTAACTGCAACAAATAACCAGGCAAATTCAAATCCAAATCCAATAGCCAAAAAAAGACAGGCAAACATAACTGCGTAAGCCGTTCTCAAACTGATTTTCCCGCTTGGCAAAGGCCGCTTTGGCCTATTGATTTTATCAATCTCAAAATCAACTATGTCATTGTGAACATTGGCAAAACACAAAAGAAAAAAGATGCCGATAGCGTGCATGTAAGGGCTGCCCCCCGTGGCAGTCTCTATATGCACGGTTGCCCCAGCAATATAAAATGAATAAATACATACCGCTGCCGCAAACAGCGCGTTCCAAGCTCTGCATAATATAAGAAGGTTCACAATTCAGTTGCCAAAATAGAAATCGGTTTTTTCTCGATGGCTGTTTCAAGGCGGCTAATCAAGGAAACTTCGGTAAATTCGCCTGGCTTTATGGCAAAAACAAGAAGCCCGTGGTGGCTCAGTATCGCAAGCCCTCGCCCGGTGTAGTCTTCTATTCCCTGCGGAATAGTTTCTCCTGCCACAACGCTTTGCCGCCTAATGCGTTCCAAAATTCTCTGCGTGGTTAAAAGACCCCCAAAATCTTTAACCGATATTCCATACCGTTCGTTGCTCAATGCCAAGCGTATTTGCACATCTTTGCCACTTGGAATGTTTATGCTTTTGTAGTCTATTGCTTCGTGCCCTATTCTGTCGCGGGAATATGCGGTTATTCCCAAAACTCCGTAAGCAATCGCGTTTGCGATAAGTTCGTGGCAGTTTATTATAAATGTATTTCTTATTGAACTTTCAATTTGATTTATAAAATCCGCAAACGAATTTTCCACTAACCTGAGCATGCTAATTTCGCCGGTAAGAGAATAATTTTTATCAAATATGCTGTCTTCCTTTTTAAAAAAAGAATCTAGGCAAAGTTTTTTTTTGAAAAAATCCGTTAAAATGGCTTGCAGCATAACTTCGTTCAATCTTTTTAAATGTATTATGTTGCATATATTATATTCAATCGCAAAATCAAAATAATTTTCTTCATTAATCGGAACAACAATAATATGGCTGCATTTTGGATTTATTCTGCTCATCAAATTTCGCAGATTGTACATGGTATTTTTGTCAAGAGTTACGAAAAACAGGTTATCATTTTTTATATTAAAGCCTCTCTGCTCCAAAACTATATCATGCGGAATCAAGCCCTTTGCTTTCAGCATTTTGCATAAATGCAATATTTTCCCCTGAACTTCTGCCGAGCATAATTCCGGAATTATAATTATATTGCAGCGGCTTCTCATTTTTCGAAATCCAAATATTTAAAAAGCGAATTTTGCCATGCCGGAACCTGTACATCAAAGTTTTCTTTAATTTTCGTTTTATCCAAAGCAGACAACAAAGGGCGCTTGGCTGCGCTTTTCCATTCGGAGCTTGAAATAGGCAAAATGGGGATCGCTCGGTTCAAAAGTTTTTTCTCCAAAGCCTGTTTTTGAATTTCCATTGCGAATTCATGCCAGCTCGCAGTGCCTTCGCCCGTGAAATTATAAATTCCCGGCAATTTTGGATTTTCTGCGATTTTAAGCATGGCTTTTGCTAAATCGTATGTCCAGGTTGGATTTCCACGTTGGTCGCTGACTACTGAGATTTGTTCTTTTGTTCTCATAAGGTTTAGCATTGATTTTACAAAGTTTTTCCCGCCGGCGCCATAGAGCCAGGCAGTGCGGATTATCCAGTGGTTGGGATTTGCTTTTGCCAGCCTCTCTTCGCCTTCTGCTTTGGCTTTTCCGTATGCGTTTACCGGATTAACGGCATAATCCGTTGAAATGTGCATTATTGGCAGGCCTGTTTTTGCGAGAATTTCCGGGCCAATGGCATTTATTTTATAGTTAAGCTCTGTTTCGGCTTCTGCTTTGTCAACATCGGTGTAGGCTGCGCAGTTGATAATCATGTCGGGTTTATTTGCGGAAACATAGCTAAGAACGGCGGCTTCGTCTGTTATGTCAATTTCTTTGTCGCTTCCAAAAAAATTCTCTGCGAG
>WQTK01000197.1 GCA_009786285.1 Candidatus Fibrimonadales bacterium | reverse complement strand
GATTTTATCGGAAAGAAAAATAGCTAGATTAAAGCAAAATGTGTAAAGGATGTCCCTAACCATTTTGTAAACCATCTCCCTTGTCTATACAGCGAGCCTTACCCTGAATATAAATGCGAATAATTCAAAAGATTAAATGATGAAAAAACAAAGGCAAAAACAGGAAAATTAGTTGCGCAACAGACACAAAGCCTCGTTCTGATTTTTTGAGTCTGCTTGCATAGATTGTATCTGAACAGTCAGAGCTTTCAAATAATTATCTCTCTTGTATTTTGCGTGATTGACAAATACAGTCAGCACAGCCGCTATTCCAGTCAAGCCGCCTACAGCGCATATGTAAAGTATTATCTGCTCCACAGTTATTAATATACAAAAATCTTTAGCGAACAGAAGACTGGGAAGCCAAAGCTCATTTTCTGCTTCTGTTTTGGTTGTAGAACTAGGTACTCGCATTCCCAGCAGGGTTCTGGTTTTAATTCCGGTTTTTGTTTTAGCTTTGAGCGTAGCTCCGTTTTTCCGCATAAACGCACAAAAAGCAAAAGACATTTTGCAGCTTGTAAAAAATACAACCGCCAAATGGAGAGAGATTGCCGCCGGATTTAGGATTTCCAGAAAAGAGATGGATGAAATGGAGGGAGTGTTTATTCATTTTGTTTGAACACCTATTTTGAGTTGGCTAGTGGCTAGGCTTTTCTTTTGTTAGCCAAATGGCCGTGCCATCTGAATTATACATAATGAACGTTTTTCCATCTGGAGAAAAAACATAATCATATACATAAATTTCTAAAGGTATTTCTGAAAACATATAAGATCTAGGTAAATATCTTACAATAATCTTGTTTAAAAAAAATGCGTATTCAAAATTTCTAGCAAAATTCATAGCATACCCTTTGAGAAGATCAGAATTACCAGAGCCAGTTCCATCCGAATTAAAAATCCAATCTGCTTTATTTTTATCATCTTTCCACTTGCCTACTATTCGATTATCAACGGCAATAGTTGCTGTGGTTTTGTTTCCGCCGCTGCCATCGGGAACGCAGGAAGTGGTGAATGCCAAGGCGAGCACACAGGCTGCCATAAAAACGAGTTTTGAAAATGCGATTTTCATGTTGTTCTCCTTTTCCCTTTTTGTTTGCCATGCCAAGCTCTTGGGAATACGGGCTTGAGTGGCTTAGTTAATTCCTAATACCTTTTTGTATCCTTGATTTCACCGTCTTTATAATTTATCACCTTCTCAAGTTTTCCATTTTCATTATAATATATAGCTTTCCCGTTTTCTTTCCCGTCTTTGTAGTTCATCACAACTTTAAAAATTCCGTTCTTGTAGTACTCCTCATATTTTCCATCTAATTTTCCATCTTTGTAAAAAATTACATATTGGCGTTTTCCACTTTCGTAATAAATTTCTCTTTTTCCATTTTCTTTCCCTTTTTTGTAGGTTGATACATTTCTAAGTTTTCCATTTCCGTGATAAGACTCTTGTTTTCCATCCAATTCTCCGTCTTTGAAAAAATATACACCCAAGCGTTTCCCACTTTCGTAATAAGTTTCTCTTTTTCCATTTTCTTTCCCTTTTTTATAGGTTGATACATTTCTAAGTTTTCCATTTTTATAATAACTCTCATATTTTCCATCTAATTCTCCGTCTTTGAAGTTTCCTATTTTCCAAAGTTTTCCATTTTCGTGGTAAATTTCATATTTTCCTTGCTTTGTTTTTACAGCATTAACAACATTGTACAAATATGGGAATCCATTATTCTCACTTGGATTAATCTCCCAGTCATCAACAAAATCCCAACCTTTATAAGTATCTTGCTGCTGCATTTGCTCATCGGTTCTAAACCCTGATGTCATACTGATTGTACCACCTAAATTCTGCATTACCAGCATGTCGGCAACGTCTGTCAAAGCATAACAACTAGTAACTGCACCACTGTTTATCCCTGCGATTCCGCCAGCAACGTTTCCTGTTATTGTCCCTAAAACATAACTATTTCTAATTGAGCCTTTTTTATTTTCTCCCACTAAGCCACCAACGATATCATTTCCGCTTACATCTCCGATAGTATAAGAATCGTTAATTGAACTACGCTCTGAATTCTGACCTACCAATCCACCTGAATATGAAGATTCTCCTGAAGCCGAAATATTACCAATTGTGTAGGAATTGTTTATTATTGTTAGTTCACCTCCTTCTCCAACCAAACCACCGGATTTCTCAGAAGCCGAAATATCACCTGTTGTGTATGAATTATTTATTCTTACTGTCCCATTATATCCTCCACTTCCCACTAATCCACCGGAAAATGCAGAAGAAGAAATTTTGCCTGTTGCGTATGAATCATTTATTGTTATTATCCCCTCATATCCTCTTCCAACCAAGCCACCAGAATAAGAAGAATTTCTAGCAGTAGCTGAAATATTACCAGTTGCGTATGAATTACTTATTGTTATTGACCCCTTATTCCCATTTCCCACTAATCCACCAGAAAATGCAGAAGAAGAAACATTACCAGTTGCGTATGAATTACTTATTGTTATAATTCCATTATTTCCACTTCCCACTAATCCTCCGGAAGAAGCATGAGAAGAACCTCCAGAATTATGTCCAGCAGCAGAAATATCACCTGTTACGTATGAATTATTTATCATTATTGTTACTCCTTCTCCAATTAATCCACCGGAAGAAGGAGAAGCTCCAGAAGGAGAAGCCGAAACGTTACCCGTTGTATAGGAATTATTTATCATTATTGTTACTCCATAACCTACCAATCCACCAGAAATAGAGGTAGAACGATTAAATTCAGAAGCAGAAGATGTATAAACATTGCCAATAGTACGAGAGTCATTTATTGTTATTATTTTTCCATAACCCACCAATCCACCAGAAAAAGCGGATGCTTTATGATCATAAGCAGTTGCAGAAACATTACCTATTACATAAGAGTTAGTTATTATTATTTCTCTACCAAATCCAACCAATCCGCCAGAAGATGAAAATGGTTCGATGTAAGAAGTATAAGAAGGTTTAGAAGAGAGAGAGACTATGCTATCCCTTATGTTTACTTCGCAATTTTCTATCGGTTTATCTGAAAAATAAGCTCCTGCTAATCCACCAGAATAAATGCTGTCGTTTTTGTTCGTTGATATTACGTCAATATTTACTTTAATATTTTTAATTTGTCCGCCATCGCCAATATAGCCAAAAAGACCGGCATATTGAACATCGGATACAGAAACTCCAGATATTGATTTTCCTTCTCCATCAAAAGTTCCTTTAAATTGATTTTTGTCATTTCCAATTGGCTTCCACTCACTTGTAAGTTCAATATCGTCTCCAAGCCTAATGGTTTTACCTTTAAAGCTGTGCCCATAATCAACCCACTGCGACAACTCTCTCAACTGTTCTTCAGTTGTTATTGTTATTTGCTCTGCGCTCCAATCAATTTGAGCAGCCGCTACTGTTGCAACACAAAGAAGCGTTGCTAATACATTTTGAAACTTTTTCATAAAAATCTCCTTGAAAAATGTTTACATTTCGCATAAGTTGCAATGTTGAGCAATGCAATCAGCATTATAGTCTTTCTCATGTTGTTCTCCTTTTCCCGTTAGTTGCCTTGCCAAAACTTGGGAATACGGTTTTGACAAGGTTCGTATCAATACAAAATAAAAATGCATCATTTAATTGCCTTTATCTTAAATTCGCTCCATCCATAAGAGTCTTTATAATCTTTTATTGAATTAATCGGAACTTCAAGCGTGACATTACTTTTATTCACTCCATAAAATACATCATCAGGAGGCCAAGTATCATAAGGGTACTGTCCAGGTGGTTCTATAGCAAGATTTATAATTTTGGTTAAACCGCTACAATTATGAAAAGCACCGTATTTGATGCTTGTTACTGAGTTTGGAATTGTTACTGATGTTAGTTTACCACAACCGGAAAAAGCCTTTTCTCCTATGCTTATCACTGTATTCGGAATCATATAATTCGTATTTGTCTTGCCCACAGGATACTGTATTAATGTTATTTTTGCTTTATCAAACAGAACACCATCGTCAGAAGCGTAATAATCGTTTTGGGGACTTACATTAATGGACATTAAATTTTTACAATTGAAAGATTGCAACCCGATAGTATTTACAGAATTTGGAATTGTTACCGATGTTAGTTTACTATAATTGGAAAAATAGCCTATGTTTGTCACTGTACTCGGAATTGTATAATTCGTGTTTGTCTTGCCGGCTGGATATAGTATTAATGTTGTTTTTGCTTTATCAAACAGAACGCCATCGTCAGAAGCGTAATAATCGTTTTGGGGACTTACATTAATGGACATTAAATTTTTTGTATCAATAAAAGCATTTGTTTCTATGTTTGTCACTGAATTTGGAATTGTTACTGATGTCAGTTTACCACAACTTAAAAAAGCATATTCTCCTATGTTTGTCACTGAATTTGGAATTGTTACCGATGTTAGCATGCTTGCACGAAAAGCTTTTTTTGCGATATACGTTACCGAATTCGGAATTGTATAATTCGTATTTGTTTTGCCAACTGGATACAGTATTAATGTAGTTTTTTCTTTATCAAACAGAACGCCATCTACAGAAGTATAGTCATTGTTTTTTGAACCCACATTAATAGATATTAATTCTTTTTTCCCATAAAAAATATTTTCTGCGATATTATTCACCGAGTTAGGGATTGTTACTGATTTTAACTTATTGCAACCATAGAAAGCGGTACTTCCAATCGAAGTAACTCCATCTTTTATAACAATTGCTGTAATTGATTTACAATTCCATGGAGGCAAAGCATCCTCCTCCCCTGGTTCCTCTGCCTTAAAATAATCCGGCATCGGCCCGTTACCGCTAATTGTAAGCGTACCACCTTGAACGCTCCACTTAAGCGAACCAGTTACTCCGCTTTGAGTCCATGCCAAAGCAACAAAGCACAATACTGCTAGCAATATCAATTTTTTCATAGTATTCTCCTTTCCCCCCTCTTTAACCCCTTTCATTTTTTTGTTTGAATATAGCCTCTTGAATTTCACTGCCATTTTGAACATAGACCTTGTAATGAGTTTCAGGTCCATGAACAACTATTTGTCCGCCATTCAAATCCACTGATACCTGAGAATAAGTAAGCATAAAATCAAAAGTTCTTAAATCGCCAATATAAAACCATTTTGATAAGCCTTTTCCTGTTATTCCACCCTCATAAACTTTAATTTCAGTTTTCGAAATAGCTATGCCAGTAAGTGGAGCGAGAATAACATAAAACACACCTAACGCAATACAAAAATACCCACAGTACTTGAAATACACAATGGCTTTGTGTTGCTCCGCTGAAAGTCTGTTGTGTACGAGTCCACGGTATTCGCTGAATGAAAATCCGCTTCCGCTTTCGGCTATATTGCTTTGCATATTTTGCATCCATATGGCAACTCCAAAAGCAATAGCAGCGGTAATCAAGCAAATGGCTACCCAACCCCAAATAGCACCATTGCCCCTTCCGTTTCCTTCAGTCAATAAATTTCCCAAGCCATTCATAGCTTAACCCTCCCGTTTCCGCAGCAGCCATAGCTGCCAAATGCCGTGAATGCCGTAGCAAGCAGTAGGCTTGCCGTGATTATTACCATCTTCATTTTCTATCTCCTATGGTTAAAGGGTAATTCATAATCTATTCTCCTAATCAAAACCGTTAAATCTGCCAGTGTATCTAGAAGTTCCTCTCTCAAAATAAGAACCCATTTGAATACCAATTGCAACAGGAGATTTAAGCGTGTTATGCCTGTCAAATTCTGTCAAATAGTAAGTGAATCTTAACCCAAATATCAGTTCAGAATTCTGTATTCCAAAGCCAAAAACAAGAGCCTGATTGTTTTGCATTCTAGACTTTGGATATTCTACACTCCCTTCAGGGTTGAAATCATCTCCTTTCCTTGGCCATACATAGGAATAAAACGGAAATCCCCATTGATAGCCAGCTTCAAAATAAAAAACATCTCTTTTCCCTAACCTAAGCAGAACAGGAATGTTTAAACTGTGGTTATATATTCTAGTCCATATAATATAATCTTTTGAATCACCGCACTCCTCCCCACCCCAACAATAATTAGCAGTAAAGAAACTATAGTTCAACTCAGCGACAAGAGCCATTACACTAAAAGGCCAAATATTTAAAGTCAATCCCAACTCAAAAAGTCCGCCCGGATTGCCGCCCATTTCCGCAGTTCCAATATTTTTGTAGTTTATACCGGCATCATACGCATCAAACCATTCCGGACTTGACCCGCTAGGAGTAATAGTCAACCCACCTGCTATACGAAAGCCTAGTTTTATCCTCTGTATTTGATCTCTCGTTTGCTCTGCCTCTACTTCCATGTCCGCTGTCGTTTTTTTGCTTCGCGCTTCCGCTGTCCTGCTAACCCATGCGCTGCTGTATGGCATCTTATGCTTATATTTCACAATTTGGTTGTATTTCAATTTAACCTCTGCCAAATCCATTTCCTCTCCAAGCTCAATTTTTGAACACACTGCAACTGTGCCGCTGAACGGAGTTTCCCCGGCCTTCTTGCCATTTACATAAACAGGCTCACTAGACAACTCGTCATCACGCTCTGCGCTCAGTTGCAAGCCACCCAGTTTTGGCTTCATGTGGCTCGTCATATCAAAAACTTCGCTCTTGCCTTTGTTTATGCCTGCTTTGAAACTTATGGCCTCATAGCATTCATGGCTGAGTTCGATTGTGTATTCGCCGGGAGAAAGCCTAATTTTGCCAAAACCGTATGGTTTGCCGTTTATGACCAGATTCCACTGGCTTCTTTCGCCCATACCATCCAAATAAGCCTGCTCAATTTTCAAAACTCCAAATTTCGGCTTTAAAAATATCTCAACGCTTTGATTGTTGCGTTCCACAGAAATTGTTGTGTCCGTCGTTTCGTATTGTTCCAATACGGCAATTATGCGAACCTTGCCTCCCGGAAGCTCTACTTTGCATGGTGTTTTATTGCAACTGGCAGCAGGAACTCCGTTGAAACTTAAATTCGCTCCTGTCGGATTGGTGGACAAATTCACCAAATAACTCTTTTCTACATCAAATCCATAACCTTCACTACTTTGTACACCGCTTATTCCCCCAAAAATTATAGAAGAACCAGCTTTACCACCTGAAACGCTTGGCATTTTGCCGAACATAGAGGACGCTTTTTCGTTTATGACGGCAAGCAAACCTAATATATCTTTGGCCTCCCCTGTAAACGAGCTTACTAAATTTCCACTCCCGCTGGCATAAAGTTCCGCATTTATAGTCAAATTTTCATTGAAGCGCCCTATGCGAGCTTGGCTGACATAATCAGCGTTTACTTCCCTGCCAAGCTGCGCTAAACAACCTTCCGTTTCCTTACACCTCCTCGATGCTTCTTCTTCCGAGCCTAAAAAAGACACAATGCTTTGCATGGTCATGACGGCATAACCTTTTTGAGGCAGGACATCGTTGGCTATTTCACGTAGCCTGTTCGTTAAATGGATTAGCTCCGAAGGCTTTATCTGGGGCTCTCCGTCATCCAAAGTGTTTATTATGGCTATACGCTTCTGCTGTTGCCCGTAAGAGGCAAAAACAAGAAAAAGTATGATGAGAAAGATTTTTTTAGCAAAATCAAATTTCAGACAATATTTTGAATTTTCTATCTTATCTTTATCCGTTCCGTTCCGTTCCGTTCCGTTCCGTTCCGTTCCGTTCCGTTCCGTTCCGTTCCGTTCCGTTCCGTTCCGTTCCGTTCCGTTCCGTTCC
>WQTK01000196.1 GCA_009786285.1 Candidatus Fibrimonadales bacterium | reverse complement strand
CGCTCTCTTATGAACTGATGATTTGGATAGAAAATGCAATAGACTTTATATATAACCCAAAAAATGTCAGGTTCGTTCAGTAGGCATTAAGTAGCCATTTCTCGCTATGTCTTTTAATAGCTCATTTACCCGTTTTAATTTTTTCTTATCTTGCTCCTGCCAATAACAATACTCTTCCCACGCCTCCGTATTAAACTGTAAATTCATTACTTCTCCATAGCAATTAGTTCATCCATAGTCTTCACCACAAATGTTGCTTTTCCTTCGTCAATTTCTTTGGCTCTTCTCACCAATTCTCTCAAATTAGTTTCGCTGTAGAAAGGGTCATTTTCTTCACCTATAGGCACAGGAACACCACAACGGACAACTTCTTTTCTTAGGCCTATAATTCCTAAATCCGCAAGAGCTTTCAAAACACTAATCGCACCGTCTTTCAATAGGCTAACGGTTAGCATGGGCGGATCTGCCGAATAAGTAATTGTGCCAGAATCTTTTAGTTCCATAGGAATACCTCTGTTAGAGAATATAGAAAATTAGATTTAAAGCACGGCTGCGTAGTCTGCAATGTTTTGTCGAGGGTAAGCCTTCATTTTGTAAACATTGTTTACACTTTTGGCGTTTTTATGTGAAAAGACGTTATGTTTTGTCGAACAAGCAAGGCTAATTTAATGTTTATTCGCTTCTTCCAATAACTTGTCAAAATCTGATTTATATAACCTGTCTTGAACAATTCGGTATTTTTCCCATTCGCTTTCTGCAAAATCCAAAGCTATTTTATGGCTTATTTTTCCGGAGCCTTGCATAAGCCGCTCTTTATCCATTGCCCAGCCTTGTATGGTGTAGTCTTTTGCGATTTTATTAACCCATTTGCGAAATTGAACGGCCCTGGCAGAGTTTACTTTAAAGCCTACAGCTATTATTGCTTGCAATCCGTAATGTTTGGTTTCGTAAGATTTTCCATCAGAGGCAGTTATTAGAAAATTTCTAATAACTGAATCTTCATTTAATTCAGAATCTTCAAAAATCTTTTTTAAATGGTAATTTATAGTTGGAACCTCCACATCATAAAGCACTGCAAGCATCTTTTGCGTAAGCCATATATTTTCATCTTCATAACGCATTTCAAGGCTTTGAGAAACATCACCTGTGGCAGCGACAAATGTTAAGTATTCCGCAGTTGAAGAACGGATTGTTGGAGGTGAAGGTTTCTTTCTCATGTCAGTAGTAATATAGTAAAAATCTTCTTCGCTGCTTAGTAAATTTAAGCGGAAACCGGAAACCAATGCCTACATTTTGCAGGGCTGTTTTCCGGTGATATTAGAAATGATTTGAGTTTTTCTTCGTAGTGTATGAGTAATTTGTTGATGTGGTTTAGCACGGGTGGTTTTCTCACACAAAAGCCTTTAAATCCAAATACATTGCTCTCGTTTCTTCGCTTGAATCTTGTTCGGTTAAAAAGGCGAAGCCATTCTTTTGATAAAATCCTAGCGCATTCTGGTAGGCATCAACGGTAACAAAACGGCAACCTGCTTGGGCTTTCGTTTTTGCGTACATATTGATTACAGCTTCTATAATAGATTTGCCAAAACCAATTCCAGCGTATTTTTTGTCAACTGCCAAACGACCTATCTTAACGGCAGGATAACTTTTTCGCCTTTTGTCATTCGCTATTGAACGGTTAAGTCTGTTCCATTCGGAGTTTCCGTTGATGTCTTTTATAAGCCTATCGTTTGACAAACTAAAATAAGCGTATATTTCCTCATCGTTTTTTACCAAATAAGTAACAGACATCAAGGAAGATTGATAATTTTTCGCATCGCTGAATAAAAAGTCATTAAGCTCATCATCATTGCTTGAAAATTTTCCAAAGACAAAATCTCGTTCAAGCACCTCCATTTTCCAAGAGATATCAGAAATCTTCATATTTCACCTATGGCATTGGAAAAGTTGCTCTACTTTTAAATAATTCGTACGATTCACGAATTTCCCGCTTCCGTTCTTCGGATGCAGGTTGCAAATTTTCCATTGCCTCCTCAAATCGACGAGCGTCTTCGCCGGTTATAATTGGAGTCTCTGCTATTGGCCTTGCCATAAAAATACCTCTAAGTTAAAATCTACAAAAAAATATAGAAAGATCCCCCTGTTTTGTCAAGGGTAAGCCTTCATTTTGCAAACATATGTTTACACTTTTGGCGTTTTTAGGCAAAAAACGGTAATTATCCCAAAAACTATCCCGAAAACCGACCAAAAAATACTTGCCCTTATAAGAGAAAACCCTGAGATAAGCATACAGAAAATCGCAGATTTAATTGGGCTTTCGAAAATAGGAATTGAATCGGCTACATTTGGCTGCCCTCACGGGTCAGCTTGAGGTTGGGTGAGTTTTTCTTTTATCTTGTTGATATTGCCTTTAATTTTTAAAAGTACTTTTTTAAATTTCTTCTGATCAACAGGTTCTCCAAAAAACATATCATCAATCAAAAATTCAATGTATTCAGCTTCCAAACATCCATCTATTAGCTGCTCTGCTTGCAGAAGATAATCTTCATCGTCGTCGTAACATTTGTCCGCTAAACAACCAAAATGCAATGCCAAATCAGGATTAAACCTTTCGGCAGCTAAAATTACAGCCTTATACACTTCATCTGACAAGTCATCTGTATCCATACAATGAATATAGAAAATTTTTTACATGATGTCAAGGGGTGAGGTTAAAAAGGGTAAGCCTTCATTTTGCAAACATATTGCAGGTCAAATATTCATAATTTCTTTTGAAACATATTCTTTAATAGTTTTCTCATCTGGCAATGCTACTAAATATTTTTTCACAAAAATATTTTTATCTAGCCCTGCCAAAGCATATTTTACTTGAGTATTTCCCTTTTCTGTACATAACAGCAAACCTACAGGAGGATTATCTCCTTTTGTCATTTCTTCATTTTTAAAATAATTTAAATACATATTCAACTGCGAAGCGTATTCGTGCTTAAACTTGTCTGTCTTCAATTCTACTATGATATGGCACTTTAAAACTCTGTGGTAAAAGACCAAATCTACATAAAAATAATCATCATCAATCAAAATTCGTTTTTGTCTTGCTTCAAAGCAAAAACCGTGCCCCATTTCCAAAAGAAATTTTTGTAAATTGTCTAAAATGGCTTGTTCTAAATCGCTTTCTGTTATTAAAGCCCTTTCATTTAATCCTAAAAATTCCAGCGATATGGGCGTATTTATAACATCAGTTGGTTGCAATTGTATGGCTTTTTTGCTAATTTATTTGCCTCTCCAATTCTCTGAAAGACCAATTACCATTGATGGATTCCATTTCATAAAAATTAAGTTTTAATGAATTGTCTATGCTTGAAATCAAAAGCAGATGAGAATATGGCAGTTTACGCAATAACTGCTTAGCTGGAGTCCCATAAGATTCGGCGGACAGTGTCCGCCGAATTGTAAAGTTCAATTCGCCGGACACTGTCCGGCGAATCTCATTTTCTATTTGTGGATATGCAAAGTAAAACTGGCGAATTTCTCTAAATCTTTGTTTTATCATGCCTTTCGTTTTCAATTTTTCTTCTAATTTTTGCAATAGCTTTTCGCCATATTTGGCTCTATCTTCGCCATTTTGTTCAAATTCAACTATGTAATAGCCTATTAGCCAATTACGAATTGTAAGAGACATATTTATTGCATGCTCAGCCGTAGCCTGTAGCGTTTTTTGCACAGCATTTATCTGTTTTACCAGCGAATTGAATTTCATCTTCTATACTTCCATAATACCAATTAACAGCGATAAATATAGAAAGATTCCCCTGTTTTGTCAAGGGTAAGCCTTCATTTTAGACGGCACTTCCTGTGCCTTACTCAATGTTAAGCTGCATGCAACCAAACAGATGCTTACACTTTTGGCGTTTTTAGGCAAAAAATGGTAATTATACCGAAAACCGACCAAAAAATACTTGCCCTTATAAGAGAAAACCCTGAGATAATAATACAGGAAATCGCAGATTTAATTGGGCTTTCGAAAATAGGAATTGGATCGGCCAAAGGCGGTTATTGGGAAATTATAGAAAATTTATTATCATAATCATTCCTCAATTATCATGGCAAAGCAATCATTATAGCACGACAACCAATATCGCTACTAGGTTTATTAGTAATATCCCATTTCGCAGGTTTAGTATTAAAATTAAAGTGTGCTACAAAAGTACATACTTCATATCCGCCAAAATTATTTTTGGCTCTAAATGTATTTTTTACATAAATATATTCATCAAGAGTCCACACATCTGTTGCTATATTCTGATAACTTTTTGGCTCTCTTAAATTCGCCTTTATAGATAGTTCTAATTGTACACGTGCTTTAATCTTTTGATCTCCTGTATTTGGTGCCGAAGTAGAATTACTTTCTGGAGTAATTATTGCAATTATGATTCCAAATACAATCGCACCAATTATGAATATAGGAGCCGTAGCAAACGCAGGTAAACAGCCACAACCGCATCCATCAGGAGCAAGGGGTTTAGTTAAAAAGCCATCTTTTTTTTCTGGTGTATGAAAAGAATCTAAGAAAAGATTTGAAGATGATGGGCTTACTGATGAAGTTTTAATATTGGACTCAGATGGTTTAATTTTACTCAATTCATCAGCATATTTTTGTAAAATAGAATTGAAACTAGATTCATCAAATTTAGCATCAGTAGTTGAATCGTACAACTCTCTTAATGTTTTTAATATTGCTTCATAACATTGTATATTTATGAAAGTTGTGAATTCATTTTTACCATATTCCGAAACTAATTCATTTCCAAATGATGTTAGCATAGTTACGAAAGGTAAAAAATTATTTCTAACATCATTAGTATATTTTAGTAGGTCTTCTAATTTAGCATCTGTAAGAACACCATCATCATTAAAAATATTGCTAGCCTCTTTTCCTCTATTATATTTATACATTTCCACAAAATATGCGTATGAGAGAAAATCACATAAATCTGCGCTTATTTGTTTTATCGCTTCATTTTGCCGAGTAGCATCATCTATTTTCTTTATATTTTTTAAAACGGTTTTTATGCAATTTGCGATAGAATAAGCTGTTTCCGAAAAGTTTAATGAGTTTGTTAACCTAGCTTGAGAATAGATGATATAAAAAGTTGCTTCCCAATTTTCTGGTTCTTCTTCTAAAGCGATGTTGTAAAATTTTTCAGCCTGTCCATAGCTTTTATTTTTCATTGCCATTCGAGCGTTTTTCAGAGCATTCTCCAGTTTGCCAGAATTGTCAACTTCTTGCTTTTTTTCAGGAAAAGAAGTTACTTTGTTACTTTGTGGTTTCCCACAACTAGCACAAAACTTTGAATCATCTGCTATTTGCTGACCACATTCTTTGCAATACATGTTAGCTCCTTTGTATAGTTAGTAGTAACTTTCTTTTTTTATCATCATAAATTTTACAATACCCATTGCTAATATCGTATTCATAAAATATTACGTTCTTTGGAATAAGGAAATTATATTTTTCAATATAATATTCAACTAATGTTTTGTTTCTTTTTTGGTTATAATCTCTTAATGCAAATAATATTTTCTTATATGCATTTGGAGCTAAATAAAAATAATACATAGCTTCATTCCATACAGAAATTTTTGCACTCGGTAGATTCCCACTTTCTGTCCATATATTTCGTTTGCATTCTACTAATATTTTACTATTTCCAAGGTCAAATTTGCGACCTTTTTTAAATTCGAGACCGATTTCAATCTTATATTCTTTCTGTAATTCAATACTTTCCCTTTCGATGAAATATTTATATGCAATTTCTTCAAATTCTTTTCCTTTTGCAGAATTTGACATTTCAGCATTATTTTGAAATTGTTTATCCATTTTTCACCTTACCGCAAGCTTCTTCAATAGAATACTTTATTATATGACTTTGACAGACAAAAACACCATCTTGTTTGACTAACTCTTTACTGCTGCACATTTCACAAACTAATTGTTTCATTTTAAGTTCCTATAGTTAATCTTTTGATTGTATTCTTCCGTTACGGCAATAATACGGCCCTGGCCAATATTTTTCTCCATTACATAGCGGATATATCTCATCATAACCATAGCAGAAGTGCGTATCAGGATTATACTTTTTTCTACCACATTTATTATACACTTTCTTATTTGTATGGCAGAATTGTCCATCTATAAAATACGCTTCACCTCCACATAATGGTTGTATTATTTTATCATCATAGCAGAAATGCGTATCCAAATTAAATGTTTTTTTCCCACAACACCAATATTTTTCCGGATTATATGTCTTTCCTCCGCATAAATCGTATAGATTACCATTAAAGCAAAAAGAATAATCTACGCTATAGTACATATATCCTCCGCATTTGTCTATTACCTTATTTTTCTCGCAAAACTGTGTTCTTGGATTATATTCTTTTCCTTTACATAATTCTTCTAGGAATTCATTATTATAACAGAAAAAAATTTTTGGGTTATATGATACTTTTCCGTTGCATAAGCTGTATAATTTGTTGTCAATGCCGCAGAAATGCGTATTTGCACTATATTCTACTCCTCCACATTTTCCATATATTTCATCTTCACTGTTACAGTACTGCGTTTTTATGTCATATAGTTTTTTCCCACATAAAAAATATAGCTTGTTGTCAGTACCACAGAAATGCGTTTCAAGATCGTATTCTTCTCCATTGCATATACCTTTTACTTTGCCTTCAGTATTGCATAATTGTGTGTACGGGTTATATTCTTTTCCTTCGCATAGTTCATATATGAAAGCATCATAGCAAAACTGTTTTCTTGTGTCATATTTTGTGAGTTTAGATAATGTTCCGCAATATGCAACTTGAGCTTGGGCAACCCCATAAATATTATTTTGCTTTGAATGCCGTTGAAGATTTTGTTTTTCGTTTTTTTTGTTATAGCTGTCATTCTGACTGCGGCGTGGATCATTTCTTCGATTGCATTCCTTAAATAATTTCATAGGTAAATTTGCCATGCAAGAACAATTAATATCCATGTGACGATATACACTATCATGTAAATTAATACACGCTGGCGTTTCTGCAGCCCATTTACCATTGGGATACCTTATCGAACAATCTAACTCATCCGCATAGGAGAAACTAACAAACAGTATGCTAAAGAATAAACTTTTTTTCATAATGAACTCCTTTTGTTAATTGAATATCTTGTTACAGTCATCGTGCCACCCCGCCATGCCTTGAACAAGTTCCTTGCCTACTTTGGCTATAACTATATGTTCCATCCTTGCAAATGGCAGTTGCTCCGCCAACATTGTTTTTAGATGGACTACATACGGTATTTCCTTTGGAATTTGTATAGCTCCCATTAGGGCAACTTTTCTCTACTTGCATTAAGTAATAAGGCGAAGTTTTTAAACTATCCTCCGCATTTACTCTTCCTTGCGAAAAAGAAAAAAACGTAGTTAAAGCAACAAACAAAGCCGCTATTTTAAGTATTCTATTCATTACGAACTCCTCGAGTTAAATAAAATTTTTCGAAATTCCGAAAATTGCCAAATTCCGACCAATTCCTGTTCAGACAAAAGAATTGTGTTATATAATATATTTTTAGAAAAAAATATGGGG
>WQTK01000195.1 GCA_009786285.1 Candidatus Fibrimonadales bacterium | reverse complement strand
CAGCAAAAATTTAAAAAACATTATATAACACAATTCTTCTGTCTGAACCGGAATTCACAGGATTTACAGAATATTCACAATTACATTGCTTTTGCCGGAAATTTGCGCCGACGGTGCGAGCTTGCCTTATTCCGTGTTCCCAGGAATTGGGCAGGAAAACAAAACCGGGAAATGGAGAAGAGAAAGATGGCAACTATAGATGAAATCGTAATAAAGTGGGATGAGAAACGTCCAGATAAAACGGAAGTAAATAGTGAAACTGGCGTTAACTGGCGAGATACTAAAAATGGAAAAAGAGGAAAAAATATACATATAGGAGGATTTAAAGATGCTAGTGCAGAGGAGTTTGTATACATTAAATTATTAGAAAAAAAAGATTTTAAACAATATGGAGCGAACTATATTTTCATATATCCGAAAACTAAAGGCGGTACTATTAAAGTTCGTTTTGAAGTAAGTAGGGATTATGAATATAAAGCTGGTAAAAATCTCTCAAATACTTATGATTTTTTGCTTGACATTTTTAAGGATAGCTTTAATTTAAAGGAAGGAAGACCCGGCAATAAATCAATAAATATTTGGTATCTTTGGAAGTCAGAAGATATTTTAAGGTTAGGAATACAGCTTGATACAAATTTAAGCGCTGACCAAATTTGCGAAAGAATGGATTATCTTATTAATAAAACGCGAGAAAAACTAATAACTTGGCTTTAACATGCATTATGGTGGTGCAACCTTGTCAAGCCTTGTGTTCCCAAAGACTTGGCAAAGGGTAAAAAACAAACGGGAAAAAGGAGTATATTATGAAAACTAATCGTTTTCTCGTGGTGGCTTGCGTATCGCTTGCCTTGGCATTCACCTTTTCCTGTTCGTCGGTTGAAACTGATAGTACGCAGTCTACTGATAGTACGCAGTACTGCTATGACAACAGTATAACTAGCGGCTCATTTACCGATCCCAGAGACGGCAAAACTTATAACACCATAAAAATATGCACACAACAATGGATGGCAGAAAATCTGAATTACGAAGTTCCAAATAACACAGCCAATGTGTGCTATAAGAACTATCCACACAACTGCGAAAAATACGGTCGCCTGTATAACTGGGCAACGGCCATGAACGCTTGCCCCACTGGCTGGCATTTGCCCAGCGTAGATGAATGGGATGCGCTAGAAAGCCATCTAGAAAAAAATATTAATACCTTTCTAACACAAAGAGGCGGTTGGTTTAACTTTAACCTTTCCCGTTTCGAAGATGTCCATGATGACCAATTTTTCGATAATAATGTTAGCTATAGCACACACGGCTACTGGTGGACTGCAACTCAGGAAGATGCCTCATACGCCTACAAATTGTATATATATATGAATTCTAACAAAACAACAAGCGGGAGTGACGAAAATAAGTCTTCCCTACTCTCCGTTCGTTGCATCAAGGGTAATTCGAACTTTACGCCTATCAGCAGTTCTTCTGTAAAGCCTAGCAGCAGTTCAGAAATTAAGCCAAGCAGTAGCAGTGGCGGCTCCAACACAAGCTCAAACTCCAATACCGCTTCCGGAGCATGCTATATTACCTATGAGGATTTTGATGATTTGAAAGAGTGTGTAATAATCAAATCAGGAACACTAACCAGCGCTGATTGCAACAACAACTTCAATTATCCTGATTTCGGTGAGTTTGCTACATATAAAAGCTCATGCCCGTCAGGCTATAAACTGGAATGCGACTTCGGCTATGGAACTTATCATTATATCTATGGTTCAGAAGTTACCGGCACAACTTGCGCAGATTGGTAATAGGAGTGACTGTGGGAAAATTTATTTTCTAAAACCGCTAGTTAAAACTATGCGCATTCAGCGCAAGATTTATAAAATCGCCAAGGCAGCCATTCAGTCTACTGTTTGCAGGCACATATAGTTTGGATTTTTTAAAACGTCCAAACCATGATTTTCTTGGTTAAACGATTTAAATGGTTTTGTAGAGATGCATTGCGTCTCTACAAGGTGAATTTTGCAAATTCTGTAAATCCTGAAAATTCTGTGAATTCCAGTTCAGACAATAGGGTTTTCTCTTTAAATTGCAAATTCCAGTCTGAGCTAATCAATATTTTCTAATTTTCTTCACATGATTGAAGAGAAGTTGATCGCTAAAATAAAAGAAAGGGCGCTTTTTGCTGTGCTTTTGGACCCCGATGCTTCGGAAAGCGATGCTTTTTTGGAAACGGGAAAAATGGCGCATGAAAACGGCGCAGATTTGATTTTGGTAGGCGGATCATTGGTCGGCAACGCTAGCTTGCCAAAGAAAGTCGCAGAATTGAAGAAATCAATAGACATCCCAATTGTCCTGTTCCCGGGCGGAGCTTCGCAAGTTGTGCCGGGCTTTGACGCAATGCTTTTCACATCCCTTGTCAGCGGCAGAAACCCACAGTATCTCATTGAAGAACAACTCCGTGGCGGCTTGATTGTAAAAGCACTCGGCATAGAGGCTTTTCCCACAGCGTATATGCTGATTAACAGCGGCCCCGCTACCACCGTGGAATACATCTCAAATACAAAAGCCATACCCGCAAACAAACCCAAGCTCACAATGGCGCACGCAATAGCCTCAGAGCTTATGGGCATGCGATGGACATACCTTGAAGCCGGCAGCGGCGCAGAAAATCCGGTTCCATTGGAACACATAATTTTAACACGCAAAGCCACAAAACTGAATATCATCGCCGGCGGCGGCATAACTGTTCCGCAAGACGCGCAAGCTCGTATAAAAGCCGGAGCAAACGTAATTGTGACCGGAACTATTTGGGAGCAGAATTTAGACGCAAGCTTAATGAAAGAATTCGCAATGGCAGTGCATAGCAATGGCTAGTGGCAAATGGCTGGCGGCTAGTGGCCTTTCAATCGGATACAGAAAACCGATTGCGCAAAATTTATCGTTTGAATTGCAAAGCGGCCTCACTTGCTTGATTGGCCCAAACGGCAGCGGAAAAAGCACTCTGCTGAAAACCATCGCAGGCCTGATAAAACCGCTCTCAGGCACGCTTCCTGCTTTTGACGCAAAAACAATAGCTTTTGTGCCGGCAAACTTCCCGGCGGAAACAAATATAAGAGTCTTTGACTTTATAGCCTTGGGCAGAAGCCCGCACACCAACGCTTTCGGCAAACTAGAACAAAAAGACATCGACAAAATAAACTCTGCTATGGAGCAAACCGAAACTGCGCATTTCGCAAAGTTCAGAGTCAGCAGCCTTAGCGATGGAGAAAAGCAAAGAGTCGCACTGGCCCGTGCGCTCGCTCAAGACACAAAAATTTTGCTTATGGATGAGCCTACTGCGTTTTTGGATTATTCGCATCGTATAAGGCTATTTGAATTTCTGAAAAAGAAGGCAAAAGAAGAAAACATAGCCGTACTGCTCAGCACGCATGAATTGAATTTTGCCGAGCAATACGCAGACCGAATTTTGGAATTCAAATCCGGTCTTATTTCTTATTCGATTCCCTCCTAACGCCCATCATCTCTATCTGCTTCCTTACATGGTCATAGGTCTCATTTATGCTTTTGTATTTGATTCGCCAATAGAAATCATACACCTCAACATATGCGCCTGCGCCAACCCAGCGATTCTTTGCGTCTTTCAAATTCCAAGCCAAATAAATGCCTTTGGTATCTGAATTTCTGCAATCTCCTTTGAAAATAGGATCGCTGCACCTTATTTGTATGTATGGACCCTCAACAACAAAGCCGCCCAAATTTGTGTGGTAATAAGCTTTGGCGTAGAATACTATGCTGTCTAGAGGAATGGTATCTCCTTTCATCTTCTCTTGAAGATTGCCTACACGGTTGGCAACATCGGGTTTTAGCAACTGGCCTATGGAGCCTGGCAAGTATTTGCCTATGCTATCTCTTGTAAAGTCGCCGGGGGTAGGAATAATCGCAACTTGCTTGTTTTTGTTGAACACAGTATCTTTGCCAGCCCCGAATATGCTATCCAGCACCAAGTCAAAAACATCTTTGTCCGGGTCCAACTGAGTTATGCGTATATCATCCACTTTGAATGGATTTGTGCCTTCAAGCCGCCTGCCTATTTCTCTTGGATTTGGGCTGTTGTTTTCCCAGTCTGTGAGGGCAAAGTAGCCAAACTGTTCAAGGGAAACAAACTTTACGCTGTCTCCAGCCATTGGGGTGCTGGTGGTATCAGTCAAGTCCCTATAGCGAGCATAAGTCAAATAAACAATGCTGTCTCTTTTTGCTCCATCAGGCGGAACAGTCGCACTTTTATTCCAGCGTATATTGGTAGGCAGATTTTTTTCCGCATTGAAATATTCGAAGGTTGCGTAAGCACGGCTTTCTATTAGCTTGTATGCGAACGCAGCCCTGTATGCGGTATCTGGAACGCTTTCTGTAACCTTTACCGGCTCGGAAAGCGAAAGCGTGATAACGTCTTTGCATCTCAACGAGCTTGTTCCGCAACTGGAGTTGACTTCATCGGCTTTGTAAGTGGCTTTGATAACTATCGCAGGTATTTTGTCTTCTATATTCACCTTAAAGAAGAAATCAGTCGTTTCAGAACCCTTGCTTTTTGGAGGAATAAAGGTAGCCCAGCTTTTTACTGATATGTCTCCGGGACCTACGAAAGTTTTGATTTTCTTGCTCAAGTTATCTCCATAAACAACCAAAATGGAATCTTCTATTTTTGTTTGGAAACTGCCTTCGCCATCATAGCCTCCGTTCCAATAATTGTAATCCGTCAGATAATTTTCGTTGGCGGTGAACGCTGTGTCTCCCTTTGGTTTTCCTTTTCCGAACAGGAACGTATTGCCTTGCTCCCAAGTGACTTCCAGCATGGATGGCAAAGAATCAGATCTGCCTTCGCCGTCTTTGGGGAATGGCTTGTTATAATAAACTCTCAGGGAATCTCCAATGCCATCGCCATTGCTGTCGTAAATCTCCGCCTTCACAGGATACGGAACAACAGGTCTATCAAACAACAGCGAATCCCATCTCGCAAAAGTTTCATGCTTTGCGGAAGGGCCGCGAATGGTGAAATGGGCAAATGAATCAGGATTTAGCGCATACATGCCTCTTGCTGTGAATGCAGAGACTCCATTCACAATCTCGCCTCCGTTGGTAGGGCTGGACTGGATTATCAGAGAGCTGGAAATGTTGCTTGCGGTATCCGAATTCTCATCCGTCACCCAAGCGTTCAGTGTCAACGGGAAATTGCACGTTGTGCAAAGCGCTTTTGGAACCACTGAAATATCATAAGCCGCAACCGCTCTTTCCATAGGCGTGCCTATCAAAACGCTCATGCACCTTGCTCCTCCTTCCGGATGATCAGCGCAAGATTCAACAGGAGTCAAAGAAAACTCGCTGCCCTTTGTTTGCAAGTTATAGGCAAGCGGCGCAGGGTTTGGGCTGCTGGTATCGGAGGGGTTTATAAAATCAAGGCGAGGCAAATAAACCGTTACATTCAACTCATCGCTGATGGTGTGAATAACATCTTCGGTTGCCATGTAATCTCCTGTGACCCAAAGAACCAGCAAGCCGGGGAAAGGCCCCTCGTTTTTATTTGATGGTATTGTAAAAGTTTGGGTAGCCTGAACTTCATTTTCACCAAGGGAGTCCGTAAAGAATCTCAAGTTTTCATATCTTGCCGACGTTGCTCCTATTGGATTTGACACCTGTGTGATGTTCACAAGCTGGCCATAGCTGCCGCCTTCAGACGCAGGGGCGAGCAATACTGTAAACTCGCATCCCGGTGTTCCGTAGCGGTCACGGTCTGCGCAATCCCAGCCACCGCCGGCAAAGGCAATGGAAACCAGTTTGCCGGAAACTGTGTATTTGTCCTTGGGGCCTAGAGAATAAATCAGATTCCCGTCATCGCCGCGAATATCTCCCCAAACGGGGAAAGTTTTTGCGCCTGCGGTGAAAGAGGTTATTAGAAGCGGCGTGGCATTTGGATATTTATCAATTTCTTCCGGTTTTATTTTCGCATAAACTTTATAAGAACCCATCAGGCCTTGGTATGGGGCTCTGGTGCGAACTCCGTTCACAGCACCCATTGGATCTTTGAAATAGTCAATGAGGATTATTCCGCTTGGGGCGTTGCCATAGCAAGCAAGGTCGTCTCCGCTTTGTTCGCAATGTTCGGTATTGGTGTGGCTAAGGAGAAGCTGCTCGCCTCTGCGGTTGAGCATATAGTAGTCTAAAATATTGCCCATTTCATCGCCGCACAATGTGCTGTCCACACCGTTTCCTTTGCCGAGCAGGTCGGAGCAAGAGCCGTCGCCGCCGCTGCTTTCAATGCAAACTTGCGCGCCGTTAGTAGAGCCTGCGTTGCCTTTAACGCTGAGGAGATTCTTTTGCGCAAAGTACATATTGGTTGTTACACGAACATTGCTCTGGTTCTGGTTTCTTTCGCAGAAGAACATGTCCATATTGTATTTCTCGCCTTCTATCAAACGCTCCGGGGTTCTGATGGTATCCAAGTTGACATAGCCGGGAAGCGCGGAATGGACGCCGCCCAAATCCATAACAAGCCTGTTGTTTATAAACACCCAAACATCATCATCGCCGTTAAAGAAAAACTCCTGTCCCTTCTCATAAGTAAACTCGGCATGGCTCTCAAAGCAGAAAAAGAAGTTTCTTTGTCCGGGATTGCCATTCGTAGCAGTGGCGAGAAGATTGGTCGTATTGGCAGAGGTAATTACCGCTGAGCAGCCTGCGCCTGTCATAAGAGCATCAATATTGGCGGCAGTGGCATTGCTTAAATCCCCAGTTCTATTGCCTGTGCCTCTCCAAGCTCTTTCATTGCACCAGCGGTTCTCAGTAGCGGCAATATCTTGCCAGCCGGTAGCTGTCTGTTTGGCATCGCAGCTCTCGCATGTGCTGTAATCTACATCTTCTCTTATTTGCAACTCATCAGGGAAAAAACCGCCCAAATAGCCTCCATAGCTGGAACAGTTGCCATTTAAGTCCACAGCACCGTTGTTTCTGCAAAGCTTGTTGCTGTTGAATTCCCACGATCCGGCAATGTTACGCTTAAATGGCATATCATAGCAGCGAACAATATTCTGGACAGAGTCTGCGTCAAAGGCTCTTTTGAAGTTCGGCGCAGTCCAACCGGCAATGCAATTGGATGGGATGCTGCCAGCCGCATACACGCATGCGTTGTTAGTGGATTCATTTGTTCTGGAGCAAGCCTTGGTTGCAGCAGCACTGTTGAACACCATTTTCCGGTTTGTGTCCAATGTGGGCATAACAATGCCTTTTTCCCAAGCGGCTGCGTTCCAACCGGCTGTATTGTTGTTCGGGTTAAAGGAGCAGTTTACGCTTTTGTCAGTATCGTAAATTATGGCGGCGAATTTATATTCGCACACTCCGGTTTCATTTTGAGATGTTGCGCTCCAGATAGGCTTGTTTCTAAGCGCTCCCCCTGAAGGCATAAAGAACACTCTGTTGCCACCTACTAACTCAAACTGCTCAGAAAGGCGGAACGGAGTTGGCATGCCGTTAGCCCAGTCCATGCGGTCTTCTTCCAAGCCTCGAAGCCCCAGTTGGTCATCCGGAAGCCCGCTT
>WQTK01000194.1 GCA_009786285.1 Candidatus Fibrimonadales bacterium | reverse complement strand
CTAATCCCGCCCGCTCCAGCCGGACAAAAGACATTGCGCCTCGCGCGCGTCATCCATGATGGACTGCGGACGGGGAAAACGCTTATGGCAAATAAACCAGCCGGGAAAAAACACTGCGCCCAGCGCGCGCCTTTAGATTGACGGCTTTTATCCCATGAGCGCGAAACACCGAACAGAGAGGAGAGGGAAGAATGGAAAAAAAGAAACGCCCAGTTGTGGGCATAGACGTGTCGCACCTGTATTTCGATGCACATTGGGAAGGCTGCGATGCCAGATACTCCAACGACACAAAGGGATTCCGCAAGTTGCTTAAAGAAGCTCCAGAAGATGCGGAGTTCGTCATGGAGGCCACGGGAAATTACCACTACAGGCTTTCCTCGTATATAGCGAGCAAGGGCAGGTTTGTAAAGGTTGTGAACCCATTGCGCTACACCAGATGGACGCAGAGCGAGGGCCGCAAGGCAAAGACCGACCCCGAAGATGCCATAGACCTTGCCGGATACGCAAAGGAAAAAGGCAAGAAGCTGCGGGAGTGGAAGATGCTTCCGCCCAAGCTGGCAAGGGCGAAAGTCATAGTCTCGCAGCTCAAGGGGTTCGCGAAGATGGCGGCGCAGGCACGGTGCAGAATACATGCCGCCAAGCTTGTTGTGAGCAAGACGGACTATATTCTAAACCCCATGTCCGGGCTGCTTGACTACTGCGGCGACATGCAAGCGGATTTGGAAAAGGAGCTTTGCAAGCTTGCGGGGGAAATCTACCCGGAGCATTACAAGCTGCTCCAGAGCATAACAGGGATAGGGGCCAAGACCGCCGCCGTCATGCTTGTGTGCGCCAAGGACTTCGCAAGCTTTGAAACACCGGGCAAGCTGTCGGCGTTCTTCGGCTATGCCGTGAAGGTGCACGAGAGCGGCAAGACCGTTAAGGGCAAGACCCACATGGTGAAGGTTGGCAACAGCTATCTGCGGGGTCTTTTGCACATGTGCGCAAATACCGCCGTTCAGTATGATGCTGCTTGCCATAATCTTTACGAGCGTTTGAGAGCCAAGGGCAAGCTTGCGAGGGTGGCCCAGGTCGCTGTCGCGCACAGGCTTGTAAAAATAGCTTGGGGAGTGGTCAATAGCGGCGAAATGTATAGAGGAACTAAAATAGCAAGGGACAAAAAGACAGCGGCGTAAAAACGGCTGATGAAAATATTGTGCAAAAGTGCCTTTTGGGAGCAAATGGCGTAAAAAGTATCATTTAATAAATGATAAATAAAACTTATTAAAGTAGTAAAAAGTATAAATTTAACTAATAAAATACAATATTTTTCATTTTTTTGCAAAAAAAGTTGACACAGTGGCAAAAAATAATCTATATTTACATCTAATCAGGCAGAATTTCTATCCTTAGATGTCTGAGCCGTTGAACCTGCGCCAATAACCACATACACATACTTGTTGCCATCACGCTTATCGCAAAATTGAAGTTTGTCTTGGCCATAATGCGGTATTGTTGTATCATCAGTAAAACTTGCGCACAAATTAACGCTGGATGAACTTGGAACCGCTGAACTGCTGCTCGGCTGTAGCTCCGAACTGCTGCTAGCAGCCTCAACGCTTGACGAACTTCCAACGCTCGAAGACGAAGACAACAGCAACGACGATGACAAGCCGTGAAGCTCTGCAAGCTCTTTGTATGTCGATGGCGGCATCTCATAGTCCGACATACAGGAAAACGCCACTGACCCGATAAACCCAATTATCAGGATTTTCAGAACTCTCAATTTAACAAAATCAAACCTATTCATAATCTCTCCTAAAAAACAAATGTCAAAACTACTACAAGAGCCGATGCCCCTGCGCTAATACCGTAAATCAATCGCTGCTTCTCGTTGCTTTTAGCTGCGTCAATGGAAGACACATAGCTTTCGTGCCAATCGTCAAAGCCTGACTCCAATGGCAAATTCTTGTCCAGCTTGGAAAGCTTGTCCTTGCTGTCTTCCACCTTCGTATGCTTGTATATCGCCATGCCAACACAACCAGCAGTCAAAGCATAAGCCGCAACACGAGTCCAGTTACGCAAACCCCAACCGCCGCCTTCGCTTTTGCCAGCCGGTCCATTCACGGCATCTTTCGCCGCCTCATTAGCCGCCTTGCTTCTCGCAGCGTAATCGCCCTGCTTTGGCTCGCCATCCGGCTTGATGCTTGCGAACAAAGTCTGCGATTTTTCCCTTATCGTACCCAAAAGCCCCATTATGCTGTAGCTCTCGGTCACAAAGCTCCCCAACATGTTTCCGCTCATGGATTCGTAAAGCTCAACAGTCAGCGTAAGCATATCGCCAAAGTGCCCCACAAATCCCTGCGTCACATACTCCGCTCCTATTGCCCTGCCTATTTCCACAGCACAGCTTTCGGCAAGGCAATCGGCTTGCTCTGAATCCGGAGGCATAAGCGATATTATGTTGTCTCTGGTGAGAACAGTGTAGTCTCTCGGCAAAGCCTCTCTCGCCCGTGTCCGCAGTTCGTCCGTAAGGTGGCGGTATTCTGCTATTTTCAGCCCTACCGTTTCGTCAACAGGGGTTATTTCCAAAACAGCCACGATTTTGGCGTAAGATGCGATTGCTGCGAAAAGCAAAAAGAGAAATAAACATTTCATATTGAAATCCTTTTTTTAAGAAAGTTGAGAGTTGAGAATTGAGAGTTGAGAGTTAAAATCCTGTAAATCCCAGAATTCTGAAAATCGGGGTTCAGACAATATTTTTCTATCTTTATCTTTGCACGTTCCGTTCACTATAGTGAACGCTGATTTAGTGGCCAGTTGAGAGTTAAAAAATTCTGATAATCCTGAAAATTCTGTGAATTCTGGTTCAGACAATAATAAAAAAGGAGCCTGCCGCGCAGAGTTGCCAGTCCTATTTATGCAAATGTTCGCCATTAATGATAAATATAGAAAAAATTTCGAGCTACTCTTATAGGCTAGTGGTTTGATTCAAAACTACCTGCGACCTGTGGCTCTATCTTTTCAACTTCATGACAAAAGCCCGCTACCACCACCCCTTTTTCACAATAACCCCTTCAAAAGGCTGCAACATAATTTTATTTTCTTCAATCTTTGTGCATTGATGCGTAGAAAAAATAACTTTTGAAGTTTCGCCAACTGCCCCGATATTTGCCATGTTCTTTTTGTTGCTGAAATTCAGCACTATTATTATCTCTTCCATTTCAATTCTTCTGGAATATATCAGAATATTATTTTTGCCCTTATTCACAAAATGAATATTGCCGCTTTGCAAAACATTATTTTCTTTTCTCAATGCCATCAACTTTTTATAAACACTCAAAACAGAATTCGCATCTTTTTCTTCCGCTTCAACATTAATCGTTTTATAGCTTTGAGATATTGGCAGCCACGGAGTTTGCTCGCTGAATCCGGCGTTTTTGCTACCATCCCATTGCATAGGCGTGCGACCGTGATCACGGCCTTTGAAAAAAGGATATAGCAATTTGCCATATAAATCTTTGATATGTTTTTTTGGTATGTTCACATTTTCCATTCCTATTTCTTCGCCATAATAGACAAACGGCGTTCCTTTCAAAGTGAGAAGCAGAATTGCGTGCAGCTTTGCTTTTTCGTATTTGTGAAAAGTCCAGCCCATTCTGTTGAGGCTTCTTCCTATATCGTGGTTTGAGAGAAAAAAACAAGGCCAGCCCATAGCAGGTATTTTTTTGTAAAAGCGGTTGATTATTCTGCAATAAGACGATGCTTTCCAAAATGAGAATACGAGCGAAAAATCAAAAACCAAGTGCAGCATATCAGAGCCGTTGCCCAAAAAGCTTGCGGCCAAAGCCGGATTGCCGGGCGGCGGCGTGTAAATTTCGCCAACGCTTGTTTTATCAGGATAGCTGTCCAGCAATTTTCTGAAGTCTCGGAGCAGATCGTACATTTCCGGCTGGTTGCGATTGTAAACTTCTGATTTTCCAAAAAATCTGAAGTTATTGTCTCTGAAATCCTTGTCTTTGAACAGCAAATTTATAACATCAAGCCTGAATCCGTCAACGCCCATATCCAGCCAATAGCGCATCATGTCGAACATCGCCTCTTTTACTTCCGGGTTTCTCCAATTTAAATCCGGTTGTTCTTTGAAAAAAGAGTGGCAGTAATATTCTTTTGTCGCTTCATCATATTGCCATGCTTTTTTGCCGAAGTTGGTTTTCCAGTTATTCGGAGTCGGTCGCCATATATACCAATTTCGCTTTGGATTGTCTGCAGAAGATTTTGATTCTATGAACCAAGGATGCTGGTCTGAAGTGTGGTTTAGCACCAAGTCCATTATCACACGAATTCCTCTTTTGTGAGCATCGTCCATTAAGCGACGAAAGTCTTCCATTGTTCCGTATTCTTTGTCTATGTTTTTGTAATCTGCTATGTCGTAGCCAGCGTCTATCATAGGAGAAGAATAAACCGGTGATAGCCAGATTGCATCAACGCCGAGGTTTGCCAGGTAGTCTAATTTTGCTATTACGCCGGGGATGTCGCCAAAGCCATCGTTGTTGCCGTCTTTGAAGCTCTTGGGGTAAATGTGATATATAACGGCGTGTTTCCACCAATCGGGGGATAATGGCATTTAATTTGTTCCGTGATAGAGGAGCATAGGGGTAAAATAGAAAATTACCTCTTCATAAAAACGACCAAAATCCCAGCCGCCACAAGCGATGTCCAAAGTACGCTCAACACAAGCGTTGCGCATGGAGCTTCCTAAAATACCTTACTATAAAATAAATACGCTTTTAAATCACCTTGTTCGCTTGGCAAAATAGCCATATTAAATCTGTCTCTTTTGCTATTGGCAGTCTTTTCATGTTTATTGTAATCATTTATCACCGTGTACGCTTTTATGCCGCCTTTCCGCCTGCCGTCTGCGTAGCAAGGCTTCCCTGTGCCTTTCAGTATCGTGCCAAACAGCGTTATCGTGGTGGAGTCAATGGCGTAAAGCCGCTTGATTGCAGATTTGCACAGGCGGCTGTCCCACAGAGTGACAAAAACATTGACAAATCCGCAAAAATTTTCTATATTTTATAACCCATAAACAATCACCGATTGCGTTTCAGCATCCTAGGTGGCCATGAAAAATGGTTCGGATGTATAAACAGTCGGGTAGAACAACCAAATAGGAGAATGATATGTCAGAATTGCCTTCAATCGAAGACCTGCTGGCCGCAGGTAGCCACTTTGGACACCAGACCCGTCGCTGGAACCCCAAAATGAAACCCTACATCTTAACCGAAAAGAACAGCATTCACGTGCTGAACTTGGAGAAAACCCTCTCCCTTCTAGAGGTTGCGTGCCAAGCTATAGCCAGAATTTCCGGCAATAACCGCACCGTTCTTTTCGTAGGCACCAAAGCCACCGCCCGCAAAGCAGTGGAAGACGCTGCCGCGAAATGCGGGCATTTTTATGTAACCAACCGCTGGCTCGGCGGAATGCTCACCAATTTCCAAACCGTGCGCAAGTCAATCAAGCAGATTGACAAAATAGACGATATGGAAAATCAAGGCATTTTCAAGCAGATGAGCAAAAAAGAGGTTTTGGACAAAAATCGCGAGCGTGCTAAACTGCTAAACGTATTCGGCGGCATAAGAGAGATGAGCCAGCTCCCAGGGGTTGTTGTAATCACGGACTTGAACCACGAGCACATCGCTGTTGCCGAGGCTCGCCGCTTGCGCATTCCCATAATCGGAATTTGCGACACAAATGTAAACCCTGAACTCGTTCAATACCCAATCCCGGCAAACGACGATGCCTTGCGCTCCGTTTCGCTGATTGTGGATTGCCTGGCGGCAAACGTGGTTGCCCGCCAAAACAAAAATGCCGAAAAACCGGCAGAGGAGAAAGCATAATGGCAGCGATAACCGCACAAATGGTAAATAGCCTGCGCGAAAAAACCGGCGTGGGCATGATGAAATGCAAAGAAGCTCTGGTTGCCTGCGAAGGCGATATTGAAAAAGCCGTGGAATACCTGCGCAAGCAAGGCGCGGCTGTCGCTGCGAAACGCGCAGACAAAGAGGCAAAAGAAGGCGCAGTGTTTGTTGGATCAACGGACGGCAAAGCTTTTGCTTTTGAGCTTACCAGCGAAACAGACTTTGTGGCAAAAAGCGACGATTTCGGAAAACTCGGTTCAGACATTGTGGAAGCGATAAAAGCGAGCAATGCGGCATCCGTGGACGAAGTGCTTAAACTTCCCGTTGGTTCCTTGACTGTTGCCAGCCGCATAGATGAGGTCTTGGCAAAAATAGGCGAAAAAATTGAAATTCGCAGATTCGCTGTCACTTCTATTGGAGCTGGCGAAGCGGTCGCTTCTTATTCGCACATGGGCGGCAAAATAGGCGCAATCGCAAAACTCGTTTACGAAGGCAACCCAAACGGCGGCAAAGAAGCAGTTCAGGCATCTGCGAAAATAATCGCTTTGCATGTAACGGCCTCTAATCCCATGGCTCTTGACGAGAGCAGCCTTGCCCCGGAGCTTATCGCGAAAGAAAGGGAAATAGCTAAAGAGCAGGTTGTTAACGAAGGCAAAACGAAGCCAGAATTTCTTGACCGTGCCGTTGAAGGCCGTGTCAAAAAAGCTCTGAAGCAATTCTGTCTTTTGGATCAGGAATTTTACATTGATCCTAAGAAAGTTGTGCGCGACGTGCTTGCCGAAGAGAAAAAGAAGCTTGGCGTTTCAAAACTGGAAGTCGTACAATTTATTCGCTTTGAAAAAGGCAAATGATTTTAGACGGCAAAAGTTTAGCCGCTCAAATTGAGCAGGACCTTAAGGAGATGATCGTAAGGGCTGAAAATATTCAGCCCCAACCGACCCTCGCGACGATATTGGTAGGCGATGACCCTTCCAGCGCAACTTACGTAAAAATGAAAGGCAACGCATGCAAAAGGGTTGGCCTTGAAAGCCTGCCTGTTTTGCTGCCTGCTTCAACTACCACAGAACAGCTTTTAGCAAAAATAAAAGAATTAAACGAGAATCCCAAAGTGAAGGGAATTTTGTTGCAGCACCCAGTTCCAAAACATATAGACGAGCGCAAGTGCTTTGACGCAATTGCAATAGAAAAAGATGTTGACGGCGTAACTTCTTTGGGCTTTGGGCTTATGAGCATGGGCGAGAGAGCCTATGGTTCCGCAACGCCAAAAGGCATAATCACTCTTTTGGAGCATTACAAAATCCCATTGGAAGGCAAGCATGCCGTTGTAGTTGGCCGCAGCGCGATTCTTGGAAAACCTATGGCGGCAATGTTGCTGAACAAAAACTGCACAGTGACAATTTGCCACAGCAAAACAAAAGATTTGCCACGCATAGTGGGTCAGGCAGACATTGTTGTTGGAGCGGTTGGCATTCCCGAATTCATAAAAACAAAGTGGCTGAAAACCGGAGTAGTGGCAATTGACGCCGGCTACCACAACACGCCAAACGGCGCAGTTGGCGATATTGAAAAGGAAGGCTTGGAAGCCGTCTGCTCGGCTTACACACCTGTGCCGGGC
>WQTK01000193.1 GCA_009786285.1 Candidatus Fibrimonadales bacterium | reverse complement strand
ATATAACTTTTTTCTGAGGAAAAGTCAAGGGACAACGAGAAATATCTATGGCTATTGAACAATATGATTTCGTTCAGTTGGCATTAATTAGGCATTGGCAAACCAGAACCTTTAAAAGGAGATTTATCCGGCTGGTGGTCAAGACGAATTGACGATTCGAATAGAATTGTTTATAGAATTCTAAATGAATGTATAGAGATAAAAAGTTGCAAAGGGCATTACGAATGAGTTGTAAACCGGATCCGCCCATGCTAAACCACATCAACAAATTACTCATACACTGTGAAAACAACCTTCGCCAAAAATTGCAAAATGCCGGCAAAAGAAACATTGCCATTGGAATAGCAATCATTGCCATTTCCATAATAGCCATCGCAAGCTATGCAGCCAAATCCAATGCCAATCTCGAAGACCCCGACTACCTGTTCAAAAGAGGAAGCAAATATTTCTTAAAGGAAAAATACAACAAAGCCATCGCAGACTACACAGCCGCGCTCAAAATCAAACCCAATAATCTCAACTACCTGTTTGGTCGTGGCAGTTCATACCTCCAAAACAAAGAATATTACAAAGCCAGCGCCGATTTTACCACCGCACTCTTGCTCAGGCCAGACTATCCAACATATCTATTGCTTCGTGGCAACGCTTACCTCCTAATGGAAAACTACGACAGAGCCATCGCAGATTACGAAACGCTATTGCGAATTGAACCGCATAATATTGAAGCAAGAAAGAGCCTTGACCTAGCTCGCAGGAAGATGGGAGAGTTTTAAGCGGATTTTCTTAAAAAAGATGTTTGCGTAAACATTAATATAGAAAATATTTCTATATTAAACAAAAAAGGAGAAAAGCTATGCCCAAAACTACCGGCTTAATTGCTTATTGCGGATTAAATTGCGCCGAATGCGGCGCTTACTTGGCCATGCAAAACAACGACCAAGCGCTGAGAGAGAAAACCGCCATCGAATGGACAAAAGCGCATAATTTCAATTTCACGCCTGAAATGATTAACTGCTCTTCCTGCAAAGGCGAAGGAGTGCAGGTAGGCCACTGCTCAGAATGCGAAATAAGAAAATGCGCCTTCGGAAAAGGCGTTGTAAACTGCGGTGCTTGCGGTGAATTCAAAACATGCAAAACAATCAACAATTTCTTAGCAATGGTTCCATTTGCAGCGAATAACCTTGCGCTGCAATGAAATTTAAGTCGTGTATTTGCTCACTACAGAATCCAAATTCTCAGCCATGATCTTCAACTTATCCGCAGTTTTTTCCAAATCAACGGAATTTGTGTTGGAGTCCTTCGCACCGCTGTAAAGAATGTTCACGTTCTCAGAAACGCTTATCGCGCCCTCAGCCACGGTGTTTACGTTTTGAGCGGAAACATTCGCTGACTGCGCAATCTCGTTAACCGCATTAACCATGCGCTTCACATCATTATTTGCGTTCTCTGCGTTGCGCGCGATTTCGTTGTTAACCAAGGTTTGCTGTTGAACATTGTCTGCTATGGAATCAATAGAAGTGTTTATTTTACTGATTATGGCAGAAACATTGTTTATAACACTTACAGCATCATTCGTACCCTTTTGAATGCTTTCTATGCGGTTGGCAATGTCGTCTGCGCTAGATGCGCTCTGATTTGCCAGACCTTTGATTTCCGCAGCCACAACTGCAAAGCCCTTGCCGGCCTCGCCTGCGCTCGCCGCCTCTATAGTGGCATTTAGCGCAAGCAAATTGGTTTTATCCGCTATCTTCTTAATGATGTCCGTAACATGGCCAATTTCCTTTGCCGCCATCCCAAGTTTATTCATAGCCTCGGTAGCTTCGCTGGATTTTTGCGTGGCATCCACTGCTATTTTTCTGGAATCATTCGCATTGCTCGTTATCTGGGCAAAACTTGCGCTCATTTCTTCTACTGCACCGGCAACGGAATTCATATTTGAGCTAACCTGGCCCGCTGTGGCAGCAAGCTCGTTTGCGTTGGAGCTAACTCTTTGCACGTCATCTGCTATGGTTTTCACGTTATCGCTTGTGTCTTTGGTAGATTTTGACGCATTTTCCGACTGTTCAAGAGCTACCTCGGAAGACTCGGACAATTTATGGGAAAGCTTGAATAAATCAGAAGATGCGCCCAGCAGCCGCTTTGCTTCCCCTTGCGTTGTTTTTATTGTGGCGTGCAATTTTTCAATCAGCGCATTCAATCCCACAGCCATTTCTCCAAGCTCGTCTTTGCTGTAAACCTTCAGCCGAATGGCCAAGTTTCCTTCTCCTTTGGTCATTTCGCTAAGAGTTGCGCAGGTGTTGGTTAAGCCTTTGAAAACATTCGACATAAGCCATACCAAGAAAAGCCCCCACAAAATCGCGCTGGCGAAAACAAGAATTACGATAATTTTTCTGGTTCTCATCTCTTTGCTTGCAACTGCAGAGGTAGGCATAACGTATGCCAAAGACCAAGGCTCATCAATTTCATCAAGCCGCATAGGAACAAACGGCATAAGGAAAACCTCTTCCAATGCCTTTTGGATAACAAAGCGTTCCTTGCCTTCCCGTATGGATTTACGCAACTCCTCCTGTTCCTCAGAAGGCAAGTCATCTCCAATGGACGAGAGCAATTTGTTTTGATCAGGATGCGCCACTCTTAAGCCGCCATGCGAAACAAAAACCGGATACGCGCCTATTTGAGTATTCTTCATGCTGTCAAACAACGCAGCTTGCAGTTTATCCAGTTCCATGTCAATTCCCACCACACCAACAAAATTTCCATTGACAAAAAGCGGCCTGCTCAAAGTAATCATCACACGTTCTTCGGACTCACCCGGATATTTCCATTTATAAGGCTCTGTCAGGTGAAGCCTTTTTGTTTTTTTCGGAATATGGTACCAATCATCATCATCGGCCACTTCGGAGGTTTCTTCTATAGCAGTCTCTGTGCCGCCTGCTATGGGATGAAACACGTCTATATTGTAGTACATTCCCGGATCAGTCAATTTCTCGCTGAAAACAGCTCCCCTTTCAAAAACAACGTAAACATCTGAAACTGCCGGCTGCTCGGCCATGGAATTCAATATCTTCTCAAAGCTCGCCACCTTGATTTTATCATCCAAGTCAATCACAGCAAGCACGGAAGTTTCAAGACCCTTCAATTGCGCGATCTTTGCGTCCAAATATCCCTTTACGATATCAGACTTCCACCTTGCCGCGATTTCTGCGGCCTCGTATTGAAATTCTTTGTTTACGGCAGCAGACTTTACCAAAGTCACTGCCAAAAGCGTGCCTACAACTACGATGTAGGCCGCAAATAGAATTAGCGGAATTTTATATTTGAGTCGCATTTTCTCCTGCCTGTTTTTGTAATAACGCCTTCATGGAAAGTTTAACCTTGCCTTTTGGGTCAACACCTAAACAAAGCACGGTAACTTCGTCTCCAATATGTAACACGTCTTCAACCTTTTCCAAACGCTGTTCTGCAATTTCGGAAATGTGAATCAAGCCATCTCTGCCGGGTAAAATCTCAACAAACGCACCAAAAGGCTGAATTGATTTCACCTTTCCCTTGTAGATTTTGTTCGGTTCCGGTTCGCTCGTGATTTCTTCAATCATCTGCTTAGCCATTGCGCCGGCTTTTGCGCCGGGTGCGGCTATTTCCAAATTGCCGTCATCGCTTATGTTAATTTTGCAACCGGTCTGAGACTGAATTTTTTTAATCACTGCTCCGCCGGAGCCTATTACATCGCGAATCTTGGTAGTAGGAATGCGCATTTGAATCATGGTTGGCGCAAGCCTTGAAAGCTTTGCGCGAGGCTCGGAAATAGTCTCTTTTATCTTTTCGATAATGTGCAAGCGACCTTGCCTTGCCTGCTCAAGAGCCTTGGCCATAAGCTCAGGAGTTATGCCTTTTATTTTAATATCCATTTGGAAAGCGGTAATTCCGTTTTCCGTTCCGGTTACTTTAAAATCCATATCGCCAAGATGGTCTTCCGTGCCGGTAATATCGGAGAGAATCTCTATTTTCCCGCCTTCATTGACCGAGCCTTTTTCGGAAATGAGACCCATCGCAATTCCTGCGACCGGGCTGCTTATAGGAACTCCGGCATCCATCAAAGAAAGCGAGCCGCCGCAAACAGAAGCCATTGAAGAGGAACCGTTGGATTCCATTATCTCAGACACTATGCGAATTGTGTATGGAAAGCCTTCCGGCGTTGGAAGCACTGCGTTCAAAGAGCGTTCTGCCAAATGCCCGTGCCCTATTTCGCGCCTTGAAGTTCCGAGTTTTTTAACTTCGCCAACCGAGTAGGGAGGAAAGTTGTAATGAAGCATATAGCTTTTAGACACTTCGCCTTGCAATGTTTCCACTCTCTGCTCATCGTTCTTTGTTCCAAGCGTGCAAGTGACAAGCGCTTGCGTTTCGCCGCGCTGGAAAATCGCGGAGCCGTGGGAGCGAGGCAGAATGCCAAGCTGAATTTCAATCGGGCGAATATCCGTTTTGCTGCGCCCATCTATGCGCACGCCTTCATCCAAAATCATTTTGCGCATTGTGTCGCGCTCAATTTCCTTGAACGCCGCTTTCGCAAGAGCCTTGAGCGCATCGTCTTCGCCAACAATAGCGGCGACAGCCTCGCTTGCAAGGGCTTTTTCTTCAAGAGCCTCCATTGCAGGGTAGTGCTCTGTTTTCACCATCGGTGTGTGGAGCGTTTTGTGAAGCTCGTCATAGATGGCGGCTTTTACCGCTTCTGCGACTTTCACAGCATTCTCGCTTTCCGTTTTTGGAGTGAGTTCCATTTTCGGTTTTGCCAAGCGAGCCACCAGTTCGGCTTGAACTTTGCACAAGCCTTTAATAGCCTCATGCCCAGCTTGGATAGCGTCTATCATTATTTGCTCGGAAACTTCGTAAGCGCCGCCTTCAACCATGCACACGCTGTTTTCCGTGCCGGCAACCACCATGTCCAGCTCGCAAATGTCCAATTGCGAGTATGTGGGGTTTATAATGGGCTTGCCTTCAACAATGGCAACTCTCACGGCAGCAACCTGCTCCTCGAATGGAAGCTCGGAAAGCCCTATGGCAACGCTTGCTGCGCTAACGCCAAGGATATCTGCGTCAAAATTCTTGTCTGCGCTCAGAACTTGGACTATTAGCTGCACCTCGCGGGTGAAGCCTTCCGGGAACATTGGGCGAATGGGCCGGTCTATGATCCTCGCCCTGAGGGTCTCGTCATCTCCCGGAGGAGCCTCTCTCTTCTTATAGCCGCCGGGCAAACGGCCTGCGGCATAGGCTTTTTCTCTGTACTCAACAGTTAGCGGGAAAAAATCCGCATCCTTTTCCGGGCCATAGCACACGGTAGCCAGCACAAAGGCGTCGCCCATTCTAGCAACCGCAGAGCCTGCGGCTTGTTTGGCCAGGCGGCCAGTCTCCAGTACAAGCTCTCTTCCGTCCGGAAGTTTAGCGATAGCTTCTTGCGCTTTAAGCATCTTAAATTCTTGCATAATACTCTCCTGCAGGCTTAGTTGCCGCCACGTAAGTTGAGTTCTTTATGCAAAGCGCGGTAGCCTTCCAAGTCTTGGCGAGCGTAGTATTTGAGCAGCCTTTTGCGTTTAGACACGAGCATTTGCAATCCGCGCAGGGAATGCACATCTTTGCGGTTTTTGCTGCAATGCTCGGTTAAATTAGCGATGCGTTCCGTTAGAATGCCTATCTGTGAACGTACATTGCCGGAATCGCTGGCATTTTTGCCCAACTTGGCGATAATCTCGGCAGTTTTTTCTTTGGTTATGGTAGCCATTACCTTCTTCCTTCTGAAATATTGTGTTTGAAGGGAAATATAGAAAATTTATTTCCGCAATCACCTCACCACGACCTTCAGCGTCTGCGTTCCTATTTTCACGATGTAAACCCCCGGCGCGGTTGGTTTTGCTGTGCCTAATGAAATACCCTTCAAAGTATAATACTTTGGGACATGGGACATGGGATATGGGACATGATGGAGAATTGGCGTTAATTCGCTTGATACGGTTATTTTTAAATCAATGTTTGCCATTGTGTTGTAGTTTTCCGTGTCTGCGGGGACGTATTTTGCTTGGTGCGTTTGCTCCCCGGGGGTGCCTACGTATTCTGTTTCATTCATCCAGTGCCAGTTTTGCGGCAACGCAATTTCCGCTAGCTTTTGCCCTTCTTCTGCGGTCAGGTTTGCGGGGGCTGCCGGGACGATTGGGTTGGCTTTGGCTACGGCAATTGTTATGTTGATGCCTGTGGCGGTGTTGTAGTTGGCGATGTCTGTTGGGGTGAACGTTGCTTTATGCGTTTGCGTTCCGGCGTTGCCTACTGTTTCTGTGCCTTCCCAAGTCCAGCCGCTTGGCAATGTGATGGCTGAAAGCTGGTCGCCGTAGGTTGCTTCTAAGTCGGTTGGGGTTGTGTAGCTTGGGTTGGCTTTGGCTATTGACCAGGCAAATTCAAGGTCTTCTGTTGTGCCGTCTGTCCATTCGGTTCGGATTGTATTGTTTAGGGTTACTGTTGCTTTGTAGCTGCCTACGCTGGTTGCATTGTTTCCGCTCAGCGTGTAAGCAGCGTTGGTTGCGTCAAGCTCTGCGTTTTTTTCTTCGCCATTGTAGGTGAATTCGTTTTGCGTTAAAGCTGGCTTTGTGATTTGCGTTTTTGGTTCCCATATTGCGTAAAGCTCTGTGTTATCATCAATTTGAATTTCGTCGCCTTCAGAATAATCGTCTCCCAAGCCGTCTTCCTGCGAGTTCCAGATTTTGAAATAATAGCCTGTTTTTGATAAGTTGCCTGCGCCCAGAAGCTCTGCCCTTGCGCCGCTGATATAAGGTACGTTGTCTATAAGCGCTGTGCCGCCTGTGTTGTCGTTACCGTGGTAGGTTACGGTATATGTTGTACTGACGATTTGCAGTGTGCCATCGATATAGCCAACAGTTTTTCCCGCTTGGTCTGCGTAAAAATACTGTGCATCGCTTGGGCTTGCGCCGCTTTCCACGATAACGCCGCTTGCCGTTTCTGTTGAAACACTAATGTTCATGCCGGATGCAGGCGGAGTTTCGGTTGAGATTGTGATGTATGTGCCGTTTGCGAGATAGACATTTGGACTTATATTGAATGAGGCATGTGTGTTATTGAAGATTTTCGCCGTACCGCCTGCGACGAATGTGCCGCTAACAAAAGCTACTCCACCACCGCCAGTCAAATTATTGGCTGTATTACTATTAATACTGCCACCGCTCATGGTAAATGTTCCGCTTGTTATTCTCACGCCGCCGCCAGATCCAGAAGCAGCATTATTACTAATTATTCCGTTAATCATATTGAATGTACCGCCGCTGACAATCACGCCACCACCTGACTGCGCTAAATTGCCGCTGATTTCTCCATTGTTCATGGTGAATACGCCGCTATTGACTACCACACCGCTACCGGAAAGCATAATTCCAATATTATTGTTATCGATAATTTCACCGCCGTTCATGGTCAGTGCTCCGCCGTTAACACGCACGAGCGA
>WQTK01000192.1 GCA_009786285.1 Candidatus Fibrimonadales bacterium | reverse complement strand
CTAAATCAAATGCAAGACCCCGAAAAATCAATAAAACAGGCCATGCAGGATTACAAAAATCTTGGCTATTCGGACAGTTGCGGAGCTTGTGCTTAACATGCTTGCGGAAATTTCGACAAAAAGCATATCAGAATCGTCAAATCCAAGGACTTTGAAAGAGCATAAAAATGTTGCAAAGCGAGGTGGAGAAGTTGCACTCAATGCACGCAAAGAATTGGAGCAAAAGACTGGCAGAAAAGCGGTTTCCAGTTTAAATGTGAAAACTGGAATTTTAACCACAAAACCGTAGGATATTTCTATATTCACTTCTTAACAAGAGGTTATTATGACGGATAAAGAATTGAAAGATTTAGTTGCGAGTTTGGCTGTGAGCGACAAGGAAATTGACCGTCAGCTAAAGGAAACCAAGCAACTGATAAAGGAAATTGGCCTTCAGATAAAGGAAACTGGCAGCCAGATGAAGGAAACTGACCGCCAGCTAAAGGAAAGGATGAAGGAAACCAGTCTCGAGATTGATAGGGTATCCAAGAGAATGGGTGGCATAAGCGATAATATTGGTTACCACGCAGAGCAATTCTTTCAAAGAGCTTTTGAGAAAAAACTAAAATTCGGCTATGTTAAATACGATGAAATGATTCCGAATTTGTGCCACAGGGACAAAAATGGCGAAATAGAATTTGACATTGCTTTGATAAACGGCGATTCCATTGCGTTGATTGAAGTTAAAAGTAGAATTCATCCTGCTTTTGTGAATGAGTTTGCGGAAACGAAGGTAAAGAAATTCAGGAAATTTTTTCCGCATTATAAAAATTACAAAGTATATCTTGGCATAGCAGGCTTTTCTTTTTGCGAAGAAGTAATCCACCGAGCCAGCCAATACGGCATTGGCATTATTGGACAAAAGGGCGATTCAGTAGAAGTTAAGGGGAAGCTGAAGGCTTTTTAGACATTTTCTACCTTTACCACCAATGACTGAGCTTTGGGGAACATTTATAAACGCTGCCACCGTGATTGTTGGGTGCTTGGCGGGAATTCTTTTGCCGCAGGTGCCGGAAAGAATACGCAACATCATTATGCAAGGGCTAGGCATGGCTATCGTCTTTTTGGGAATATCCATGGGAATCAAAACCGGGAACTTTATTTTAATCATAATTAGCTTGGCTGCCGGCGGCGCTATAGGCGAAATTTTAAAGCTGGAAATGCGGCTGCAAAAAGCCGGGGAATTTCTTCAAGACACGGTAAAAAAAATGTCTCCGGGGAACAAAAGCACTGTGGCGGAAGCGTTTGTCACTGCAACCCTGCTGTTCTGCGTAGGCCCTATGGCCGTGCTTGGAGCCATAGATAGCGGGCTTAGGGGCGACCATACCATATTATATACCAAATCGCTGCTAGACGGAATATCTGCAATGCTGCTTTCCACCGTGCTTGGATTTGGCGTAGTTTTCTCGGTTGGGGCACTGCTTTTGTACCAAGGAGCTATTGCGCTCTCCGCAAAGTGGATAACTTCGTTTTTGAGCGTGGCGGAACTGGAAGCTGTTGTCACGGAAGTAAGCGCTGTGGGCGGCATACTGGTTGCGAGCATAGGGATTAATATGCTCCAAATTAAAAAAATCAATGTTGTGAACCTGCTGCCGGCAATATTTATTATCGCAGGATTGGTACTGGTTGCAAAAAAATTCTATATTAACCTGTAAAAAAGAGGAAACAATGGCTAAAGTCAAATTCTATACGGGCGAAGCATTTCCATTGGAAATGCACAAAGTTCGCATTATCCAGAAGCTAAACCTTATTCCCGTTGAGGAGCGAGGCAGGGCTATCGAAGAGGCAGGGAACAACACTTTCCTGCTCCATAACCGGGATGTTTTTATGGACATGCTGACCGACAGCGGCGTAAACGCCATGAGCGACCGGCAAATTGCCTCCATGATGTACGCAGACGACAGCTATGCCGGCAGCGAGACTTTCACCCGGCTTGAAAATTCTGTAAAGAAATTTTTCGGCTGCAAATACTTCCTGCCTGCCCATCAAGGGCGCGCTTGCGAAAACGTATTGTCAAAGGTGTTTGTCAAAAAGGGCGACGTGGTACCGACGAACTACCACTTCACCACCGCCAAGGCGCTAATCACGGTTAACGGAGGCACAGTCGATGAGCTTATAATCAAAGAAGGGCTTAAAATAAAAAGCGACTTGCCGTTCAAGGGCAACATAGATATTGAGCAACTGAAAGCAGTTATCAAAAAGCATGGCCCGGATAAAATATCCTATGTGCGCATGGAGGCCGGAACGAATCTTGTTGGCGGACAGCCGTTTTCGCTGGAAAACTTTGCGGAAACGAGCAAAGTTTGCCGTGCCAACAAAGTGCCGCTGGTGCTTGATGCCAGCCTTTTGGCCGATAATCTGTATTTCAACAAAAAGCGCGAGGCCGCCTGCAAAGACATGACTCTGCACGAGATTGTCCTGAAATACGCCGAGCTCTCGGACATCATATACTTTTCCGCTCGCAAGCTCGGTTTTGGGCGTGGCGGCGGCATATGCACAAATGATAAAGAGCACTTTTTGAAAATGCGTGAATTGATACCTTTGTACGAGGGTTTTTTGACCTATGGCGGAATGTCTGTGCGTGAGATGGAAGCCATTGCTGTTGGGTTGGAGGAAACGCTTGACGAGGACATGATCAGCCAGGGACCGATATTTATCGATTACATGGTAAAGGAACTTGACAAGCGTGGCATTCCCGTTATAACCCCGCCCGGCGGCTTGGGTTGCCACGTTGACGCCATGTCTTTTCTCGACCACATTCCGCAAAGCCAGTATCCAGCCGGCGCATTAGGCTCGGCCTATTTCATCGCAAGCGGAATTCGCGGAATGGAGCGCGGCACAATTAGCGAGCAGAGAGATGAAGATGGCAAGGAGCATTATTCAAATATGGAGTTGCTAAGGCTTGCGCTGCCTAGGCGAGTGTTTACGCTGTCGCAAGTCAATTATGCGATTGACAGGTTGATTTGGCTTTACGAAAATCGTAGATTGGTTGAAGGCTTGAGATTCTACGAGGAACCTAAGATTTTGAGGTTCTTCTATGGCAGGCTTGAACCGGTGTCTGATTGGCAGTCAAAGCTGATGGCAAAGTTCAGGCAGGATTTTGGAGATAGCTTGTAAGAATTTCTAATTGTGAAATTAGTTATTCTTATTAATGTGATAATTTTTCTGAAAAAAGTAAGAAAAAAAATTAAAAAAACGTTTTTTTCTTGATTTTTATTGGAAAATTGCCTAAATTCTATAGCAAGGAGGCTTTTATTGTGTCAAAAATCGACTTTTTAGGTTTTATGAACAGGCAGAAAATTTCCCAAACTAGGCTTGCAGATGTTTTAGGTGTTCATCAATCTGCTGTTAGCCAATATGTGAGCGGAAAATCAGGGGTGGTTTTTGACAAAGTTGAAAAACTTGTTGATCTCGGAATAACGCCGGAAGAACTATTCGGCGAAGTTGCAGGCAAAAAAATGAGAGAAGCCATAATCAGAGACTACTTGTCAAAATCCGCCGCTTCAGGTGGTTCTGTCTATGGAGAAATTCCTAACTCGCTTGCAATAGTCAAAGAGGGGTTAATCGAGATTTTGAAAAAGATATAGCAAGCAGTCACTTCTCCAGAAAAACAAACTCAAAAACGTCAGAGACTTTTTCTCTCTTAAATTCCTTGTATCCGTTTTTTCTGTATAAGTATAAATTTTTCTCGCTCCGGCAGCTTGTGTGCAACTCAAACTTCCGGCCTTTATAAAATTCCTCAACTGCCGCCAATAAACTCGCTCCAAAACCAACGTTCCTGTAATCCGGATGCACAATAAGCTTGGCTATGTAAACACGGCCATTTTCCTCGCAGGCACGAATGGAGCCTACAATTTTCTGCTTATCCATTAATTTAAAAACCACGCCTCTTGCGAATTCGTCTTCTATCTCTTGCAATGTTTGTGTCATGGGCTTGATGGAACAATCATGCCACAACTGCGCTTCGCTTTGAAATGCCAGCTTTTGCAATAGCAAAATCTCAGGTAAATCTTCATAAGTCGCTTTTGCTATTTCCCTGCTCATAACCCTAAGTCATTGCCAAAAAATCTTCCATGCTTTTCCTTCCCAAATCGCCTTCTTTTCTCTTGCGAACAGACACCGCGTTTTCTGCGATTTCCTTTTCGCCTACAATCAGCAAATATGGAATCTTCGAGAGTTCGCCCAAGCGAATTTTATACCCTACTTTCTCATTTGAATTGTCAATTTCCGCACGGATATTCGCCGCTTCAAGCTCTTTGCGAATTTTCTCCGCATAATCGAAGAATTTTTCCGAGACCGGCAAAACTCTAACCTGCACCGGCGCAAGCCAGAACGGAAAGTCACCGGAGTATTCTTCGGTCAAAATGCCTATAAAGCGTTCAATGGAACCGAGCGCTGCCCTGTGCAGCATAACAGGCACATGCTTTTGATTGTCTTTGCCAACATACTCTGCGCCAAGGCGGTCGGGCATGTTGAAATCAACCTGAATTGTTCCGCACTGCCAATCACGCCCCAGAGAGTCTTTCAGCACAAACTCCAGCTTTGGCCCGTAAAACGCGCCTTCGCCGGGGTTCAAAGCATAGCTCAAGCCGGCAAGCTTTGTGGCTTCTTCCAAAGCATTTTCCGCCTTGTCCCAAAGCTCGTCCGAACCAACTCGCACTTCGGGCCGAGTGCTGAACTTCACGGTTATATTTTCAAAACCGAAAACCTTGTAAAAATCTTTTACCAGAGCGCAAAAATCGCTGACTTCCGAAGCAATCTGTTCCTCAGTGCAAAAAATATGCGCATCGTCCTGGACAAATCCACGAACTCTCATCAAACCGTGCATGGTACCGGCAGGCTCATTGCGATGGCATTTTCCAAACTCCGCTAGGCGAAGCGGCAGGTCGCGCCAGCTTTTAAGCCCTTTGTTGAAAATTTCTATGTGGCAAGGGCAGTTCATGGGTTTCACAGCCATTTCCTTTTCGCCGGCCAATGTTTTGAACATATTGGCATCGTATTTATCCGCATGGCCGCTGCGAATCCACAGCGATTTGTCCACAATCTCAGGGGTTATAACTTCTTTGTAGCCGCGCTTTGCGATTTCTTTGCGAACAAAATCCTTAAGCACGTTCACGAGCACTGCTCCATGCGGGTGCCAAAACACCATGCCTGGGCTATGGTCTTCAATGTGGTATAAATCCATCTCTTGCCCAATTCGGCGATGGTCTCTTTTTTTAGCTTCTTCCAAAAATGCAAGGTAAGATTCCAAACCGGATTTGTCTGCATAGCAAATGCCATAAACTCTTGTGAGCTGGTCGCTTTTTTGGTCGCCATGCCAGTATGCGCCGGCGAGGCTCAGAATTTTGAACGCTTTTAATTTGCCTGTGCTTGTGACGTGTGGGCCTGCGCATAGATCTTCCCAACCTTCGTTTGGAGTTCCGGTCACATAAAAGCTGAAAACTTTGTCGCCTCTTGCAACGGCTCTTTCCACGTTGTCTCTTTTGTATTTATCGCCTTCAGTGCGTTTGAGCGCTTCTTCGAGCGGCACTTCAATGCGGGTGAATGGGCGGTCTTCTTTTACAATTTCCGCCATCTTTTTTTCAATGCGTTCAAAGTCTGCGTGTGTGATTGGAGTTGGGGTAGCAAGGTCGTAGTAAAAGCCGTCATCCACAGGAGGGCCGTATGCGAGCCGTGTTCCGGGGTAGAGGGAGCAAATGGCTTCTGCAAGGACGTGTGCGCAGGAGTGCCTAAGCACAAAGAGCGAATCCGGGTCTTCGTTTGAGGCGGTGATTATGCGAAATTTGCCGTTTTCGGCAAGTGGGCGGTTTAAATCAAGAATTTTCTCGCCGAGCCGGACGGCGATTGCTTTGCGAGCCAAGCCTTCCGAAATGCTTTTGGCTATTTCCAGCCCGGTAACGCCGCTTTCAACGGTTTTTTCGGAATTATCGGGCATAGTCAGGATTATTTTAGACATAGAGAGGTAAGGTAGAAAAATGTTTTCTATTTTTTAATTTTTATGCCAAAAATATTCATCGCCATATTGCTTCTAGCGCTTGCCGCTTACGGGCAGCAAAAACGTTTAGCTATAATAAATACGGTTGATGACGAAGAACCGTCTTTGAAAATTTCGGAGCTGAACCATTTGACGGATAGGTTGCGGGAAATAGCTAATCAAACTTTGCGAGGAAAAAATTTTGCAGTGATGACTCAGGAGAGCATAGTGGCTTTTTTGGGTTCGCAAGAAGAGGCGGCAAAAAAATGCAAAGAATCAAGTTGCTTGGCTCAACTGGGCAGGGAAGTAAACGCAGATTATGTTGGGCAGGGTCGCATAGGTCGTTTTGGCAGTGATTATACCATTAAGGTTGAGCTTTACGAAAGCGGAAAGGGGATTTTAGTAAGTTCGTTTACCGGGAATTCCAATGATATATATGGTTTGCTTGAGATTTTGAATGAGAAGGCCCCTACTTTGTTTGAAGATATTGCTCCTCCTGCGAATTCAAAAACCTCGCAACTTACAACTAAAAAAATAGAAGTTGATAGCCGCAATAGCCAAGTGCATAAAAAATCTTTTAACGAGAAATATGAACAAGGCAGAATAAATGAACTAGACAGAATAAGGTTGGGGATAGGGTTAGGCATAGATGTATATTTTTCTTCTGATGCAATATTTAAGAATATAAAAAGTCCTGAATGGGATTATACCGGCGGCGGATTTCTTGGGTTTCGAATGGGGCCATTGCTGAATATTCCTATATACACTACCACAAATAGGCAATTATCTTTTAGTCCGGAATTATATTACGTTTACAGAAATTTTAACGCTTATGATTCGCTAGAAACAGAAGTTATTAGCATAAATGAACATATTATAATTGTTCCATTATTAGTTAAATATTGGCTTTTTAATTGGTTTTTTGGCAGTATGCCATTCGAATCATATATGGGAAATTCATATATTGAGGGCGGTGTTCAACTTGGACTTCCTTTGAAAACTACTATTGAAAATAGTGAAAGCGGTAGTCCGGAAAATTACGTTAATAGGAATAAATTTGATTTTGAAATTGTTATAGGGGCTGGCATTTATATATACAGAGAAGTTTTTGTTGGCATAAGGCTAGGTTATCATCTTGGGGATTTTGACAAGACTTTTGATAGTTCTCTTGGAGTCTTTACGGGTGTTATAATGGGGTATTATTTTTAGATTTATCGTTGCTTGGCCAGTGGCTAGTGGAAAAAACACTCAGCATCTAAGTAAATATATTGTCTGAACCCCGATTTGTGTCTGTTGCGCAACTAACAATATCGCCAAATATTCCACGAAAATGACGAAATTGATCCTGGGCAAGGCACGCCTTGCCCCTACCCCACGGTTCAAAACGATATTGCATAAATATGTGGGACAAATACGATGTTTATCGGCATTTCGTAGGGGTAAGGCGAGCCTTA
>WQTK01000191.1 GCA_009786285.1 Candidatus Fibrimonadales bacterium | reverse complement strand
AATATTATAGGAACCACACGACAGCCTTGTCAAACAAGCCGCCTGTGCAAGCAATGTGTACGTATCTCCAATATACGCCATACGGTTCCAATTTTTCTCTCGGAGAGCTTGTCAGGCAGGGTACCCATAGCTCTCCAAGCCAGGCACCGAGGCTCACCATTTTTTGATGAACCCGATAAATATACAAAACTGGAAACCGAGCCTTACCCTGCGGGAGAAGGTCGGGAAAGGGGCTAGGTTACTAACCCGGCACGACCATAACAGCCTCGGTGTAGCCCACGCAGTCCCTGTAAGTCAGCCGCTTGCCGATGGAGTACCCGATTATAGCATCAATTCGCTCCATCGTGAGATACTTGCACTGTCCCTCGTTCAATCTGAAAACCGACTCGGCCACATATTTTTGAAGATGCTTCATACTGAACTTGTGGTAAATGCCATAAAAACCCCGTTTAAGCAATGCCCAGACCGATTCAACGCTGTTAGTGGAGGCTTTCCCATTAACCCAAACCTTCGCGGAATGATTGCATGTGCGGTGTTTGTAGCCTTGCTTTTGGATGCCGATGTAGTGCTTTCCCTCGTCCGTGGCTAGCAATGTATTTTTCCTGATGTGCTTGTTTATTTCCCGCAATATTGTATCTCTTTCAACATTTGACACCACAACCGCCTTCTTCCTGCCGCCCTGCTCAACCATGCCGAGGACGATTCCTTTCCTGACAGGGCCGCTGCCATCGATTTTCTTATCGGCGTGCCTGTTCTTGTTTCTGCCGCCTGCGTAAGTCTCATCCGATTGCACCACCTTATCCAAGCCACCGAGCATATAATCAAAGTTGCCTGAGTCGACTGCAAAGCCTAGGCGGTGGTGCAGAAACAAGGCCGTTTTGTAAGCCACGCCAAGCTTCTTGGAAAGCTCAAGAGAAGAAATGCCTTTTCTAGCGGTCACTTTGTAATATTCTGCCAACAGCCATTTCCTCAGCGGTATTCTTGTGCACTGCATTATAGTTCCCATTCGGACAGTGAATGGCTTGTTGCATTTGCGGCTGTAGCACTTGTACCATCCATTTCGCTTGCCGCCGCACTTCCATATGCCAACTTGGAGTGTCCCGCAAAAAGGACATTTAGGTTTGCTACCCCATATCTTCTTCTCATAGTACTTTCTAGCCTTGTCCTCAGTGTTGAACTTGGCACGAATTTCGTCCTCGCTCATTGCCGTGTTTTTTTGGTACTTGCTCTTCTTTTTCATATCCGCCTCGTTTGTCTCTCGGATATGTTATTTTGGACCCCTGAGCATTGTGAGTCCATTTTTGGATTTTTGAAATTGGCTTTGGACTTTATATATTATATACTATGAAGGGAGGCGTGGGTACATAGCGGTATAATTCCCAAAATTTTCAACTACGCCCAAGCTACCTAACAAGCCTCTCGTATTTTTCCGGCACGTTCAAACTCCAAACTCCGCTGCTCCACTGCGGTTTTGAGTCTATATTTTTGATTTCAATTTTAAGCGAATCGCTGCCGGAAGAAACTAAAACGGCGTTTTCAATGTATTCCAATTTAAAAACATTCCAATTGCTGCAATCAAAAGTGTCAACACGCCGGCCCAAAAACAAAATCGCAAATTTGTGAATATCAACATCGCCATAGCCGGGAAGGGAAACACAATCTCCAACACCTTCCATATAACGCTCGTTTTGCGGAAAAACAATTTTCCAGCTTCCATCCTTCCAAAGAATGCTCGCCGCGCTAAGCCCAAACGTTCCGCTTAATTCCAAACGATATTTTTTGTTCGGAACCGCAAACAACACCGCAGATAATTTCTCATTGACTTCTTCCCGCGAAACAGAAAGAGTTGCTTTAACTTTTGCGCTATCCGGCAAAGCCTGCTGCTTATCGCCTTCAAAATAACCATGAGTCTGCGGCTTTGATGCGCAAGATGCTAAAAGCAGCAAAACAAGGCTAATTCCTAATTTTTTCCATGTATTTCTTAGCACGTTCATGCAGTTCCAGTGCCTCGCATATTTTTGCCAAATGCAGCCAAAGCTCATTATCGTCCATTCCGGCCGCTTCCAGCTTCTCAAGTATTTCCAAAGCTTCCTGATATTTGCCCTTCTTGTAAAAACCCCAAGCCTTGGAATCCAAATAAGAACGCTCTTCCGGAGAATAAACAAGCGCTTTATCAACAAGAGCAATTCCTTTGCTCAAATCAATATCATGGTCAATCAACATATAACCCAAATTATTCATGGCAATATGATCTTCCGGAGATTGCTTCAAAAGCTGCTCAAGCCAAATCACAGCCTCTGCTATGCGGTTCATATGTTCATAATTATTCGCTATTTTAAGCGCAGAAGCAGATGTTAATTCCTTTGAATGGTTCATAAAATATATCACAGATAAAATCTCATTGGCTTCCTCATATTTTTTCATGGAAGATAAAATTTCTGCTTGAAGATAACCGTATTCAATGTATGCCGCTCCGTTTGCCTTAAATGCTTCGCCCAGCAAATTCGCGACTGTGGAATCCGGAGTGTTGGTTACGCCATAGAGAATAAGCTGCTTATCCAAAAACTTTTTGGTATAGTCAAGCTCCGGAAGCAAAATATCGTAAACTCTTTTAAGCTCAACGCAAATCCTTCTAAACTCAGCAGAAAGTACTTCGCTTTTTCTATTGAATTCCCTGTCCCTCAAAGAATCCAGCAGCAGAGAATACTCGTAAAGGGCGTTGAAATTGTCCGGCATTTTATCCGTAGCTTTTTTATAATAAACTTCCGAGCTATCCAAGTTTCCCTTTTCCCTGTATAGCCTGGCCATGTAAAGAAAATTGTCTCCGGTAGCTTTGGGACTTTGCACTGCAAGCTTTAGCAAAGGAAAGGCTTCGCCCGTTTTATTCTGCTTTAATAAAATTTTTATAAGTTCGTTCAGCAAAAAATGGCTTTCAGGGTCATTGGCCAAGGCTCTTTTGTAAAACAACTCGGCAAAAATAATCCTTTCCGCTTCCAGCATATCCAAGGCGCGCAAATAGGATTCATGGGCCGTAGCCACGCTTGGGGAATCCGCTACCAGCATGGTGTCTAGTTTTGCAAGCTCAGCCGCCATATTGAACTTGGGAACCTCTACCGTTTTTACGCTATCTTGCGCCGCCGCAGAAACCTCAACTTCAGGCTTTGGGCTGCCGGCACAAGATGCCAAAATCAAAAAAACACTAGCTGTTACTAGCCACTTGCCACTAGCTATAAGCCACTTACCACTAGCCATACTCACTCCGCCACCGTTAAATTTATTGTTGTTCCCGATTCCAAATATTCACCGGGCTTTGGACTCAGCTCCACAACCGTGTTTGGCAGTTTATCTTCCAAATGTATGGTTGTTATTTCACCAAGTTTGAATCCCAGCGAATCTATAACCGCCGTTGCTCTGGAGAGCGACATCTCCCGCAAACTCGGCAGCAAAGTTTTTCCGGAGCTGTTACCGGAAGATATTATTATATTCACTTTTGAGCCTATGCGAATTTTTTGGCCAGCTTCCGGCTCCGTGCGAATAACAATTCCTCTTGGAATGGAGGCGTGAGCGCCTTCAATTTTCGCACCTGGCAAAAGCTCAAGCCTTTGCAATGAAATTTCCGCCTGCCTAAGGGTTACTCCCCGCAAATCAGGCAAGCCAACTTCTTGCCTGCCTTTGGAAAGGGTTAAAAAAATTGTTCTTTTCTCCTTTACCGTTCTGCCAGCCGCCGGTATTTGAATCAGCACATGGTTTGCTTCTATATCGCTGCTGTACCTGCCTTCTTTGGCCCACTTCACATTTAATCCTGCGCTTTTCAAGACTGCTTCTGCTTCTTCAACCGGCAAATCAACAACTTTCGGCACAGGCATGGTTTTTGCCAAACGACCTGCTATAATCGGCATAACAATCCAATTTACAATAACTACGGTGACTACAACCGCAAATATCCAAAACAAGATAGCATAAAACACCGGCCACCGGCCTACAAAATTCGGAATAAGTTTCATTTTACAAAGAAGAATATAGTAAATTTCAAATTTTACAGCTACGCATTCAATACCTTTCTCAATTCTTTGCTCGGTTCAAATACAGGCTTTTTTCCGGCTCCTATTTCTATGGATTCGCCCGTGCGGGGATTGCGCGCTTTGTAGCCGCTTCGGTTGCGAATTTTAAAACGCCCAAAGCCACGAATTTCAATATTGTTCCCTTCAATCAAAGAACGGGCTACAGAATCCAAAAAACACTCTATGATTTTTTTTGTCTCTACCTGAGCGAGGCCTGTTCTTTCCGAAATCTCGTTAACCAAATCTTTTTTTGTTGTATTCATCTCTTTCCTCTAATTCTGTTAAATTCCTCTGCCGCTACTTTATTAAACGGATCTATCTGCAAAATAACATCCAAATAGCCAATCGCTCTTGCAGTGTCGCCAACTTTTATGTATGCTGCGCTCAACTGCTGCATCACGGGAATGTTGCCGGACATGTTTTCCAAAGCTATGGATAAATGCTTAATGGCCTCCTTATGCTGGCCATTCCAGTTCAATATATGGCCAATGCGGTAATGCGCTTTCGCATGCAAAGAATCGTTCTTTATAGTCATTGAATAAGCTTCCAGCGCCTGCTTGGTTTTTCGCAAAATATCCTCTCTAACAATGCTTTCGTTTGCCTTGCTCAAATAAAGCTCGCCCAAATTGAACCATGTGTTGTAATCGTAAGGGTTTGTGTTAAGAGCTTTTTTGTAAAGGGCTTCTGCGTTTGAGTCCTGCTTCAGGTAAAACTCCGCCATGCCAAGCCTTGCTATGTAGCGCGGCTCATTCGGCTTTGCCTTTACCGCTTTCTCCAAATAAGCTTTGGAGTTTTTATAATCGCCTCTTTCCATTAAATATCTGCCATGCCAATAATTAGCTCTTGGCGAAACATTGCCGCTTTTCATGCACTTCAAAAAAATCGTATCTGCGGCTGCGCTTCTTTTCGCATCAGGATTATTCCCGATTATCGATGCTTTGGCGGCGAGCAAATCCGAGTCGCTGTTGTTCTGCATTTTGCTGTCCAGGAATTCTATCGCGCCATCTGCATTGCCGGAATAAAACATTGCAAATGCCATATCTATGGACACATCGCTTTTAACCGTATCTTCCAATGCTATTTTTTGCAAAACAAAAACAGCGTCTTTCGGCTTGCCGGCTTCCAGCAAAACCTTTCCCCATTCGGCAATGAGTTCTTTGTCTGCCAAAAGAGAGCCTGTTATCCTAGCTCCATGCAAATAAGCCTGTTTATAATTGTATTTGCTTGCGTTTTGTCGCATCAATTGCAAATGCGCCTGTTCGTCAAACTTGTCGCCAACAGGCTCTGCCGCCTGCTCATGCGCAACATGGTGCGAAAAATCATCTATGCCCGGAACCTCTTCCGGACCCGGCGGCATCTCAAAAATCGCAGGTTGCTCAATTTTCTGGGGCTTTTTTATTTCCATTGTTCCAAAAGTGGCAAAAAGGTACCACGCAAGTCCGCTTAAAACAAGCAAAACTAGCAAAGATATTCCTATCTTTTTCACAAACTTCTTGTCGTCCGGCGCAAGCCGAGAAAAAAATATGCCTAAAGGATTCGCCACAAACAAAATATAGTAAACCCGTTTACTATATTTTCTCCTATGAGCTGCAAAGATAAAATGAAATTAAAATGGCTAAATAAAAACGCAACTTTTGACCAGTTGGTTTTAGCCGGAGACATTGGCGGAACAAATACCAACTTGGCGCTGGTTGGCGTAAAAAACGGGAAATTCACCATTGTGGTGGAAGCGGTTTTCCCCTCGCAGGAAATTGCCTGCCTAGGCCAACCCATAAAAGAGCTTCTAAGCGCGGCAAAGAATGAGCGCGCAGACTTGGCAACCAGCCGTGGCTGCATATGCGCTGCCGGCCCGGTGGCGCAGAACTGCTGCAAGCTCACGAATCTGAATTGGGATATTGACGGAAACGCCCTTTCAAAAGAAGTCAGCACTGATATACATATAATAAATGACTTTCTCGGCATAAGCTACGGTATTCCGACACTGGATGTGAACAACCCCGATCAGGTTTTTGCCTTCAAGCACACAAACGGTTCTGTTCCTGCGCCGCAAAAGGCAACCAAAGCGGTGATTGGCCCCGGCACAGGCTTGGGCGCAGGATTTTTGACGTGGAACGGCACGGATTATATTCCCAACTCTTCCGAGGGCGGGCACTTGACTTTTGCTCCTTTTGACGAAGAGAGCCAGTCCTTCAGGGATTACATGAAAAAGCGTCTTGGCGAAGTTCCCGATGTTGAGGTTCTGGTTTCCGGCACTGGCATTCAAAATCTTTATGAGTGGCGCAGGGACACGAAGGGTTTGCCAAATAGCGGCGCTTGGGCAGAAATTGAGAGCGCAAAGCCAACCGACAGGCCGCGCCTCATTTCCAAGCTTGCGGATTCCGACCCGGACGCAGCTTCCATGATAATTCTGTTCGTTAAAATGCTGGCTCGCTACGCAAGCGATATTTCCACATTGCTTTTGCCTTTTGGGGGTTTGTACTTGGCGGGCGGCGTTGCGCAAAAGGAGCTTAAATGGCTTGTTGAAGACAATCTGTTTATGAAGTATTATGAAATGGCTTACAATAGAAACATAAAGCCTCTGCTGGCTCAAATGCCTGTTTACTTGATAAAGGATTATTCGATAAGTCTGTATGGCGCAGCAAATGCCTGTTTACTAGCCACTAGCCCAGCAGAATAAATCCGCTTAATGGACAATGTAACGTGACATCCGTCACGTTTATGCGTTTTTTTAAGAAAAATATGCATTTTTTTGATTTTTTCCTTTTGAGAAGCGTCTAAGTAAATAGACAACTTTAAAGGAGTACCATTTTATGGCACCAGAAAACAAAGAGGAATTGTATTTCGCAAATTTGACGGCGAATACTTCTTTCCAGAAAACATTCGCTAACGAAAACGAAAAAGAGCCGCTCATAACGATGCTCAACGTGTTCCTAGCGAGAAAGCTAGCGCACCCGATAGTGGAAGTGCATATAAAGAACCCCTACATGGCAGGTCAAACCAGCGAGAACAGGGACAGCGTGTTCGACATACTGTGCGAAGACTCGGAAGGATGCCAGTTCATGGTAGAAATGCAGGTGGGAAGACAAGCGTATTTTGTCAAAAGAGTGCTGTATTATGTCTGTATGGCTGTAGCCAACAGTGGACAAAAGGGCAACTGGGATTTTGATTTTGTACCGATTTACTCAATCAGCTTCTTAAATTTTGAACTTGACTTCGGGAACGATGATGTGATTCAGTACATTTCTCTTTCCAACGAGCTTCACCCGGAAATCAGGTACGATTACATAGTCGATCCTTATAAACCCTGCTTTAGGCAGCGATTCTGACAAAATTTTGCGGGAAAATGAGCTTGTAAATAAAGAGCAAGAATTTCTTCT
>WQTK01000190.1 GCA_009786285.1 Candidatus Fibrimonadales bacterium | reverse complement strand
AGCCTGTTTAAAATGCCAACAGGAGTGGCCGTAAACGTGGAAGGCAATTATGTATGGGTTGCCGACGAAGCCAAGCTGCGCCGCTTTGCCCTTGCCGGAGACTCAATCCGAGCCGGCGCAGCCGCAAGCTACAGCAATATGTCCGGGCCGGTCAAAGGACTTGCGGTTGACCAGTTCCGAAAGGATTTCGTGTGGTTTGCCATACCTCAAAACGACACCGTAGGCTATGTTGAAAACGACAGCTTAAAATACTTGCCGAACATATGGAACCGCCCCTCCATGGTAAGCTTGGATCCAATAAACGGCATGGCATGGGTAGCAGACAGCTCAAGAATAATGGCTATAGACACTACCGGAAAAATTTTGGCAAACATAAAAGGCTTTGGCTTTGTAAGCTCAATTTCAGCAAGCGGCGGCAGCGTGTGGGCCTTGGATATTTTCAAAGGAAAAGTTTATCGCTTCAAAGGTCCGTTCAGAGGCAGCATGCAAGACACTTCTCTAACCGTGCTTAACGGCATGGATGTTAATTACGGGTTTATATCCCCTGTTTCGGTAAGCGCGTTTGCCGCAGACGGCGGCGCATGGGTTGTGGATAAAGAGGCTGGCCAAGCAATTCGCCTTGATAGCCTTGGAAACATAATGGCCTCCGGTACAGGCTTGAAACTCCCAAATTTAAATGTAACCTTACAAAAAGTGGAATAGAATGCCGCCATCAATGCAAGCTGCCAAAAGTTTAATGCAGAACAACCCGTTCACAAAGCACCGTGATGCTTTGATAATTTTTGGCGTTGTTTGCATTGTTCTTATAATGGTGATTCCAATTCCAATGACACTGCTCGATATCTTGCTGACTTTTATGTTTGGCATTGCCTTGCTTGTTTTAATGACAAGCATGATGATAGAAAGCGTGCTCAATTTTTCCGTTTACCCAGGCATGCTTTTAATAGTTACGCTTTTCAGGCTTGCCCTCAGCATCGCATCTACCAGGCTTATTTTGTCGCAGGGCCAGGCCGGGCAGGTTATAGCTGCGTTTGGAGAATACGTGACAGCCGGAAATATAGTGGTTGGAACAATAATATTCATAATTCTTGTGATTGTGCAATTTGTGGTGATAACAAAAGGTTCAACGCGCATAGCCGAAGTTGCCGCCAGATTCACATTGGACGCAATGCCGCAAAAGCAGATGGCTGTTGACGCAGATTTGAACGCCGGGCACATAACGGAAGAAGATGCACGCCAAAGGCGAGCGGACATTCAAAGGGAATCGGATTTTTACGGAGCTATGGACGGTGCCTCAAAATTTGTCAGAGGAGATGCCATTGCCGGCATAATAATAATAGTCGTGGACATTATAGGCGGCTTGATTTTGGGCGTTGCCATGCTGGACATGCCGTTTGGAGAAGCTGTTAAAACATATACAAAGCTGACGATTGGAGACGGATTGGTTAGCCAAATTCCTGCGCTCATGATTTCAACATCTTCTGGCATAATAGTCACAAGAGCAGCTTCAAAAAGCAATTTGGGCGCAGAACTTATTTCGCAATTCACGCAAAGCTCCAAAGCCCTTGCAATTTCGTCGTTTGTAATGGTGCTACTAGGCATTGTGCCTGGCATGCCCACAATTCCGTTTATGATAATAGGGCTTCTCCTTGGGTTCACATCTTACAGAATGGCATTTGGAGTTAAGGGAAAACAGGAAAAGGAAGACGAGGAAAAAGCAAAAAAAGCCGCAGAAGAAGCTGCCGCCGCGCCAAAAGAGGAAAAAATTGAAGACTATTTGCTGGTTGACCAAATGGAGCTTGAAATAGGCTATGGGCTTATTCCGTTGGTAGACGTGAACCAAGGCGGAGATTTGCTTGAGCGAATAACCATGCTGCGCAGGCAAATGGCAGGCGACCTTGGGATGATAGTTCCTCCCATTCGCATAAGAGACAACATTCAGCTTTCGCCAAACGAATACCTGATTAAAATAAAAGGAAACGATGTTGGCAAGGGAGAGTTGATGATGGGTTCTTACCTTGCCATGAATCCCGGCAACGTTAGCCAGAGAATTCCCGGCATAAAAACAAAGGAACCGGCTTTTAACTTGGACGCTCTTTGGATAACGGAAAGCCAAAAGGAAGCCGCCGAGCTTGCAGGCTACACGGTTGTTGAGCTGCCCGCTGTTTTGGCAACGCACTTGACGGAAATAATTCGCCGCTACGCCTCGGAAATTTTGATGAGGCAAGATGTTAAAACCCTGCTTGAAAATGTTAAAAAGAACAGCCCCGCCGTTGTTGAAGAACTGACCCCAATGCTTTCGATAGGCGAGATTCAGCAGGTTTTGTGCACGCTGCTGCAAGAGAGAATTTCCATAAGAGATTTGGCCAGCATTCTGGAGCTGATGGCAAACGCCGCGAAAATTTCAAAAGACGCCGTGTTCATAAACGAGCAGGTTAGGCTTGGCTTAACAAGGCAAATTTGCAAACCCTATATAAACAACGGGCAAATGTCTGTTATAGCCCTTGCGCCGGACTTGGAGCAAATGCTGGAAGCTTCTCTTCAGTCCACGAACAGAGGCCCAAGGCTGGTGATAAGACCGGATTTGGTTGGCCGCATTTTGGAGCGGATGGAAGCGATACAGACCAAAATTCAAGCGGTAGGGGAGCAGCCAATAATAGTCTGCTCTCCGAACGTGCGGTATCCTTTGAAAAAATTATTGGAAAGCAGCTTTCCGAATTTAGTAATTTTGTCTTATAGTGAAATTGTGACGGGAGTCAACATAACAGTAGCGGAGACTTTGGGAACACATGATTAAAAAATACAGAGCAGGTTCCTTTACGGAAGCCTTTCAGCGCATAAAAGAAGAGCTTGGCTCCGACGTGGTTATATTGCAGCAGCAAGAACTTAAGCATTCCAAAAATCCTGGAGAAAAAGTAGAAGTCACAGTGACATTGGATGACATCGCAGAAGTTCCGCCGGTCTCAGGCGGCAAAAGCAGAGACACCGGAAAAATTGCGACATACAACATGAAAGGGATGAAAAATTCACAAGCCTCTGCCGCAAGCCCTGCAAGCCCGGCACCTCAGCCGGATGCTCGCATTGACAGCCTCCTCGATGAGATGAAAAAACTGAGAGAAGATTTTGCCGCTGCCAGAGAAGATTTTTTAGAAGGCGTGAGAGTTGTTCGCGACAGAATTCCAAAAGAGTTCAGCGGAGTTGCCGTAAAGCTTTTCAAATGCGGGCTGCCGGCCCAAACGGTTCAGGACTTGCTTGCGGAAGTTATGATTTTGTGCCCCGCAAGCGCAAGGAATGAGATTTCCATTATGGAGCAGATGAAAAAAATTCTGGCAAACAGAATTCCAATAGCCTCGCGCCCAAGGTTTCGCAAAGGCAGGCCGCTCTCGCAAATGTTCATTGGTCCGGCTGGCTCGGGAAAATCCGGGGTTATATCAAAGCTCGCCGGCAGAGCCACCATGACAGGCAACCAGAACGTTGCCATAGTGACAACCGATTGCTGCCGCATGGGAGCTTTGGAGCAAATGGAAGCCTTTGCCGCAGCCGCAGACATTGATATGGAAGCCGTTTATTCACCAGAAGATGTTCCTGAAACTTTTGAAAGATTAAAGGATAAGTCTTTGGTTTTGATTGACACGGCGGGCCGTAGCTTGGAGAACAAAGAACACGCAGAAGAGATTAAAGCGTTTCACGACGCTATTCGCCCGGATGAGGTGCATTTGGTTTTGCCGCTGAATATGCGAGACTGCGATTTGGAAAGAGCTGCGGAAACTTATACCGCTTTAAAAGCGAATCGCATAATCTTCACAAGGCAAGACGAATCTTGCGAGCAGGGCGCATTGCTTTGGCTGCCGCTCAAATTCGAAGTGCCGCTCTCTTACATTGGCAATGGGCAAGGACCAGACAACATTGTGAGCGCAGAAAAGGAAATTATAGCGGAGTGGCTGTTAAAATGACGGAGATGCATATATGATGGAACTCAGGCCAATCACAAACGCAATTACCAAAACCATTGTGATAGTGGTGTTTTGGACTGTGTTTTTGTTGTATTTGATTTTATCCGAAACAATATCGTTCAGGGAAATAGCCATAGCGCTTATAATATCAATAATAGTGAGCGGAGTTTTTTGGCTTTTGTTCGCAATGCTGGTTGACACATTTATAAAAACAATTATACTAGACGCAAAAGAAAAGAAAGCCGATAGAATTGACGGCGGGCTTTCTTACCATGTAACCGAACCAAACGCAGAAGAAGTAGCATGGCTAAAAGCGCAGGAAAGAGAAAAGGAGAAAACAGATGGACATTGAAGCTCTTTGGGTTAATTATAAGGAACACGGCAGTGCGGCAGCCCGCGATAAATTGCTTGCTGAATATACACCTTTGGTACGCTACACAGCGCAGAGAATGGCGATTAACCTGCCTAAAAGCGTTCAGCTTGGAGACTTGATAGGGTCCGGCGTAATTGGGTTGATAAAAGCCGTTGAATCTTTTGACGCAAGCAGGGAAGTGAAATTTGAAACTTACGCTACTCACAAAATAAGAGGCGCGATTTTGGATTCCCTCAGAGAGCAGGACTGGATTCCCCGCTCAATAAGGCAAAAAGCCAGAATGTTAAAAAACGCTTACGTGAGCCTTGAAAAGGAAATAGGGCGAATTCCCTACGATAACGAGGTTGCGGAGCATTTGAACTTGAAGCCTGCGGAATTTGAAGACCTTTTAAGCGAGGTAGCCCCAACAACCATAGTTTCACTAAACGAGATAATCTCCGATAATTACGGCGAGTCTTCGGGCGTAAGCCTCATAGAAACATTGGAAGACAAAGAAGCGGAAAACCCTTTGGAAAGGCTTGGCTCGGAAGAGACAAAAAAAGTTTTGGCAAGTGCTTTGCTGGAATTGCCGGAAAACGAGCGGCAAGTAATAGCGCTTTACCATTATGAAGAGATGACTTTAAAAGAAATAGGTGTTGCGATGAATTTGACTGAAGGCAGGGTTTCGCAGATACATTCCAAAGCCATGTCAAAGCTAAAAGCTAAACTACAGTTGAAAATGTAGAGGTACCACAATGCTTCCTCCGGTACAGAACCAAGATCTTTTGCAACGCTCAGATACAATGTCAACAATGCGTTCCATGGAGCAGGGCAAGGCTTTTGGAGACATTGCAAAAACTATGGCGGAAATGCAACGCTTGGAAGATTTAAAAAACAGTTCCGTTCAAAAAGATGAAGAAACCGATGCGTTAAATCCTGACGGCGGCGGAAGCGAAAAGGAAAAAGAGCAGCAGGGCAAAAAAAAGCAAGATGAAGAAGCTCCGCCAGAAACCAACACTCCCGCTGGCCATCCGCTCAGGCTGGAAGGCGGCGACGTGATAGATTTAATGGCGTAACTTCAAAAACTACCCCAGTCCATTCTCCACAACAAACAGATGGCAAGGCTCATCTTCCGGGTTAATCTCAACATAATTCTTTGAGCCGCTCCACAAAAAGCTTTTGTTTGAGAGCAAATCCCTAACTGCATAGCCCTGGCCATCAGAAAGGCCAAGCTCGGCCAAGTTCAAATGCACAAAGGAGTTCTGCGTTTTTTTGACATCGAGATTAGCAATGCAAAGCACAGTGTTTCCGTTTTTCCAATCACGTTTGCTGTAAACCATTATGCTGGAATTCTCCGCATAATGAAAGCGCAAATTATCGTATTCCAAAAGCGCGCTTTGCTGCTTGCGGGCAAAATTCACTCTGCGCAAAAACTCCTTTATATTAACAGGGCAGTTCCAGTTATGCACTTTGTACTGATATTTCTCGCTGTTGTAAAGCTCCTCTTTTGCTGGATTCTTCTCGTTTTCGCAAAGCTCATAGCCGTTGTACATACCGGTTAAACTGGAAAAAGTTGCCGCCAAAAAATAGCGCAATTTGAAAATAGCCGTGCCTTGCCCTGCAAAATACTCTGGGAAAATATCCGGCGTTGTTGGGAACAAAATTCCACGCATGTATTCGCTTACAGGCTTTGATGTTATTTCCCTGAAATAATCTTCCAACTCCCACTTTTCCGTTCTCCACGCAAAATAAGTGTAGCTCTGGTCAAAGCCTATTTTGCCCAAACGCTTCATCATTTTCGGACGGGTAAATGCCTCTGCCAGCAGCACAAGCTCCGGGCGTTCTTCCTTGATTGAGCGAATGAGCCACTCCCAAAACGGGAACGGCTTTGTGTGCGGATTGTCTATGCGGAAAATATCAAAGCCTTTGTCTGCCCAAAAGAGAATTATTTTTTTGATTTCTTCCCACAATTCCTTGTAATTCTCGTTGTAATAATCAAACGGGTAAATGTCTTCGTATTTTTTCGGAGGATTTTCAGCAAACTTTATTGTGCCATCTGCCTCGTGGAAAAACCATTCGGGATGTTTTTTTACATAAGGATGGTCAGGGCTGCAATTCAAGGCAATGTCTATAGCCAGCTTTAAGCCTCGGTCTTTGCAAGCTCTGGCAAAGTTTTCAAAATCTTCCATCGTGCCAAGCTCGGGATCTACGGAGAAATGCCCTCCGTTCTTGTTTCCAACGGCATATGGGCAACCGGGTTCGCCGGGTTTCGCCTTGAGTGCGTTGTTTGCGCCTTTGCGGTTGGTTTCGCCCACCGGATGGAATGGTACCAGATAAACCGTGTCAAAGCCCAGCGATACTATGTAATCCAAGCGGTTGCTGCAATCTGCCCAGGTTGCGGATTTGCCGAGATTTTTGCCTTGGCTCTTTGGCCACATTTCATACCACGTGCCCTGCCTTGCGTATAATGGATCCACTCTCGCTTCAAATGTTTCGCTTTCGGTGGGAACATCTTCAGGTTCAAGCGTCCAGGCCACAATTTTATATTGGTAATAGCCCAATTTTTGAACAGGAAAGGAGCCTTCCCACAAATCGTTGTCCACGAATTTCATAGGAGAACGTTCCCATTTTTTTTGCGAAGAGTGCCTGTATTCTATGGCAGCGTCATATTTTTCATGGCTGTGCCTGAAAATATCCGCTTGAACGGTCACATAGTCGCCCGGCTCCCTGTGAACGGCATATTTGCCGCCTTCAATTAAGGGAGAAATTACTTCTATTACAAGATTGTCTTTCTTTAAAGGAAAATTTACTGGCATTTGAGTAATTTAGAAAACGTATGAACCCCGATTTTCAGGATTTATGGATTTTCAGGATTTGCGGCGTTTCGTTGCGCAAGGGCGTATGCGATACGCCCTTACAAATGATGTTTCACCGCACTGGGATTTTCAGCATTTCTTTGCCTGTTTTCGCGATGTACAAGCCTTTTGGCAAATGCCCAAGCGATAATAAGTAACTTTCTATAGTAAGCAATGATTAACTCAATGTTCGGGTATGGGGTATAGGGAATAGGGTATAGGCGATACAGAAAAACATTGTTTTTAGCGAATTTA
>WQTK01000189.1 GCA_009786285.1 Candidatus Fibrimonadales bacterium | reverse complement strand
GATAAATACGCGCTTCTTTCAAAATTGAGTTTTCCAAACATCACCATCAGAGACATTTTTTCTATTCGAATAGGCATACCTCGCGGTACAGCATACGAAGAGCAGTTCAAATCATGGTTTCCCGAACATAGCAAAGTAACATATTACGAAAGTACCGATGCAGCCTTTATCGCGCTTGAGCACGATGAACTTGATATGATAATGTCTAGCCAGCGAAGTTTGCTTGCCATAACGAACTATCACGAATATCCTGGTTATAAGGCAAACTTAGTGTTTGATCAAGAAGCGCAATCTTATTTCGGTTTCAATAAGAATCAAGTAATTCTGAATTCCATTTTCAACAAGGCGCTTTCTTTAATAGAAATAGAAAATATTTCTGAGCAATGGGCTTTAAAAACCTATGATTACAAAGGAAAAATTATGCAAGCACAGCGCCCGTGGTTAATCGGAGTTGCTATTCTTTTTTTCTTAATGCTTGTATTTGTGGTGTCAGTGTTCTTAAAAGAGCGCAGTATTGGAAAAGCTAATTTGCAGAAAGCTGTTGCCAAAGCAGAAGCGGCCAATAACGCAAAATCAACATTTTTAGCCAACATGAGCCATGAAATACGCACTCCTATGAATGCAATTTTATCCATAACCGAAATATTGGCTATGCAGGAAAATGTTCCTGCTAAAATAGAGGATGGGCTTGGCAGAATATATAATTCATGCAATTTGCTTTTGGGCATAATCAATGATATTCTGGACTTTTCCAAAATAGAAGCCGGCAAATTGGACATAATACCTGAGGAATACAATGTTGCAAGCATGATAAGCGATTCTATACAACTCAACATGATTCGCATAGAGAGCAAGCCTATAGAATTTAAGATTGATATTGACGAAAATATCCCGGCAAAACTTATTGGAGACGAGCTTCGCATCAAGCAGATACTCAACAATATACTTTCCAATGCGTTTAAATATACGGATTCCGGCGATGTTATACTGTCCGTTACTTTCAAAGAGCCTTGCCTTGAGTTTAGGATATGCGATACGGGCTATGGCATGACAAAAGAGCAATTAGGCAGGCTATTTGATGAGTACGTGCGTTTCCAGGGCAATAATAAAGGCAAAACTGTACAGGGTACTGGGCTTGGCATGCCAATTACAAATCGATTGGTTGGTCTTATGGGCGGCGAGATTTCCGTTGAAAGCGAGTTTGGCAAAGGTTCGCAGTTCATAGTGCGGCTGCCGCAAAAAACGGTTAACGACAAAGTGATAGGCAAAGGCATCGCAGACAATCTGAAACGGTTTAGAATGAATTATATTGCGTACGGAAGAAAAAGCCGAATAACCCGCAAGCCAATGCCTTACGGAAAAGTTTTGATTGTTGATGATGTGGAAGCAAATTTGTATGTGGCTGTTGGCCTTATGAAGCTTTATCAATTGCAAATTGATACCGCCATGAACGGAAGGAGTGCTATTGATAAAATAAAAGACGAAAAAAAGTATGACATTGTGTTTATGGATCACATGATGCCTGAAATGGACGGAATAGAGGCAGCAAAACATATTCGCAAATTTGGATATACAAGTCCAATAATCGCACTCACAGCGAATGCAGTGGTTGGCCAGGCAGAAGTATTCTTGCAGAATGGTTTTGATGAATTCATAGCAAAACCTATAGATATTCGCCAGTTAGATTCCATATTGAATAAGTTTATCTGTGAAAAGCATCCGGAAGAGGCTGCCTTGGTTAACCATGAAGAAATCAAGACTGAAACACAGTCTTTTCATATGCTGAACATAGATATTGCCGGGTTGAATGTGCTGGAAGGGCTTCGGCGATATAATGACAATGAAGCCATGTATTTGAAGGTTCTGCGTTTTTATGTGACGAATATCAGTTCCATGCTTAATTCAATAGAGGCTGTAAGCGAAGATAAGCTTGCCGATTATCAAATAACCGTTCATGGCATAAAAGGAGCGAGTCTTGATATTTTTGCAGAGTACGTTGGCAAAAGCGCAAAAGACTTGGAAATGGCAGCTAAATCCAAGGATTTCAGTTATATAAAAGCGCATAACGCGCAGTTCATTGAATCTACCAGAGAATTCATTTCCGAGCTTGAAGGCGTGCTTTTGGCCATAGACGCTGAAAATCCTAAGCCCAAAAAGGAAAAACCTAGCGCTGAGATTCTGCTTGAGCTTTTAAACGCCTGCAAAGCCTATGATATAAATGGGGTAGACCTTGCCATGGAAGAAATAGAAAAATACCAATACACGGCAGACGATGGTCTTGCAAACTGGCTGCGAGAGAATATAGATATAATGAATTTTACGCAAATAGTTCAGAAACTTACTAAATTAAGCAATTAGGAGAACTTAATTATGGAAAATACTCATAGGAAAATAATTTACGTTGATGACGTAAAATTCAGCTTAATGTCGCTAAAAAACAGGCTCAAGGAGCGTTATAATATCTATCCTGTGCAATCAGTTTCCAAACTGTTTGAAATCCTTGAAAATGTTGAGCCGGATTTGATACTATTGGATGTCAATATGCCTGGAGTAGATGGTTTTGGTGCCATTCAACAGTTAAAAACAGACGATCGATACGCAAAAATACCGGTTATTTTTTTAACTAGCAGAGATGACGAAAGAAGTGTACGTGACGGCATTAAACTCGGTGCTGTAGATTATGTGCGCAAACCTTTCTCCGAGGCAGAGTTGATTGAGCGTATAGAAAATCAATTTAATAGTCATTTAAAAAATGAAGTAATACTTCCAAAAATTATTTATGTTGATGATGTCAATTACAATTTGCTATCGGTAAGAAATAGACTTAAAATGCATTATACAATTTACCCTGCTCAATCAGTCCAGAAACTTTTTGAAATTCTTGAAAAATTAAAGACGGACTTAATATTACTGGATATTGATATGCCAGGAATGAATGGTTTTGATGCCATTAAAGAGTTAAAAGCAGACAGCCGTTATGCGGATATACCGGTTATTTTCTTAACCGGCAGAGACGATGAAGGCAGCGTAGTTGATGGCATTAAACTTGGCGCGATAGATTATGTGCGTAAACCATTCTCTGATACTGAATTAATTAAACGCATTGACTATCAATTGATAATTAAAAATTATTGGACAGGCGATGAGTATCAGAGGATGATTAAAAAATATGGCCTTGATTTTGGAGATGCTGCTACTGCTGCCTCGGAGTCCATCTCTTAAAAACCTCGGTAATTGTTTACTATATTCACTATAATGGATTCATCGATTAAAAATTTGAGAATGGAAATCGCCAAGGTTTTTGCGGCGAACGGGCATGTTTCAGCTAATGACAGTGCCGCTTTGCAGATTTTGGCGGCCTACGACGGAATTTCGCGCGAAGATCTAGATGAAATAATCCGCTCCGTGGAAACGGACTTTTTGGAAATGAGTAAATTTCTCATATCTCATTTGCTCTCCGAAAAACCTGCGCTGCCACTCATTCAGAAAGTGGCGCAATCGCTCTCCATAAACGATGACCAGTTGAAAGACATGTTTGCGAAAACGGCAAGGCAAATAAAAGTTTCTGCGCAAAATTTGGCAAAAGGAAAAAACGACAATTTTATCCCCGACGAATATAAAAATCTAGCCACGGCAAAGTACCATTTCTCAAAAGAAGAGCTGGAATTTTCCGATGAGCAACTGCGCACGTCCGTTCAAAACGGAGACTGCGCAAAAACAAAAGAACTCATATCAAACGGCGCAGATATTTTTATTTTGGTTCCTTCATGGGAGAGAAAAACGCTTTTGCATATGGCTGCGGAAAATAATTTCGCAGACATTGCCTCTCTTTTGCTTGAATGCGGAATATCCGCAAATGCTAGCGATAGCAGCGGCAACACGCCATTGCATTACTGCGTTAAAAACAATGGCCTTGAATGCGCAGAAGCATTGATAAAACATGGCGCAGACATTCAAATTTCAAACTCGGCTTTGAAAACCCCCTTGCACCTTGCTGCAGAAGCAGGGCACTTGGAAATAGCGAAACTGGCCATATCGCAAACAACAACCCTGGATACCTCGGATTACAAAGGGCAAACACCCTTGTCCCTCGCCGCCGAGCACAGCAACCTGGCTCTTTTGCAGGAATTGATAACAGCCGGGGCTTATGTGAATTCCCGCTCCAAAAAAAACGGATGGTACCCTATCCACTACGGAGCAAAAACAGGCGATGTCAAAATAATAGACCTTCTTTTGCAAAACGGCGCAGAGCTGGATTCTTTGGATAACGATGGAAACACGCCGCTTGCCATAGCGGTTATGAACGGTTGCGAAAAAGCTGTCAAGCATTTTTTCTCAAAAAAAGCGTCTTTGCATTGCAGCGGAAAAAAAGGAACTTCGCTTTTGCATTTAGCCGCAGCGGTTAATAACGCAGGAATTATGGAATTTCTGCTTTCAAAAGGCTTTGATCTGGAAACAAAAGACGATGACGGCAACACAGCCCTTCACGTAGCTGCGCTCGCCTCCTCTGAAAATACATTGAAACTGCTTTTGGAAAAAGGAGCAGACGTTGCAAAAGCCAATGCTTGGGGCATAACGCCTTTGCACAATGCGGCAAAAAGCAACAATTTAAGAATAGCCGCCCATCTGCTGAAAAATGGCGCAAAGCTTACCAGCGCAGACATGGGAGGAAAAATTCCATTGCATACGGCGGCGTTGCATAATTCAGCGGCAATGCTCTCGTTCCTTTTAAAATGCGGCTCAAACGTAAACGATGCTGATAATGACGGATGCAGCCCGCTCCACTACGCCGCACGGGAAAACTTGAGCGAAATAGCAAAGATTCTTATAGAGTACAAAGCGAATATAAATGCCATGGACGAAAATAAATTAAGCCCGGTTATTTTTGCAGCGCAAAACAATTCTTTTGAATGCATGTCTTTTTTGCTTGGCAGAGGCGCAATAGAGACAAAAGACGGCAAGGAGAGAACTTTGCTGCATATAGCGTGTTCAAAAAATCATGTTAGAATTGTGGAATATTTGCTCAAAAACGGAAGAGACCCGGAAGTTTTTGACAAAGACGGCTATTCGCCGCTGTTTCTCGCAATTATTTACGGAAGCACAGACTCGTTCTTTGCTCTTTGCAAAGCGGGCGCGAAAATAGACACGGTTAACTTGGGCGGCGAAACCGTTTTGCACATGGCGGCCAAGCACAACAGGCTAAGCATTGCTGAGCACTATATTTCAAAAGGGTTCAACATAGATGCTGTTGCCACAAACGGAAAAACTGCGTTGTGCTATGCTGTGGAGCATTCAAATTTTGAAATGCTCAATTTTTTGTTCAAGCGAGGCGCTTCTTTGGAAATGCAGGACTCGGAGGGAAATTCTATATTGCACACGGCAGCAAAAAGCAGCAATTGCGGCGCAGTGGAATTTTTGCTTTCTCAAGGTTTTAAAGCAGATGAAAAAGACAAGCTTGGGCGCACGCCTCTTATGCTTGCGGCGCAAGGCGGCAACACCGAAACCGTGCGAATTTTGATTTCTAACAGAGCGAGCTTGGAAGAGCGCGACTACAGTTCGGAAAAAGAAAATGCGAACATAGGAGAAAAAAACGGCGGAGGCTGGACTCCAATTCACTACGCCGCAGCTTGGAACCGGATTGAGGTGATAAAATTTTTGCACTCAAAAGGAGCAGACATAAATTCAAAAGACCGTGATGATTGGACCCCTCTTTACATTGCGGTGTGGAAGGGGCATTTGAAAGCGGTTGAGCTGCTTTTAAGCCTTGATGCCAAAATAGATGTTTTAAACAAGGGCGGTTGGAATGTTTTGCATTGCGCCGCAGCGTGGAACAAGGCGGAAATAGCGGAATTCCTGATAAACAAAGGCGCAAAAATAAATGCCTTGGACGATGACGATTGGACTCCTCTTTACGTGGCTGTTAGCAATGGCTCTGTTGAAACGGCGAAAGTTTTGGTTTCAAGGCGTGCGGATATTTCCATAAAAGACAAAAAGGGCCGAACTCCGCTTGATTTAGCCTCAAAGATGGGGCGCAAAGAGCTTGAAAGCATCCTTAGGCAGGGGGGTAGCTGATAATGGATGGTGACATTTTCTATATTATCCCAAAATGAACTCTATTCCGCACAATGTGAACCTTGCGCTGCTGGCTCTTTTATGCCTTGCGTTTCTCTCTTGCAATGTCGATTTTCGGGAAAGATCCCCGGTTATCGCCGAAGTTGAAAACTCCAGACTGAATATAAACGAACTGATGGAAACAAAAAACGATAGCGGCTTTGTTTCAAAAGAAGAATGGGTCAAACGCATAGAAGCTTGGGTGAATTTTGAGATTATGTACAAAGAAGCCCAGAAAAGAGGCCTTCACAAAGACCCCGCTACCAAAAAACTGATTAAAAACGCAGAGAAAAAAATTCTGGTGGACAGATTCAGATTAAGCCTGGATAGCACTATCACCGTGGAATCCGATAACGAACTGCGGGAATTTTATGAAAAAAACAAAGAAACATTTCGCATAGACTCTGCGTCTTATGTGCCGTTTTCAGAGGTAACAGAACAGATACGAAGCGCGGTGCTTTCGGAAAAACGAATAAAAAGCGAGAAAAAATGGCTAACAGAAACAAAGAATTTGTATTCGGTAGAAGTTTATCCCCAATACTTGGATTCATTACAATAGAGGTTACTGTATGAAAGTGATTATTCCGGTCGCAGGCGCAGGGCTTAGAATGCGTCCCATGACTTTGAACGTGCCTAAATGCCTGCTCCCCATAGCCGGCAATACTATTTTAGGGCATATTCTGGCAAAGCTTGAAACGTTAAGTGTTTCGGAATACATATTCATTGTCGGCTATCTGGGGCAAAATGTGGAAAACCATGTAAAAACAGAATATCCGCATATCCCGGCAAAATTCATTTGGCAAAACGAGCCGCAAGGTCTGGGTGAAGCTATTAACCTGTGCGGGGATTTTTTGGCAAGCAATGAACCGGCGCTGATAATCCTGGGAGACACTTTGTTTGAAGCGGATTTCACATCGCTCAAGACCCTTTCCGGCAATGTGCTTTATGTACGGGAAATTGAAGACCCAAGGCGGTTTGGCGTAGCAAAGGTGAACGAAAGCGGCAAGGTTGAGCTTCTGGTTGAAAAGCCGCAGGAATTTGTCAGCAACAAAGCCTTGGTTGGCATTTACGCTATTTCAAACACGGCGGAGCTAAAAAAATCTTTAAACTATTTAATAGAGAACAATATAAGAACGCGAGGCGAATTCCAGTTGACGGATGCTTTGCAGCATATGCTGAAAAACGGTTGCGAATTCACCACAGCCTCCATTGCCGAGTGGCTCGATTGCGGCACCCCGGAAATTTTACTGGAAAGCAACCGTTACCTGCTGGAGAAG
>WQTK01000188.1 GCA_009786285.1 Candidatus Fibrimonadales bacterium | reverse complement strand
GAATATCTATTTCAAATATATTTACAAATACATCCAAGATTATAATCGCAAGGACTACTAACAAATACAAAACGTCTTTTTTTGTCATAACCATTTCTCCTGCCTTTATTTATGCAATATACAAAATGTTTTTGAAAAGTCAGCTTACTGAAGCTTACTGAAGGCTTTACGTAGCCAAACAGTGAAATTTGCTCAAAAATGGCGTTTTTATGACTTTTTATTCCAGTGAAGGGGTAATTCTTATAGTAGTAAGTAAATAAGATTATCACATGACCCGCTCCGTCCGGAGCCTCGGCCCCCCAACAGGGGGGCAGGTCGCCTGAAAGGTGAGTTTCACAAGCTATCAGGCATGGAATTGTTCCTTTTGTGATGTGCGGGCGACAGTGTAGAGAGTAAGGGTATTTTATGACAGAAGAATGGTTTAGTTTTGAAGAAAGAATTGCCATGCCTAATTGTGGTGGATATAAGCCACGTGTGGTGGCTCATGTAATTAATGCTCCCACGAAGGTTAATAACTCTCAATGGACTTCCGTTTATAACTTTTGTGAGTTTGCGAAGCTTTATGCCAAACATTTGAGGCAAACACTTAATAATCCTGATGATGTAAAAATGTGTGCTTATGGTAAAAACGAACTCAAGCTTGCTGACTTTGAGATAAACAAGGTTACGAATTTGATGAAGAACACTTTTAATAAAAAACGTGCTGAACTCATTAAGAAAAGGAACGAGGCTGGTAATAAAGCCAAAACTCAGCGTTCTCTTGAAAAGCAAGCTGAATTCTTTTTATTGAAACAAAACGGTCACTCAATGAAACGAATAATGGAAGTAATGAACATCTCAAAATCAACCTTTTTAAGGTTTAATAAAAAGTGGGCACAGTCCCCTGACATAGTTACACCTGTCAACAGTACCATTACAAACAATCTTCCTTTTCAAGGAACATGTAATGGAATGAAACCCTGTTTTGATGAAAGTTTAAACGTTTTCAAAGATGACACCCATTTATGGAATGACACCCATGACAAAACCGGACATGAACTAACAATTCCGGAAGCTAACAATGATATTTCCGTAAATAATGTTAGCAACACTAACACTGAGGAAAAGCCTGTGAAAGAAGAAAAGAAAGAAAAGAATCTTTTTGAATCATTCATGGAAGGTAATGACAGTAATGACAAAAGGGATAACTTAGAGTTTGATCGTAAAAGCCTTTATGTGAGCCATAAGAAGGCAAATGGGACACTTTTAGACGAAGATGAAGATAATGCGCAAGATGAATTTATCAAGCTCAGAAATGAAATTATGAGCCAAAACATAGGGAGAAGACGCTGTGGGTAAAATGCAAGCAATGAGGGATTATGCTGAACGAAAAGGAATTTCCTTTTGGAGAGTTAATCACTTGATATATTACAACAAAAGGCTTATGTTCAATGAACAAGGCGAAATAGTGCCTACACTGGCACGTTTGGAATATGAGCAAATGGTAATGGACCGAGAAAAAAGAGGTCCAAAGAAAACAAGATACTCCATTCTCAAACGCCCGGAAGAATACAAGGAATGGATTACTAACCGAAAACGTGACAAATTCGGTAGGTGGGTTAGCAATAAAAACGCTAACACGCTAAATAACACTAACAACCTTGAACCAGGAGAAAACGATTATGAGCAATAAGCCATATTCAACCGAAGAAGTGTTAGCTTATGCTAACGCTAACAATGTTAGCAAAGAAGCCGTCTATAACTCACTTAGACGGGGTTCTTTGACTTATGACATGAGAGCAATGGCTTTTGTGAAAAAGCCCAATGTGGCAAAGGAGCAACCGAAGCCAGGATTTATGGACGCTTTCAATAAAGCGGAGAAAGAGGCATATCCGGAGCAGACTTGCAATAAAGTGGCCCAGAATGAAGATAAACAAGCTCCGGTGGCAAATAATGCAGTTCAACTTGCTATTGAACATGGATATACTTGTGTATATCTTACGGTTATACCAGAGGAGCAAAAACAAGCGATTGTAGATGAAATGAGCAGGATTAAGAAGGAAAATCCCGATACGCCACTGAAAGACTTGTTTGAATGTGTTTTCAATGAAATTTGCAATGGAGATGAACAGGAGGCCGCTGTATGAATGAGCTAACACTAACCAATGCTGCGAATAAGTCGCTCAATCAAGATTACTTGTCCAACAATGGGACAAATAAAGCACTTGTCCCGACCGGACAAGTGGAAGTGTTTTCCGATTTCCTTCCCAATAACAAAGATGAAGGCTTGATGACAACCACCGAACTTGCTGAACACTTCAAAGTTCGCAGGGAAACTATTGATTCGTTTATTGAGCGATATGGCATTTGTCCCGACCGGACAATTGCTAATGCTAATGGTGGTGGTAAGCCCAAGAAACTTTACAAATTGAGCGATTTAGCATTGTTCCCGGCGGAAACAGTGTGGAAATTGCTAAAAAAAGAAGTTTTGAAGTTTGAAGGAAAAACAGGTTATGAGGTAATCGGAAACTCATTCGTAAAGTTGTTCGGCGGCCAACAACTGCTCAATGTTCACAAAAACGGAGTTCCTCAAATTGAAAACCAAAATGCTGACTATTGGAAAAACAAATACCGGGAGCAGTTTGAAAAGAACGCCAAGAAAGATGAGCTAATAGCCAAGCTCAAAGCAGATTCCCAAAAGTGGAGAAACCTTAAATCCATGCTCAACGAGGGGGAATAATATAATCCCGGCTAAATAAGAATAGATGACAATAACAATAGGAGAGTCATGATGAAACAAATGCTAAGTCCAAAGGAAGCCGCTCAAATGATGAAGCTATCCGAAAAAGAATTTGTTCAATTAGCACACAGGCACCAAATAATGCCGAATTACTCATTTGAACAAATTATCCTGCTCAAAGACGCTCAATTCCATGAATGGTCAGTGGAAAGTGAAATTCAGCAAGACGCTGAGATAGAAGCAGCAAAGCTAAAACGTCCTGCGAGGGTAGTGATTGAAGAAAAGGATATTCCTGCCGGAGTAAAGAAGGAAGAAATGTGGATATGGGAGAGAAAGACGTTGCCGCCAAGCCAGGTAAGAGTTACGTGCTACAAGCGAGGCAAGCAATTCATTAGCGTATCCGAGTATAATATGCTCACTGAAAAGGACAAAGCCCGTTTCAAAGCAACGAACACCACGCTGAAGATGTTCAACAAGAATAGAATGTGGTTGGAGTTTTGGAATGAGAATAAGGGCAGGTTTGAGACTGTTAAGGGGGAAAGCCAATATGATTAAAGAAATAAGGTTCTGGGCAAGCCACATATATCTCAGGGTTAATATGTGGCTCACATTCCGTTCAATTCGCAAGGATAGGATTAAGCAAGAGCGTGCTGTGGATAATCTATCAAAAAAGATTGATTCATTGAGCGAAAAAGTCAAGGATATGCAATGCCGGATTTAGAATTAGGGTTAATGCTATGGGCATTGGGCTTCACATTAGGGTATGAACTGGCACGTTATAGCAATGAAGACCTTGAGCCTGAAGCTCAGCGTTTTTCTATCTTTTGCTGAGTTAGTGGCTACGATTTGGCTACTTTTTATGCTGAAGATGTTGAAAATCGTGGAATTTAATCGGAATGAGTGGATTCGAACCACCGACCACTTGAACCCCATTCAAGTACTCTACCAGGCTGAGCTACATTCCGAAACTCTTGGAAATTAGAAAATATTTTTTCCTTTAGTCCACTTTTATAGCTTGCACGCCCGGCCTGCTCATTGCGAACAAAAAGCCTACTTCCGCATTCCAGGATTGGTCGTAGTCTTTATTGAAAATCATTTCGTAGCCGCCCTTTAAGCGAACACGAAATTTGCTTTCCCTAAAGAATACCACTCCTCCGTTTAAGCTGCCGGCAGGCCCAAAAACTTCTCTGCGCCCTGGGTCTCTTTTATCCGAGCCAGGATGCCTAGCTCCTATTTGAGCTTCCACAAACGGCACGACATCCGTTTTCAAAATCTGCTGTTCAAAGCCAAACCAACCGCCTACCCCGCCGTGCGCAGCGGTGAAATCGAATTCAAAGGTCAGCGCTGAAAGCTCTGCGAACTGAAGGCTTGCCAAAATGGAAGGGTTAACAAAGACTGTGCCCTGTTTTTTATATTGGGGGCTGGAAACCGGGCTTAAAACGCCAAGACCAAGACCCATATTGAACCAAGGAGAATGTTCTTTTTCCTCATTTGGCTTGCCAAGGCTTAGTGGCTGCGCAAAAGAAAAAGACGTAAATGCAAGAAGCAAAAGTATGTAACGCATATGAGGAATTTAGAAAAAGACGCAAGCAACTTGGCGGCAAATTTCTTTTTGCCACTTATACATTGCTATATTAGCAAACGAGGATAAAATGCTCTCACAAATAGCAGAATACGGAAAGCTTGTTCGCTTTAGCCATACGCTCTTTGCGTTGCCTTTTGCGCTAGCTTCCATGCTTGTCGCTGCGCACGGCTTGCCAAGCGTTAAAATTCTTTTGCTCATTTTGGCCTGCATGTTCACAGCACGGAGCGGCGCAATGGCCTTCAACAGATTGGCAGACGCAAAATTCGATGCCCTTAACCCTCGCACTGCCAAGCGGCATATCCCGGCTGGCAAAATTTCGAAAAAAAACGCAACTATCTTTATAATCGCAAACGGCGCAGCATTCGTTTTCTTCGCATGGCTCTTGAACAGCCTGGCCTTTTACTGCGCAATGCCGCTATTCCTGTTTCTGCTCTCCTACTCGCTCTGGAAACGTTTTTCCTGCCTCTCGCACTTTATGCTTGGCACTGCCATTGGGCTAAGCCCGCTTGGAGCGTGGATTGCGGTTACCGGGCAGTTCGCGCTTTTTCCCGCCGCACTCGGAATTATGCTCATGCTTTGGATGGCCGGATTTGATATAATTTACGCAAGCCAGGATATTGAATCGGACAAAAAGCTGGGGCTATGCTCAATACCCGTAAAATTCGGGGCGCAAAAATCCATGCTTATAGCGTTGCTTTGCCACATAGCCATGCTTGGATTTGCGGCATTCACCGGCTTTTGGTGGAAGCTAGGCTTGCCTTGGCACGCAGCTCTCGCTGTTATAGCCGCAGCTCTTTTGTATATACATTTGTTTAGAAAATCAAATGATTTGGACATGGTAAACAGAGACTTTTTTCTGGCAAATATTGTAGTTAGCTTTTTAGTTATGCTTGGGCTTGGGGCCTGGGTTTTCACAGGAGATTTGAATGCGTTTGTTCCCTGACAACATTGGCTTTTGGCGCAAATGGAGCTTGTTTTGCATTATGTTCATTTGCAGTTGCATGCTTGCCGCCGAGTTTTTCGCAAAAGACCCGAACATAGTAAGTGACGCTGAATTTCTTGCGTGGATTGGCGGAGCCGGGCTTGCCATCGGCTTTGTTATGCAATTGATTCACAATCGGAAAAAATAATATTTTGGCATAAACACCACCGTTGCGAAAAATGCAAAATTTACCATCAAATATCACACAAAATTAACATTTTTGCAAATTTCGATTTTTTTTGACGGAAAATGCCTGTCCCGAGCGTCTAAGTATATATGAGGAGAATTTTTATGCGCGAAGTGATTCGAAGGTACCTGCCATTGGCAGCTCTAAAACAATTCATAGAAGAAGCAAAGGCAAACGTATCGGAAGAAAAGGTTGAGTTATATAAAAGCAAAAAAAGCCGAGACTACGCCGAAAATAGGCTTAAGGAGCTAATAAGGCGTAATGGCGGAGAATTAACAATAAGAAGCAGTGATGGCGATGATGGTTATATAAGCGGGGAATCTATTAGCAAGTTGTTATCAGGCAAAGCTGTAGGGAAGTCAATTAAGAACGAATTTACAAGAGAACAGCATTACGCCGTGGCTTCCGATATTGACAACTTATATCGAAATTCAACTAAAATTATAACTCATCCGGATAATAAAGGAAGGCTAGAGATTACGGCTATACAAAGGCGTGTTGCTCCGCTATATGGAGATAGTGTTGCGTATATTACTGTAAGAGAAATCTCAAAAGGAGGCAATAAAATTTATAGCATAGAGCTTATAGAATTGGGAAAATTAGGGGAAAGGCTAGAAGGGATATTTGTGGACGTAGAATCTACCTCCACTCCATCATCTAGCCTCCCCGCTAATAATATAGAAAACGTCTGAACCGTAATTCACAGGATTTCCAGAATTTTCCGCCACATCATTTGGCATAAACACCATTGCGAAAAATGCAAAACACAATGCAATTGCAATTCACGAAAGGACCATCCGTTATCGGCAATTTCTATTTCATAGAACCGTCTTTCATCTGAGTTGGCAATGCGCATTAATTTTAAATTGTCAACGGAATAACCTTTTCCCAAGTGCGCAGTCAAGTAATCGGAAAGCCCTTTCTACGGTCTCGTTTCCGCATTATTTATGGCTTTGGCGAAACCCCATAGCTTCCCACTTTGGACCTGTTTCACGCAAATACGCATGATACCCATCTATCCCGCCATGCTCTTTCAATAGGGCAAGGCGAATACGGTAAACTTCCTCTACAGGATCATCAAGCTCTTTATATTCTTCCATTTTCTGCCTCCTCTTTTTGAATTTTCATAAATACATCCGGAGTTACCAACGTTGGCAACCATAATTTATGATTCCCATTGTATAAAACTATCTTGGAAAATGTAGGATTTCCCAAATGAGTCATATTCCAACTTATCAAAAAATCAATTTCCTTTATGACACATACAGCCAAGTGAACACAATCAGTTTTAGCCTTTTCCGGAATATTCAAATACTCAAAATATTCTTTGGCTAACCTCTCAACTTCTTCATTTATATCCAAAAGAGGAATATCTTTTATAAGCTCTACCCTCCTTTTTGCCGCATTTACATCTCCTTGGCTACATTCTTCAAGTACATATTTGCTTATAAATAAATCATATTTATGCCTTTCATTTTCCCAAAAAAATTTCGTTATGTTTTGGTAATAAGCGTTGGTAATATCCATGCTAGGCCTAGCTGTAATAACGCTAGGTATAGTAGTCTCTACATATACCGTTGTTTTGGCTGTTCGCATATAAGTAATATAGTAAACGCTGTTTACTTTTTTTCCTTTTGTCTGAAGTTAGTTTAACGCTGCTTTCTTAGCCCAACCAAGTTTTTAGCTTTTCTCGTGTTTTACAGATAAGATAATCCATTCTTTCGCAAACTAGGTCAGCGCTTGAATTTGTATCAAGCTGAATGTCTAACTCAGCTTTTGAATAAACCTTGACATCTATTGGTATTTGATAGCGGATATCTCTTACTGAGACAACTATTGGTTTTTTTCTTTCCATTTTT
>WQTK01000187.1 GCA_009786285.1 Candidatus Fibrimonadales bacterium | reverse complement strand
TTGAAAACAGAGGCACAACGTATCCTCCGCAAATTTGCGTGGCAATATCCAGCATTATCCATTGCGGCGAGCTTGGCGCGATTATTCCTACCCCAACTCCTTTTCCAACGCCTATTTCCCGCAGAGCGAGGCTCAGAAAATAAATGTTGTTTTGCAAATTTTCCGAGTCAAAACAAGCCCACTTATCGCCATCTCTGTAAAACAACCCTTTAAAACCAGGTTGCTTAAAAGCTTTCAGCGTCAGTGCCGGCAAAGAATCAGATTCTTCGAACATAATAGTTCCCTCCTTTAATGAACATAATCCGTAGCGTACCTTTTAGCGGTTTCAACTATAGTTTTTAATCCGAATGCCGTTGCGCCATGCTCGGTGTATTTGTAGCCGTTTGCCGCGAAATCAACGCCGGCTATATCCAAGTGCGCCCATTGCACGCCTTCTTTTACAAATTCCTTTAAGAACAATGCGGCGACTATTGCTCCGGGGCCATCGTCGGACATATTGCGAATGTCGGCTACCTTGTCTTTCAAGCCATCTGCGTATTCCTCGTCCAGCGGCATTCTCCACCACTTTTCGCCAGCCTCCGCGCCTGATTCCTTTATTGTCATGGCAAGCCCGTCGTTGTTGCTGAACAACCCGCCTATGGAAGAACCAAGGGCGCGTTTTATGGCTCCTGTGAGCGTTGCTATGTCTATTATATGAGTTGCGCCGAGTTCTGCCGCTTCCGCAAGCCCGTCTATTAAAACGAGCCTTCCTTCTGCGTCTGTGTTTTCCACCATAACGGTTTTTCCGTTTTTGGCTTTAAAAATATCTCCGGGCAGCACTGCGTTTTCTCCGGGGCGGTTTTCTGCGAGGCACATAATAGCGTCCACTCTTAGTGGGAGCTTGAGTTGCGCTATAACTTGAATTGCGGCCAGCACTATTGCCGCGCCAGACATATCGCACTTCATTTCGTGCATTTTGTCTCCGGGCTTAAGGCATATTCCGCCGGTGTCAAATGTTATGCCTTTGCCTACAAGAGCCAGGTGAACCATATTGAGATCCTTTGGCTTGTAGCTTAGAGTGACCATCGCAGGTTCGTTGTTGCTGCCTCGCCCAACGGTTAAAATTCCATTGTAGCCGTCTTTTTCCAGTTCTTTGCATTTGCGTATTTTTATGCCAAGCCCGCATTTTTTAGCGATGCTGCCCGCTATGTTTGCCATTGTTGCGGGAGTTATGCTGGCACCGGGTTCATTTATCAAGTCTTTTGCCAGGTCAATTCCGGCGAACAGGGTTTGGAGCGGCTTTCCGTCTATTTCCATGTCGTCTGCGAACAGGTATTCAACGTCTGTCGCTTTCTTTTTTTTGCTTTTATATTTGTCAAAGCGGTAGCTTGCATGGCAGAGTCCCTGCAAAATGGCTCGTCTTTTTTTGGGAGAATCGTTTTTTAGCGAAGGTATGAGCAGGGTTTTTACGCCGTTGTTTTCTGCCCATTTGGCCAGCCGGTAACCCGCCATGCGCAGGTGGTCCAAAGTGTCCAGGCCCGGTTCTTTTCCTGTGTCAACAAATAGCACGGGGTGTGAATACTCGTTGTCTATTCGTATTGTGCGCAAGGCTTCGGACTCATGCAGAACTTGTTCCGAGTTTTCTACGAACTGCAGGATTTCTTTGGCGTTTCCGTTGGTCACGGCTTCTTTTTTGTGTTTGTTGTATAAAAACACAAACACGGGGCCATCGCCCCACCAGCCGCTATGCTCGCTTTGTTTTTCTTTGGAGGGTTTCTTTTTCATGCTGGTAATATAGAAAAAGTCTGAACCACGATTTTCAGAATTTGGGGATTTATTGGCCAAGGCTCATTTTGCAAACGTTCCCCACTAGCTACTAGCCAAGCAATGAAATCCGAGCTAATCAGCATTCACTATGGAAATTACCAGCCGTTCCTCCCGCTTTGATTGGCCCAAATCAACAACGAATTCAAATTGCCCTGCCTCCTGCTCGTCATAATCAAACAGCATCCTCTGCACAATCCACACATCATCCCTTTTTTCAATATACGTGTGCTTATTGGAACGGCCCTCAGCGTCAAGGCGAATTTCCTTGTGCATCGCACGCAAAGACGCAATGCATTGCGTCTCTGCCTGTGCGTCGCTATGCTCAAGACAATCCGCTGCGGCGGCAAAATCGCCTTTGCCCCATGCAACTATGAATTGCAACACAAGCGCCTTAACCATGCGCTCGCTCACCGCAAACGGCGGCAAAGGCTCTTCCCTTTCTTCGGGCACAACAAATTCAGGGTTTTGCATACGCTGCCACTCGTCCAGCAACGAAGAATCAACCCTTTGCAGCATTTCACGCAAGTAGTCCTGCATTTCAAGAATTTCTTCGCTCTTGTGCTTTTCCGGAACCGTGTGCGCCAAAACCTTGTACACGCTGTTGATATGGCGCAAAAGCAAACCCTCTATGCGCTCCAAGCCGTATTGCTTAATGTAGCCGGAAAAAGAAAAACACTCCGCGAACATTTCCAGGACAATGGTCTGCGGATGAACCCGCTCGCCGCTAACCCATGGATGCCTTTTGGAAAACTCGCTAAAGCTCGCCTCAATCCAATCTGCGTTTTCCGGCTCCGGCGGGCGCATCTCTTCAAGGCGAGCCTGCCGCTCCTCAAAATCTATTCCCTGGGATTTCATCTCGGATATGGCTTCGCTTTTCAGTTTTGAAAGCTGCTTGCGGCGCACCATTTCTGCTTCTTCCAAAATAGCTTCGATAAGAGTGAGCAAAGTGAGCGCATTTAAATCGGTGATTTTTTCTGTACTTTCCAAAAGCCAAAGGGAAAGAGGCTGGTGCATGGCAAAACGGTCGTTTAAATCTATGGCTGGCTTTCCGTTTGCTATAATTCCTTGCGCAATGAGTGAGCGGTAAATTTGCAAAGCCCTTTTTATATGTATTTTTTTTTGCTCTTTTGTATCGTGGCTGTTCATTATCAAATTGTGCAATTCCCGGCAGCCGTGCACGGAAGTTTGCAGAATTATATTTGCATCGACTGCGAATCTGGAAAGCAATTTTTCCGGTTCGCCACGTATCAGTTTTTCAAAAGTCGTTTTGTCCCAGCTTATAAAGCCTTCCGGCGCGCAGGCTTTTTGAAATTTGCGGCCCGTTTTGCTGAACTTCGCCTCTCGCATTTTATTTTCTATAACGTGCTCGGGAGCCTGGGCAATCACATAGCCAACGCTGTCAAAGCCCTTTCTTCCCGCACGCCCTGCAATTTGATGAAAATCCCGCACCGATAAAATTGCGCTTTTTTCGCCGCCGAATTTGGTGAGTTTTGTGAAAAGGACCGTGCGAATAGGCACGTTTACGCCAACGCCCAGCGTGTCAGTTCCGCAGATTACGGGGAGCAATCCTTGCTGCGCCATTTTTTCCGTCAAAATTCTGTATTTTGGCAAAAGGCCTGCGTGGTGAAGTCCAACACCTTGCCTAAGCCATCTTTTTATGTCTGCGCCAAATGGGCTGGAAAATCTGAAGCCGGCGGTTGCTTCTGCGATTTTGTCTTTTTTCAAGAGTCCTGCCAAGTCCAGGCTTGTGAAGGCCTGCGCATTTTCCGCAGCCTCACTTTGCGTGAAGTGCACAACGTAAACCGGGCCTTTGCCTTCGTTCAAAAGCCTTTGGACTTCGTTTGGCAGCGGGTTTTCCGAATAAGAAAATTCAAGGGGAACAGGTCTTTCCGAATTCCGTATGCACACACTTGGCAAACCGTTTAATTTTGTCATCTCGCTTTCAAAAAACTTCGTGTCGCCAAGCGTTGCCGAAATCAAGAGGAACTGCGTTTTTTTCATAGTGAGGAGTGGAATTTGCCAGGCAACGCCTCTTTCTTTGTCGCTGTAATAATGAAATTCATCCATAGCCACTGCGCCTATGTTTGAGTTTTCGCCGTCTTTGAGCGCTATTTGCTCAAGAATTTCCGCAGTGCAGCAGAGTATTGGCGCATTGTGGTTTACGGTTGCGTCTCCGGTTGAAAGCCCCACGTTTTGCGCTCCGAATTCTTTGCAAAGGGCTATCCATTTTTCGTTTACGAGTGCTTTTATGGGGCAGGTATAAACGGAGCGCAAGGGCGTATGCGATACGCCCTTACTGAGGATTAGACGGTGCAAAAAGCTTGCGACCAGCGATTTGCCGGAACCTGTTGGCGTGGCTAGGATTACGTTTTTGCCGTCGAGGAGTTCCATTATGGCTTCTTCCTGAGCGGGGTAGAGCGAGAGCCCTTTGCTCTGTGTTTCGTTCAGAAACTGTGTGAGGACATCGGTCATGGATTGCATAAAGAGTTAATTTTTCAGACCAACTCCTTAATTTTCCCCAAAAGCTGCAACGCTTGCATTGGGGTCATGTCATCTGGGTTTGCGGATTTCAATTCTTTTAGCAAAAGCTCGGTGTTTTCGCTCATGGGCGGCGGTTCAAAAAAAGAAAGCTGCGTCTCTTTGGGTTTGTGAGCGCCGTCGCTTGGGTCTATTTTTTCTTTTTCCAAACGCAAAAGAATTCGCTTTGCCCTGCGAACAACGTCGTCAGGAACCCCGGCCATCTCCGCAACGTGAATGCCATAGCTGGAATCGCAGGCTCCGGGCAGCACTTTGCGCAAAAATAAAAGCTTACCGTTGTTCTCTTTTACAGCGATTTGAAAATTAGCTGCGTGCTCAAGGTCTTCTATAAGATTTGTCAGTTCGTGGTAATGAGTCGCAAAAATTGTTTTTGCCGATTTTTCAGGAGTGTCGTGCAAAAATTCCGTGATGGCCCACGCAATGGAAAGACCGTCAAAAGTGCTTGTGCCTCTGCCTATTTCATCCAAAAGAATCAAGCTTTTTGGCGTGGCGTTTTGCAAAATGTTCGCAGTCTCGGTCATTTCAAGCATAAAAGTTGAAAGACCCCTCGCAAGCCTGTCGCTTGCGCCAACTCTGGTGAAAATTTTATCCACAATGCCTATTTCCGCAAGGTCTGCGGGCACGTAAGAACCTATTTGCGCAAGCAGCGTGATTAAGGCGGTTTGCCGCAAATATGTGGATTTGCCGGCCATGTTCGGGCCGGTTATCAGCATAAAGCGAGTTTCGCTGTTTGAAATGTCTATTTCGTTTGGAATAAATTGAATGTCTGGCTGCGTGGAAATCACCGGATGCCTGCCGCCTGTGATTTTTATTCTGTCGCCATTGTTTATTACCGGTTTTGTGAGCCCGTATCTGCGAGCGGCAAGAGTTAGCGAAGAGATGCAGTCAAGTTCTGCTACGGCATTTGCTATTGTTTGCAAATCCGCTCGCCACTCGTGCACAGTGTTTCTAAGCTCGCAAAACACTTTGTATTCCTTTTCAAAAAGCAGGCTCTCGGCATTTAGAATAAAAGACTCCACATCCTTCATTTCCGGAGTTATGTAGCGTTCTCCCGTGGTCAAAGTTTGTTTGCGAATGTATTCGCTGGGAACTTTTTTGTGCGCATGGCTGGAGGTTATTTCTATGTAATATCCAAAAACTTTGTTATAGCCAACTTTGAGCGACGGTATGCCAAGCCTCTCTTTTTCCCTTGCCTCTAAATTTGAAATCCAATCTTTTTTTTCCTGAATTTCTTTTCTGAAATTTTCAATTTCCTTGCTTGCGCCCTGGCGAATCAAATTTCCTTCTTTTACTGTTAGCGGGAGTTCGTCTTTTAGCAATGCGCAAATCTCTTGTCCCTTGCCTCTGGAAAGCTCTAATTTGCTTGCAATTTCCCCGAACTTTTTTCCTTTCAAATTTCGCAAGCAGTCTATAATCCGCTCTGCCTGCAAAAGCGATTTTCCAAGGCTTTGCACATCACGGGCATTGGCTCTTCCGCTGCCAACACGGCCCATTGCGCGTTCCATATCCGGGATTGGTTTCATAGCTTCTGCTATGTCGTCTAAAAACAATGGGTTTGCGTATAGTTCTTCTACGCAAGAAAGCCTGTTTGAAATATTTTCAAAAGAAACAAGCGGGTGGGAAATCCATTCTCTTAAACATCTGCCGCCCATTGCGGTTTTTGTGAAATCCATAACGGAGAGCAGGGTAGAGTTGCAGTCTTCAGGATGGAGCGGGGTAGCCAGTTCAAGGTTGCGCTGGGTGGCCGGGTCCAGGGCCATGTAGTCGCTCCAAGGGATGTCGTCTATTTTTATTATATGGCTTAGGCCGGATTTTTTTTGCTCCAAAAGATAAAAAAGAAGTGCGCCGGCTGCACGTGTTAAAATTTCGTTTTGTATGGGAAGTCCGTGCCCTTTTAAAACATTTTCACAGAAATCAAAATCGAATTGATGCGGCGGGATTTCTGTTAGCATTACGCCGTTTTTACGCATAATGTCCCCATTTTGTATCAAAATTTCTTTTGGGCTGCGTCTTTCTATTTCGCTTTCCACATTTGCCAGCGTGGACTCGCCTACGGCGAAATATCCTGTGCTTATGTCTGCTATGGCAAGTGCTGCGCCAGCCCTGGTTTTCAGGAATGCGCATATGTATGATGATTGCTTTGCGTCAAGATTGTTTTCCGAGAAGCTGGTTCCGGCGGAAATCACTTCAATTACGTCTCTTTTCACTATGCCTTTTGCAAGCTTTGGGTCTTCCATTTGCTCGCAAATTGCGATGCGGTGGCCTGCGGAGAGCATTTTTGGAATGTATCGTTCTGCGGCGTGGTGTGGAAATCCGCAGAGAGCGGATTCTTTTGCGCCGCCGTTGTTGCGAGCCGTTAAAGTTAAGCCGAGGACTTTTGAGGCTATAACTGCGTCTTCTTCAAAAAGTTCGTAAAAATCTCCCATTCTGAAAAACAGTATGCAGCCGGGGTTGGCGGCTTTAACATCGTTGTATTGGCGCATCAGCGGGGTCATTCTTCTTCCAAAGGTATTTCAAGTTGTTCTGTTGATTCTTGCAGAGAAATAGGTTCTGGCGGTTTTGTTTGCTTGGGATATTGCGGTATTAAGAAATCGCTGTTTAGAATATCGCTGAATTCCGTTAGGCGAGGGAGGTCGTCCGGAATGCGGTTTATGCCAAAGTATTTTAGGAATTCGGTTGTTGTTATGTAGGTGTAAGGGTTGCCGATGGTGTCTGCTCGGTGCCCCAGCGCGATGAATTTTTTATCCAGAAGGCTGTGAATCGGGCCGTCGCATGAAACTCCTCTCACGGCGTCTATTCCGGCTTTTGTTATGGGTTGTTTGTAGGCGATAATGGCAAGCGTTTCCAGTGCGGCCAATGAGAGGCGGCGTGTGTTGTTATCTGGGAAGAGTTTGCGGATGTATGGGTAGTAGGCGTTTTTTGTTCTAAAGCGATATCCGCCTGCTACTTCCACAATTTCAAATGGCGATTTTA
>WQTK01000186.1 GCA_009786285.1 Candidatus Fibrimonadales bacterium | reverse complement strand
ATATAGCAAATATCGTAGAATTTTTCAACCCCTTTTATGAAATAAATGTTGATTTATGCGGAGTTGTTATATTTTTAAGGAGCGACTAAATAAAACATTTAATAGCAGCTTGCAATGGTACGCATTTCTTGGCATTAAACCAGAAGATATGCCTAAAACCGTTCCTAATAAAAATACATGGATAGAAATGTTTGATTGCGCTCTGTATTCATTCAGTGATTTTCTGCGTAGCTTTCATAATTTTGCAGTAACAATATATCGTTATGAATGTGATGATTGTAAATTAGAATTCGCTTTTGAATGGATGCGAGAATGTAAAAAAGAAACTATGGCACAAATTGCGGAACTATTCAATGTTTATCCTATTCCAACCAATGAAAAAATAATACTGACACCTGATTATAAAATGCGTGCGGAAAGCAGTCTTGATTTCCTGAATTTTTTGATTAAGATTAATTTTAATCCGGATTACAATTACGCAAAACCGAAAGAAGGCAATAAATTGTATGAAGTTTATGAGTTTTGGCATAAAACTGTTGAAACAGAAATTAACCGATTTTTGGATTATGCAAAACAAACAAATGCCAACATAGAGGAGCGGCAATTAATTATTGATGAAAGTAAAGAATGGGATGAAAAAATAAAGTCTTATACTGGAGGTATCCAATATCCTTATAAACTATTTAACACTTTCTGCGAAAGAAATTTGGACTGGGTGAAAATTTACGAAGATTATGATGGTTTGGTGATGAGCTTTCCACAATTTTCATGTATTTCAAAATTTAACTTTTCTATGGAGTTTTTTAAATATCGTGGACAGGAAATGGAAACTCTATTGGAATCCGAAGAATTTAAAGAAGATATGTCTCAATTGCCTAAACTTATAGAACTCCACAAAAATATAAGCGAACACATACGCAAAAGTGTTAAAAAATACATTAAAACTCCAAAGTTTATAAAATTTCGAGAAAATTTAAAAAAAATACCAAAAATACCCTAAATTTCGCCTAGTTGAGGTTATATGTAAGTAACAACCAAAAACCGGGCAAAAGCCCAAGGAGATGAAAATGGCAGATATGACGTGCGTTTACTGTGGTAGCAAAACAAGACCAGGTAGTGGGACTTGTTCCAAGAATCCAAATAAACCCAAGCCTGGTTTTAGCGCTATGCATGTGGGAGCGCCTGACGGAAAGCATTGCGTTTATTGCGGTAGCGATTCTCGCCCCGGCAGTGGGACTTGTGTGTATGCACCGTCTGGCTATCATCAGTTAGCTTTGTGAAGTTTGTTCCATGCTTTCTTTGATTTTTCCAAGAATGTATGGAATTTTGTATATTCGCTTTGTGGCTTGCATATGCAGGTTGCTAACAAAAGGAGAAAGATATGGATACCAACCCCAACCCGTGGAAAGACTTAGATTATGAAGCCGAGAAAGACAAATATGTTTTAAACGACAAGTCTGGCTTGGACAATCTAAAAAAGATATTAGATGATAAGAAAGTGGTAAAAAGAGAAAAATTAGAAAAAAAATATAGCGGAAAAAAATTGGAAGAAGAACTTGGCAAACTTGATGATTATGACTTACGCTTAAAGTTATATCCAGAACCATTTATAGGCAATCCAGATGCTCCAATTTATTTGCTAAATCTTAATCCTGGATATGATGAAATAAATAAAACCGAGCATAAAGAAAATGAAAAACTTATAGAATGTATAAAGGAAAATAACAGCCAAAAGCCAATGACGTATCCATTTTATTGGTTAGACCCAGCTTTAGAAGGTACAAGCGGTTCTAAATATTGGAAAGAAGGCAGACTTCAAAAAACGAAGAAGATAGCAAAATCCGGTAAATATGTATTACAAACAATACCGCCAAGATTAGGAGACCTTCTTGAAGAAATAGATCATATTAAATTATCTAAAAAAATATTTTGCGTAGAATATTTTCCTTATCATTCTAAAAATTATAACGTAAATAAAAAAATTATACTTCCTACCCAAGAGTATAATAGATATTTAATTGAGCAAGCCATTGAAAAAACGCTCAATAAAGCAACACCAGAAAATGAAAAGAAAATATTTATTATAATGAGAAAGAAAACAGAGCTTTTTAAACTATTCGGCGATTTAGAAACTCTTCAAAAGGAAAACCGAGTCTTTATTTGTGGTAGTAATGGTAATCCTTGCATAACCAAAAATAATCTTAAAGATGGGTGGAAAAGAATTATCAAAAAAATAACAGAATAACGACATTCATTGTCGCAATTTTAAGGAAAAGCAAAAAAATGTCAAAAATATTCTATTTTTCGCCTATAATATGTTATATATAGTAAGTGAACCGAAGAGGTAGAAAATGGCTAGCATCGCTCAAATGAAGAAAATGGGATTTACTCAAGTAGAAATACTTAGAACGAAAGCTCAAAGGCTCTTTCATAAAAAGAAAGAATATGACTTGGCTATTAAGGCTTTAAGCAAAGCCATTGGATTAAAAGGTGAAGATTGTGATATTGCCGAATGTTATTTTATACGTGCTTTAATTTATGCGGAAAAAAAAGATTATGACTCTGCAATGGCAGATTTTGCAGAAGCAGCCAAGCTGAGAAAGTGGTCGCGTGATTATGAAGGCATTGCCGGTATGTATGAAGAAAAAGGAGATTTTGATTCTGCGATTGCATATTATACAAAAGGCATAAAAGTTGGCAAAAGGTGCGGAGAAGGCTATGACTCTTATTTTTTTCGTGGAAAAATTTATCTGGAGCATAAGAAAAATTACGATGCCGCAATCTCGGATTTAAAAAAATCCATAAAAATATGCGGAATTACAAAAGAATGCAAAGGTTGCGCCGAGTGTTATCGCATGATAAGCGAAGCGTATTTAGCAAAGGGAGATAAGCGTAATGCAGATAAATATTTGGCAAAAACTGTGGCAGTGGGAAATATAGTTGTGGATAATGCGAAAAAAGGAGACAAGATATGAGTCTAAAAACAGAAGAAGAGGCTTTATATGCGCTAAAAGAATGCAAAAAACAAAGCAATTATGAAATACTTGAACTTGTTCCGGAGGAGTCAAAAGAAGCGGTTAAAGCAGCGATTGAATTAAAGGAAACACATGAAGATTTAATTAATGCTATTGTAAATTTTTCTACTGAATATGCCAAATTATCTACAATGACCGATGTCGTAACCTAATCCCTGCCCTCGCTCTGGTTCACCCTGCCAGCTGGTCGGCTCTGGCTCATTTAATTCCAGCCAAAATCGCGTCTCGCTTCTTTTTCAATTCTTTGTCCATAAACGATTTAATAGAAATTATCACAGTGTCTGGCAATATGTTTTCTGGCTTTAATTTGAACTCTATTTTAGGAACTGCCGGAAGCCTAGGTTCATCTGGCTGAATTTTTGCAATTTTCAAACTCATCTTATAAACTGTGTTTATTGCTGCGGCTATTTCTGCATAAACCAATTGGGAATAAGCATACAAACTAAGACCGTTCTGTTCCGATCTTATGCATATTCCTAAAAACCACGCCGGGACTTCATTGGCGTTTATCCGATTTAGGCTCATCACAGATCTTTTAACATTTACATTCAAAATTTCCGTAGTTCCATCTACGCAGTTCATTATCAAAGCCGGCTCAGCTTTCCATATTTTACCATTTTCTATCTTTCCACATTTTTTGAATTGCTCACTAATGTCAAACATTTCATCCATAGCCGAATTCATGTGAATATTCATTTCCGCTACATATTGCTTAAATATTTCACCAGCGTTATTTTGAATCTCAAAATGTTCCTGACTCTCTTTCACTTCCAATGCCATTGATTTGCAGAATTTTTTGAAGTATGCTGCCGCTTTAAGCAAATCTAATTTGGCTTTTGAAAATTTTTCGCTTATATTCAATTCTGCTTTTGCAAGCCCAATGTTTGGGATATTGCTAATGCTTGCTGCAGCAAGGTCTTCCTTGACATGCTCGCCGTCTTTTTTGCCGTATTTTTCAACGGCTTCTTTGATGTATTTGCTTATCCGCATATTTCAATATAACATCAATTGAAAAGATATGGATTTAATTTCTTAAAAACAGCCCTGGAAGCTTGCCACTTATTGAGACCCGGTATATCATCATCTTTTTCTTTAGCCCATTTAACAATTTCACGCTTGGCGTCGGCTGGGAGCAAGGTCTCTTTGTCAGCATCTATTACTTCATTCGCTGAGTTTGGCTCAGTTTCACTAGTCAAGTCAATTTTCCCTATCAAAATTTCTGGTTTTAATTGTGCCAAAACATGAGCGTGAATTGGCAAATGCTCTCTTCTGCCGCTATTCGGATCATCGCTGCCTTTTACATAAATATAAAATCCATGGCCGTCTCGGTCTTTATCACACATTTTTGCCATTTCAAGAATAGAGTCATCGCCAAGCATAAAATCTTCTTTAATGCCTTCACCCAAGGCTTTCGCCACTGCTTCTTTAATGTATTGCTTTATCCGCATATTTCAATATAACTTCTCTGCTGCGAAAACACATGCAAAATCTACAAAATTTCTAGTCATCATTCATTTCTTCTTCATAGTCAGCGTTGCCCATTTCAACTTCCATTTTTGCGTCATCACTGATTTTCTTGCCAGCCGCTATCGCTTGCCTTTTAGTCAATGTGCCTGCTTGCCATGCGTCAAGAATGTCATCTACATCATCATATTGTATTTCTGCGCCTTTTTGCTTTTTGTTGGTTAATTCAATGGCTTTTAGCAAATTATCTTTTATAAATGCATTTGCGTCATTAGCATCTTTCAGGCAGAGCCTGGACTAGCCCTGCTGGTTTGGTTGGTGTTTTAGCCATACATTGTAAAAGTAACAAATTCCGTGACGGCTAGCTTACATTTTCGGGCAAAGCCGCCGACAAGCAAATGACTGCGTTTTTGCCTCTTCGGAGTTATATTGAAATATGCGGGTAAAGCAATACATCAGGGAAGCTGTTGAAAAATACGGCAAAAAAGACGACGAGCATGTCAAGGAAGACTTTGCGGCAACAGGCGTGCATGCTGGCACTGGCGTTCCGCTGCCAGTTCAGCCGAACCCAAAATATGACTTAACAAAGCCAGCGATGCAGCGATACACACTGCCGCACCAAAACAAAAATGCACAAGTTGAAATTTTAGATAGCGCTATTAAAATGCTTGCGCAAATAGGTAAAGAAGCTCAATCTATTGAACGCATATTTAGAGGGGCCGTTGAAAATATTTCGCCTTTGGGTAATAGACTTTTAGGAGAAACAAATGAGAGCGTTATTTTGGGAAAAAAAAGCGATAGTAATGATATGTATATAGTCATTAACAATATGAAACCGAATTTGAAAAATCTTTATTATTTAATAAATGCCATTGATTACACAATAGGCAAAGCAAAAATAATTTCTTATTCTGAACAATTTATTAACGCGTTCAATTTGCAAGTAAATACGGTTGACAATGTCTTAAAAAACAATAATAATGAAATCGTTTCGTTAAGTATTGACTGCGCATCTGTCCCTGTATGGTTCAATAATGTCCAATATAAAGATGATTCTTCTACACCTTCACCGAATTTTATTTTACAAATTTTGTATTATGAATGCAGAAAAGTTACTGATTCATTTTTTAAGTTAGCGAATTCTTTTCAGAAAAACGAGCCGAAAATAAATACGACTGCCAGAGTTGTCAATTTGTTAACTAAGAAAGAGGTGATAGCCTCTATTGATAATCTTGGGAAAATAAAAGAATAATGCCACCTATTGTCGCTATTTTAAGAAAATTTCAAAAAAACAAAAAACATCCTCTTTTTCGCCTATAATATGTTATATAACAATATGAGCAAAGAAAAAAGTTACGAGCAATACATCGAAGAAGTTAAAGATGATGTTGCAATGCTTGAATTTGTGCCGGAAGAATTCAAGATTGCGGAGTTTTGCCTTAAAGCGGTAAAAATAGACGGATATGTACTTAAATATGTGCCGGAAAGCCTCAAAACGGCAGAGCTGTGTCTCGAAGCAGTTAGAGATCGTGGCGATTGGCTTGAGTTTGTGCCAGAAGAACTTAAGACGGCAGAACTTTGCCTTGAAGCGGTGAAATGTAATCACGAGCTTAATATAAATTCGAAAAACAGAGTACTTGAATTTGTACCAGCAAACCTCAAAACAGCACAGCTATACCTTGAAGCGGTTAAAGCAGATGCCGATTGGCTCGAATTTATACCCGAAGAATTTAAAACGGCAGAACTTTATTTTGAGGCGATTAAACAGGACGGCTATGCACTTCGCTATGTGCCGGAAGAATTCAAGACTGCGGAGCTATGCCTTGAAGCGGTTAAACAGAGCGGCTATGCACTTGAATATGTGCCGGAAACTTTTAAAACCATTGAACTTTACCTTGAAGCGGTAAAAAAAGACTGCTTTATGTTTCACCGCATACCGGAAAATCTCAGAACAATAGAAGTTTGCATTGAAGCTGTTAAGCAGGATGGCTATATGCTTAAATATGTGCCGGAACACATTAAAACAGCAGAACTTTGCTTTGAGGCTATTAAACAAAGCAAGAATTTTGTTAAAAATCCAGCCGAAGCACTTAAATGTATTACAGAATCTCCCAAAACTAAGGGATTGTGCCTTTTGGCAGTTCAAAATGATGAATCTGGCAGGGAAACGGGAGCGGCTGGCGAAATTAGTGCCCTTAGATACGTGCCGGAAGAATTCAAGACTGTGGATTTTTGTCTTAAAGCAATTGAAAAACCTGCTTTTTATATGTTTAGATGTATGCCGGACTTCCTTAGATCCAAGATTCGTAAAAGATGCTATGAAGTTGTCAAAAATTGGATTGTAGCAGTTCATTTTGTGCCGGAAAATTTAAGAGACGAGGTTTTGGAAATGGCGGCAAATAAATTTCAACAGGAGTCAAAAACTATAGCGCAGAAAATCTATGGTTTTGCGCACAGAGCAAAAAAGGCTAAACTCCGCCGAAAAAGAAGAGACCGTAAAACTTCGTGAAATAACCGATAAAATTGACGGAATTTGCAAATTTGAAACTGTGGCAAGTGAAAATACTGATTGGAAGGCAGTCGCCGAAACTTTGTTTTTGCAATATGGTCTTGGCGATTCCGAAAAGAATGCATTGATTGATGCCAATACAAAAGAATCAAACTGAACAAGGAAAAGAAGCAACGAGCAATATATGTGCTGGATGAGCTAAAAGTCCTTGTGCCCAATATGGATGCGGATAGTCTAGCGCAAGCTATGCAACGAATTTTAAAAGCCGTTTTTGGGAGTGGGTGAGGTAATACCCTAAA
>WQTK01000185.1 GCA_009786285.1 Candidatus Fibrimonadales bacterium | reverse complement strand
CTTTAACATTTTTATGTTCCTCTAATGTTATTTTTCATAAGAGAAAATATAGTAAACTCAATCTTTCAAGCAGCGAATGGAAAATAAATTCTTTTTCACGTCATCGCGCCCCCAACTTACGCTGCTAAAGTCATGTAAAATAGCCCTACGCCAAACACCACCAGCACCGTCACTCATTGAGCTCCACCAATAACCGATTTGACCGATGTTCCAAAAACCATCCTCGCTATCGCTATAAAAGCAACCGCCCGGCAAAGCCGAAAAACCATAATCATCCGTGCCATTGCCAGAAATCTTATCCCAATCATTGAAACTCCAGCCATTCGTCGCCTTTAACTTGGTTCCAGCAATTTCATCACCACCTACAAAATCTACAAGCGTCTGCCATTCTTCAGCGCTAGGCAAGTGCCAACCCAAAGGCACGGCTTTCTTCGCTGTCTCCCAGTTGTAAAGCCTACCATATCTTTCTGCATATTCCGGATTATCGCCATAGCATCTACTTTTTGAACCAAAGAAACTCTTTATATCGTAATTCAAATTCTGTGCCATCCAAATTTGATTGCCTATTTTTACTGTTCTGTAAACTTGGCCATCTCTAGGGTCGGTGAATGTAAATATAGGCTTTATTAACCTTGACCCGTCTTCTGAACAGAATAGCTCGCCATCGGCAAATTCCCTGCCGCATTCTTTACACTTTAACATTTTTATATTCCTCCAATGTTTTTTTATATCCTTCCAAATTCAACAATACGGAATCAAGATATTCTATAACCTCTTCAGACTTTACGCTCTCATCAGAGGCTATTTGCTTTGCGTTGCTTATCGCTTCCAACGACATATCAATTTGACTTTGAAAAGAATCTCGCAACTTGTCTATAGAAGTAAGCTTCAGCTTTTCGTAAATAGAATCCAAGCTCGCAATAACCTTCTGGCTGATTGATGCGAATCCGTCTAAAAATGGCGTTATAAAGTCCGCCTGCTTTTTGCTTTTCTCGCTATCTTTCATAAATCCTACAATTATCTGCCCCAATAGAACAAACGGTCGAAGAAGATTCGTGCCTGCGCTTGGGGCAACTATAGAACCATAAAAACTAATAGTATCTGCACTTGTCCAGCTTATATCTGGTATAATATCGACAATTACTGTATCAACTCCTATGAACATATTTGGAGCTATTTTACTCGACACTTTTTTGGTTATATTCGACATTTTATCGGATATGCATTCTTGATGCTTTTCCACGCAAATCATTATAGCATTTTTTATATGGTCCGATAAAAAGAACTGAAAATTCTTTTCAATATCATCAACACTCGTCATAACTCCAATGCTGCCAATTTCATTTTTCAGTCTCAGCATAAACTCGCTCATCCAATCTTTTGCCTCTCTCCTCATTTCATCAATTGCGTTCGCAATCTCCGTTTTTTCATCATCAATGCTTTTTTGAAGCGTACCATTTTTATCTCTTAGATTCTCTTCGCTTGAAATCAGAGAATTTATGTTTGACCTAAGCGTGTTTTTGACTATCATTATCCTATTAATTATATCGCCTATCATAAACTGCGTAAGATTGACCATACGTGTTGATTTTATGATGTCTTTCTGCAAGATTATATCGTTTTTAAGCGCATTTTCAAACTCCAAAAAGTTATTTTCAAGCAGAGACTCTAATTCCGGTACAGGACGCTTCAATCCTTTTCTCCGGCAAAGCTCATCTAGTGAACTTAAAACGAACATCGATATATCAGGACTAATAGCCGATATTCTCTCCCTTGTAAAATTTGTTATCATTTCTATGTCTTCTGCCGTTTCTAAAATATCAGCCATATTGAGCACGGCAAAAATGCGAGAAAAACTCTGCGGCATAACTACAGCAGACAAAAACATCCGCTCAGTCATGGAAAATGGTACTCTAGCAGAAGCCAAATAGATCAGCGCATCGGCATTTGTTAGGTACTCCACAACTTTTTGGTCAAAAGCCTTCAGTAAGTCTCCAAGTCCGGGAGTATCCACTATTGAAATATCCTTTAAAATTTCCAAGTTTGTCATAATGTCTATGAAATCAATATCTGCGGGCAGTTCCTTCGCTATTTTTTCGATAGATTCACGTTTGAGCTCGTTATACGACAGCATAGCTTTTTTACCATTTTTAAGAACAGCTTCGACTTTTGGCGTTTCTAAATACGATACCTTATTTATGGTGACTGTTTCCGGAGTAACAGCAGTTGGCAAAACATTCTCACCTATAATAGCATTGATTAGCGATGATTTCCCGCGCTTAAACTCACCTATTACTACAATGTTAAATTTTTCATCGATACGCTTTTTTATCAAAGCACTGTTGTTCTTTATTCGCTGCACCTGATTTGCGCCCAATACTTTAATGAAAAGCCTATCTGAACACAATGAGTTTATTTCGCAGATGATATTCTCTATCTCGCTACGAACGCTGCTATAGTCGATGATTATCCTGTCTTTAGCATATTTCGCATTCATTTTTTGCCCTCCTGTTTGTTCCCCAAAACATTAATGTATTTTTCGCACCGCGCATCTAATTCTTGTTTATTGATAAGCACCATTCCGTTTTTTTTGAAATCTGCGCGCCATCCATATAACACTTCGCTGTTTATAAATTCTTTTGCGGCAAGAATCCTCTTAACAGGAAGCGGATGCGTATCGCCTAATTCCAACAGCCTTACTGGTGTTTTCCTTATATCTTCGTACTGCTTCAGTATCTCTTCAATATTAACATCGTTTCGTGCCATTATGCCTCCGTATAAAAACTTAGCTTGCGAAGTTATAGCATCATTGAGATTATCTGCACATATTATTCCGGCTCTATCGCAGGTTATTTCCGCAGCCCTGTTCCATGCATTCAATGTGAACCGCAAAGGCATTGTTACCAAAGCCAAAAGTTGTCTTAAACCTGGAAAAAAGTCATTGTCAAACATTCCGAATATCAACATAGCAGGAACTTGATATATAGAATGATTGTTATGTATGTGCCCGCACTCATGCCCTATTGTCGTTTTTACCTCGCCCGAAGAGAACCTTTCAAGAAGCTGCGATGTTAAAACTATCATAGGAGCATTATCATCTGCCGCAAATGCGTATGCGTTTATTGTGTTTATATCGGGATCTATAAAAACCGTTGGCATGCCTATTCCTAGCATTTTTGCACAATACTTAGCTTGCTCGTAAATATCCGGATATTGCGAAGGCCCAACCTTTAAACAGTGAGTGTTCAGCCTCTGCTTTTCGGCAGGAATCCAAGTGTTCAGCAAACTCTTGCATAATTTAAGCGCACCTGGTATCGCATTTATCTTCTGCCTCAAAGTATAATCAAGTCCATAAGCGTAGTCGGGAATGCCGTTCTCAATATGAGCATTGCTTTCAATTCTCCTTTTTCTGACGTATTCGGAAAAGCTAACATTTATTGCTTGCGTGGGATTTGCCATTTCCATTTTCTCTCTCCTTATTTGGACAATACCGCCGCAAGCTGTCTGCCTGCTTCGTTTGCTCTTGCACAAATTTGATCAACTGTTTCAAGCATTTGCTTCAAGTCTTTCTTATTATTTTCACTAGACTTTTGACCCTCGGCATTCTTCACCTTCAGCTGTATTAACTGGTTTTGCGTATCCGACAGCACATTTTCCGTTTCGGTTCTTATTTTCTCTTTGAGAGCATCAAACGCAGTTTTTATTTGATTTTTGACATCTTCATCAATATTGGTTGTTTTACGCATCTCGGCAATTTCGGCATGAACATTTTTCTTAAAATTTTCTTTGAAAACTTGGATTTGCTTTTCCGGAAACACCTTTCTTACGGCAAATCTGCTTGTTAATGTACCTATTAATCCCGCAATTAAGAACACTGGCCATGTTAATGGTATAGCCAAAGCGGCGATCATCAAACTCACACCCATTCCAGCAAAACCTGTTACGCCACCGAGTAACGCACCTTTAAAACCCGACTGCTTAAACCCATCATACGCACTACCAATGCCAAAATCCGAAATAGTATTTGCTACCATTGATACCATAGAATCTCTAGCGCTCTCATCGTTATTGTTATTCAAATTAACTTTTGCGAATAAAGTCTGTATTTTAGCAGTAGCTTTAAAAAAATAATTTTCAAAACCGGGAATTTTTTTCGCTTCGTCTTCAAGCGCTGTTTCAATGGTGGCTTGAATTCGCTCCATTATCCGCTGGCTCTCTTTAGTCATAGAATTCTTGGTTGCGTCAGTCAGTTTTTCTGCGGTTTTATTTATTTCCGGTTCTTGTATTTCTTCTATTTGGGTAATACTAACTTTATCAACTGCAAATGTAGCGACTTTTTCAAGCTCTTGCCAATAACTGTCTATGAGCGGGAGCAGACCGTAATAGGCTTTTTCAGATCCATCGCTTATGCGCCTGAAACAAGCTTCACGTTCTTTCCGAATATTCTCTATTTCCTTTATAGCCTTTTCGTATTGCTGGCTAAATTCCTCTTTCTGCATATCCAATGCGCTCTCGCGCAGAGCAACGGCCTTCATAATTTCCATTGAAGCACTTTTTATTCTGCTCACTGGCGCACTCAACGTAACCACGCCTCTGTCTTCGAAGAGAAAACGTTCAAGCGCAGACTCAAAAGCAGGAAAACAACTCTGTTCCAGCATTACGCCATCTTTGTTTAATTTGGCCTTGAGTGCCTTTTTTGCCGACAAGCCATACACTTTGACATTGCCAATTTTTCTCTTGTAAATCTCGAATTGTTCCGAATTCTCGCCGTATGTATCTTTTGCTCTGGCTATAACCTTTTCTTGTATGGCTTGGGTAATATAATTAAGCTGCTCTTCAACTTTACCCTCTGCAAGAAGATCTATTCCTGTAACAACGAACAGCACCCGCCCCAAGTCACTAGTGAGTGCCTTATTTTCTAGGAAATCCCTATCGGATTCGGAAAATGGTGTTTGTGCGTCAATCAGCATTAATGCGACATCGCTTTGCGATAGGACCGATAGCGTTACTTCGGTCATAGCCGTCTCATCGTTCAACCCCGGTGTATCAATTATAGTAACGCCATTTCTGCAATATTCAACAGGATAACGAATTATAGCTTCCTTAATTGTTCTTGCTCTCTCTTCGCCTTCCTTGGTCAGCTTTGTCACATAGTCTTTGAGTTTGTCAATTTCTATGGTTTCAACTCTGCCATCCCTGTACTCAATCTTGATAGACGGGACTACAGCATAAGTAACTTTATTAAGCGCTGCTGTAGTAGGACGTATAGCCATAGGCAACACATTCCTACCAAGCAGCGCATTGATAAGCGTGCTTTTCCCGCTGTTCCACTCACCGACTATGGCAACGCTAAAGCCATCTTCGGCTATTCGCTTCAGCATCTCATCTATTGCTGAAACATTTCCGTTAAGTTCCATTTTTTCGCTGAAATCTCGCAGTTTTTTCAAATCGTCTGTGAGACTGAAAATCATTTGCTTGTAGCCAGCAAAACTATTAAATGTTACTTGTTCTTGCATACTAATTCTCCTTTTTGGTTGTTAAATTTTTCACGATGAAATTTCCTACAAAAGCTGTTCGCTATTTTTTACAATGTTCTTTACTTTTTCTAAAGATTTATTGTAATTGCTTGCATACACTTTGGATTCCATATCTATGTCGTATTTCTTTTTTTCTGCTATTTTTTTTATATTGTCGAAATGCCACGAATCGCTATTTTGACTCTTATAAACGAACATTCTTGTTTTTTCCACAAATTCATTTAGCTTGTTTATAAGCGAGTTTACAGAAAAATCTATTAATTCTGCAACAAAATCATTTACATCATCACAAGCGTAGTTGCCGTCAATCCATTCAAAGCGAATGCTGTCCATTTCTATGCCTATAAAGGCATTTATCTCAGCTACTCTCTTGTTTATATTGACTATATCTTGAACTTCCAGCGCATTCAAATGAACCGATAACGCATCTCTCGCACTTTCAAAGATTTTTATTATTAGCCCTAGGTTAGCCAGTAACTTATTTTTTATTTCCGGTAGCACGGCTCCGTTCATCCGATTACGTTGTGCCTCTGACGCATATGCTATTGCGTTTGTGACAATGTCATCTTTGTCACCACCTTCCTGTTTTAGCAGTTTTGCCATAAGCTTTAGTTCCGCCATAAAATCACGTGCCATTAAGCTTTTTTCACGTTTGAGAAGGTTTATTGTATCTATTATTTCCTTATCTCGATCTGCAAACATCTTGTTTATTTTTTTGCTTGTTTCATCACAACAGTTGCAAAAGTTTTTAAAATGCTTATCCACTGCAAATATCATGTCGTCAAAAGAGTGCTTTTTTGCATTGTATAAGTTTTCCAAGCCAGGCAAAACAGTTTTTATATAGCAAACAACTTTTTGAAAAGCATTTTCCATTTGTTTAGCTGTGATGACTAAAGCTAGACCAGTTTTAAATTCTTCTAATCTGCTTTTTTCAAGGAATTCAACTTGATTTGATGTACAATATTTTAAAGCTAGGTCGGATGATATGCCATAAATATGTATATTTTTCTCATTCAATATGGTTTCTGCCTTATTTATTATGTCTTGGGATTTTTTATCTTCTTTGAGTTTCTTGGTAACTTTATCATATATTCGAGTTTTCAAACTTAATGCAAGTTCATCGTAGCTTTCTTCATCATCGTCAAGTTGATCTATGAATGTAATCACAAATATAATATTTTTTATATCGTTGCATATTAACTCGCATACAAGTTTTTCCTCCTTTTCGGTGAAAAGATGGCGCACTGAAATAGCCACCAGTACGGCATCAGCGTTATTCAACATATTCATAGCTATTTCTGTCATAGCCTTATCTTCGTCCAATCCCGGTGTGTCTATGATATCCACATGATTTTGGCATATATTTACCGGTGCATAAATAACAGTTTCTTTGATCTGCGCAGCCAAACGAGCTCCATCGGGGGTCAATTTTGTAACATAGGCAGCAAGGTTGTTTATATCAACATCGCGCGTTTCTCCATTCTTAAAATTAACAATGGCCTTTAATGACCCATAAGTAATTCTGTTTATCGTAGCGGTAGTTGGCTTAATATCAACCGGTAATATTTTGCGCCCCATAATAACGTTTATCAGCGAACTTTTCCCTCTATTAAAACCACCCATTACTACAACATTATACTTTTTGGATATTATCAGATCTATAGTAAACGCTGATTAACTACTTTAGGCTAGTGGTCAGTGGCTAGTGGCTAGTGGTTAGCAAAATCAAAACGGCGAATTTGAACAAATTT
>WQTK01000184.1 GCA_009786285.1 Candidatus Fibrimonadales bacterium | reverse complement strand
TTGGCGGAGAGGTATTTTGAGCAAACATTGAATGAAAACCCAGACAGGCAAGAGGCGTGGCTTGGGCTTGCGGAGTGCGCTCGCCAAACAGGAGATTTTCAGCTTGCAGCGGAAATTTTGCAAAGAGCTTTGCAAAAAAGCGTCAATGTTTCGCCGGAATTGTATTACACGCTGTCTTATTATTATCAACAGCAAGATTCGCTGAAAGCGGCTATTCGTTCCATGGAAAACGGTTTGTATTTGGATAACAGAAATTTTAGTGCCCGCAGATATTTAGCAAACCTTTACGAAAAAAGCAATTCGCCCTGGATGGCTATTTGGACTTTGGAGCAGGGCATAGCCACAGGCAGCGGCGTTGCGGTGCTGGAAATGGACTTGGCGGAAATTTATTTTAAGCAGAAGAGATTTGGCGAAGCTCTTGAACACTATCAAAAAGCTATGAAGGCCGGAAGCACATCAGCGAGAATAGGAATAGAAAACGTGGGCCATGCTTTTTACAACCAAGGCGACAGTTTACAGGCAGAAGCGGCGTATAAGATGCTCAGGAAATAATCAATGCTTGGGTATTCTAGATTTGTCTAGAGCCATGCTTGCGTAGGAGCATAAATTTCCTGTGTCTGGAAAGCGAGCCGCATGCAGCTTTATTATAAAAATTGTGCGTGGGTCTTTGGTTCTCTGAAGAAGAATTTCAAAATTATCCCTTGATGACCATATAAAGCCATCCCAGTTCTCATCATAGCACTTGGTTGTTTCAACAGCAATGCCTTCGCCCAAAACGCCTACTCCCTTTTTAAGAAAATGCCTGAATAAATCATGAATGTAATCGTTGGAATTAATATCGGAAGAATTTGTCACTACTGTGCGAACCGCATAAAATTTCTTATTTGAATCGAAGAAAATCGTGTTCTCGTAGATAAAAGAATTTATTTTATAAGTTTCGAAAAAATCTTTATCACCCAGTCTTTTAAATCTGCTGACTGAATATTTGGAGAAAAATTCTTTGAATGAAGCACCATAATATACGTAGTAGCGGCCAAGCTCATCATTATCCAGAATTTCCATCCCTCGCAGGGCGGCAAAAGTTTTTACCAATGAATCTGCCAGGTTTTTATTGCTTTGCTGCTGCGCAGCCACCGCAAATTTCGGCTGCTCGTCATTAGATTCATCGATGAGTTTTTTTATGTTTGGGTACTCAAAATCCTGTGCGTAAATTTCCGAAAATTGCTGGCGAGCTTCTTTCATCATCCTTGCTTTTAGATAAACTTTGCCCAAGGCTTCGCGAAGCGGCAGGTTTTCCGGGTACTCCTCAATGAGCGGCAAAAGAGTTTTAGCTGTTTCTTTTGCCTGGTCTCTAAGCACGGATACGCCGCCTGCGGAAACAGTTGCAAGACCTGCGGCAGGCGGAATTTTTTCGCCCAATGTGGCTAAGGCGTTTAAAGCGTTTATGTCATCCGGTTTTAAAGCCAGGATTTTTTTGTAGTCGTTTTGCGCTTTGTCAAAATCTCTGGAATATTCGTTTAAATAGCCATTCAAAAGCAATAATCCGGTTTGCGATGGAAATCTTGGCAAGGCGTATTTTATAAGCTCGGAACATTCTTCCAAGCTTCCCATTTTATGCAATGCGAAAGCGAGGCTAACATAAGCTCTAGCATCTGCGCCCGCAGATATTGAAATAGCGGTTTTGGCCTCTTCTACTGCTTTTGCCGGTTGGCCGGATTTGAAAAGCAAATTCGCATGCCTTAGCCTTGCCTCGGAAAAGGCCGGGGATTTTGCGGCAAGCTCGGCAGCCATGTCAAGCGCGCTGTTCAGGTTTCCGTCTTGTTCCTTGACAAAAGTGAGGAGCAGTTGAACCCAAACAGAGCCTGGCATTTGCAGGGCAAGGTTTTCAATCAAGCCTTTGGCTTCTGCATTTTTTTCCGAAGAAATAGAATCTTCTGCAATCATGGAATAGGCTTTTCCAAAAAGCGCAGCAGGCAAGTTCGGATATTTTAGCAAAATAATTTCGTAGTTTTCCTGCGCAGCCTGAAATGCGCCTGCTGTTCGCAAGTCGTTCGCACGCCGCAAATCCGCTTCTGCGCTGCTTGAGACGGAAGGGAACTTGGCTTTTTCGCCTATGGGTATTTTTGTCCCGGCTTGCAATCCGAATGGCACGGCTGAAACGGTCATGGAATTGCCGGAAAAAATATAAAAAAACAGCACAACTACGGCAAGCGAAACGGAAGCTATTATTATTTTTTTCACAAGAAAAAGTCCTTCAAGTTATCGTGCAGTTCCTTGTTTCTTTGCATTCTTCTGAGAGCTTTGTTTTTTATTGATCTCACTTTTTCGCGCGAGAGCCGCATATCTTCGCCTATGTTGCGCAATGTGTTGTCTTCTCCGGAGTCTATGCCATAGAACATGCGAAGAATTTCATTCTCTCTTTTGGGCAATTTGGAAAGCACGTCGCCAACCATATCGTGCAATTCAGCGTCTCTCACAAACTCGTCCTGGTTTTCCGTTGTTCCTTCCAAAACATCCAAAAGCGTTCCTACTGTATCGGAGCTTGAGTCATCGCAGGCAGGAGTGTCCAGGGAAATTTCCATCATTTTTTCCATTATGTCTATTATGTCTTTTTCATTGTCTTTGAATTCCGGCATGCTGAATGTTTTATCGTAATCTCCAAGGTTGTTGGAAAGCGCTCTTTTGAAGCGGCTTACAAGGTTTAGCTTGTTCGGCGGAATTCTCATTGCGCCAATTCGCTCAAAAATGGCTTTTTGTATTGACTGCCTTATCCACCACACCGCATAGCTTATAAAACGGACGTCTTTTTCGCAGTCAAAGCGGAGCGCAGCCTTGAAAAGCCCAAGGTTGCCTTCGTTGATTAAGTCCAGCAAGCTGAGGCCGCGCCCTTGGTATTTGCGCGCAACGCTTACAACAAAGCGAAGGTTTCCGCATATTAGTTTTTGAAGGGCGGCGTTGTGTATGTTTTTTTTGCTTTCATCCCGCAGAATTTGTATAAGAGCCTGCTCTTCCTCGTTAGAGAGGGTTTGATATTGATTCAAATCCTTAAAGTAAGCTTCTACGGGAGTTGACATTAGCGAACCCCACCGAATTTGGCAAGCACGGAGTTTGCGCAGTGTTCCAAGGTGACAAATATTTCAAAAAGCCTTGCCTCTCGCCATTTTACGGCGTATTCAGCCTGCCATTGCTCGGCTATGTGCTTGGGATTTTGGCTTTGGTTTGCGGCTTCGCCTTTATACCATATTTCCTTGTTTATTTCCTTTATAATGTCTGCAAGCTCGGCAGCCGGCTGTATGGAACCTCTAACGAGTATTTCGCCTTTGACGGCATTGAGAATATCTTCGTCTTGAGCTTCGCCGTTTTCGGTTGCAATATCTATTATTTCTTCCAAATGCCTCTCTACGAAATCCAGCAGGTAGGTCTCTGTTTGCTTTAGAGCTCCATCTCTGTATTTCTTTTCCGCTTCTTCAAGCGGATAATATATATGAACGGGATAAAAGTCCAACATTGATTATAAATATAGTAAATTACCGCTATGCCGATAATATGTGCTATTTTGGGTGCTACTGGTTCCGGGAAAACGGAGTTTGCTGTTTTGCTTGCTAAAAAGCTTGGAGCAGAGATTATTTGCATGGATTCGAGGCAGATTTACAAAGGATTCAGAATAGGAACAGCGCAACCTGCTGCAGAGGAGTTAAGCGCAGTGCCTCACCATTTGGTTGATTTTTTGCCGCCGCATGAGCAATACAATGCGGCGCGGTTCGCAGAAGACGCAAAGAAGCTGCTTGCGGAGAAGCCGGGCGCAAAATTTATTTTAACAGGAGGAACAGGGCTTTACATGCAAGCCCTTTGCCAAGGGTTAAGTCCTTTGCCAAAGCCTGACCCTGAGCTCAGAGAAAGGTTAAAGAAGCAATATGAAAATAGGAAAGAAGATCTTTACCGTGATGCTTTAAAAGCGGACAAAAGCATAGAGGGCAAAATTATGCCGGGAGATACGCAAAGGTTGCTGCGTGTTTTGGAATATGTAGAGACGCAATGCATTGCGTCTCTACATAGTGGCAGAGTTGGCGGCATAGGATCGGTTCCTTCTGTTTGGATTGATTTTCCTAGGGATGAGCTATACAAGAGGATTAATGAGCGTGTTGCCAGGATGTTGAAGAATGGTTGGGTAGAGGAGGTGTTGGCGCTTTCAAAAACCGTGCCTGCAGATGCGCCTGCTTGGCAGAGTCTTGGCTATTTGGAATTGAAGCGAGCTCTTGAAAAAAACGAAGACCCGTTGTCCATAGCGGAAGCGGTAGCATTAAAGACGCGTCATTACGCAAAGCGTCAAATAACATGGTTTAAGAACAAGGAAAACCCGGTTATAATTTCCAGCAAACAATTCTCAAATATCGACAAAGACAAAATTCATGAGCTTGCATGGCTGGCTGGTATTTAAATTTTCTATCTTTATCTAAAATAGGAGTATGGTTATGAAGAACGTTGGAGTGGATTCGCTTTTGGATGACTTGTTTGCAGTCATGCCGAATAATATGGCAGACTTCAATAATTCGCATCAGAAAAGAATTAAGCAATTGCTTAAAATTGATAACGATGACTTGCATCCCAAGCAGGTTAAATTTGCGCCTAGGCACCGTAGGGAAATGGAGCTTGCCTAAAAAGGACATTTTGTGATTGAAGAAAATTTAGATAGAGACACTTTCGAAGAAATCTGGAAATTAATAGTTAGACCTGAAATAGATAGGGCTATAGTTACAGGTTCAAAAGCGGGAAAGGTAATTAAGCAGTCAAAAAGCGAGAAGCATTGGAAAGACTTTATTTTTAGCCGTTATTTAGCTGAGGAGAGCAGATTTAGGCAAAATGTCATGTTGAATCCAAGTGACAATATGGATAGACATAAAATAGCTGCGCTTTTTTATATAGTATTTACTGATAAAATGGATGGTTTTCCTTTTTTTGTTTTTGATGATAATCTTAATAGAGAACTTGATGCGGACATATTGGTTACTCATGCCATAGCGTTTGATATCTCTATAGGGATAATTGAATCTTACATTATCAGCAATCCGAATGTTGCTGATAGTTTCAAGGATTTTTTGCGTCAAAATGGGCTTGGAGATTCTCCGGAAAGTTACGGCGCAAATTCATCTGAGAGCTATGAGCGGCAGACGGTGAAGCAGTTTATTTATGCTTTTAAAGAAAATAAACTTTCGCCAGCTTTGGTTGCGAATATTTTTTACAAAATTGAAAATAATTCAAAGCTTGTTTTTCTTTTGTGGCAATATAAGACTAAAGCATTGCAGATTTTGTAGAGCTTCTATGTGAGGATTACAATTTCCAGTAAACAACTCTCTCTTGACTTTTTTAACATTAATTTATGACGCAACGAACGGAAAGAAAGTAGCTTTTGCCTATGCTACCATTGTTTACATTTGGACTGTTGTAGCTCATGTACCAGCGTTTGGCGTTGTTAACATCGTATTCAGTAGAGCTCCACCAACTGCCGTTATTGCCGATACTGACGCAACCGTTATTACAGTCACCTCCAGGCAGGGCTGAAAAGCCATAATCATCCGTGCCTGTATCAGAACCAGGTGTCCAGTGGTTCGTTGCTTTTAATTTATTTCCTGCGTCTGGCTTCACTGTATTTATTAGTAATTCCCAATCTGTATCGTTCGGTAAACGCCATTCAGATGGACAATTGCTCTTAGCCTCTTCCCAATTATACAAACGACCGTATGTATTGCAACTATCGGCTGAGCCTTTATAGCATAGGCTTTTGGTTGTTTCGTATTTCAAGTTCTCTGCCATCCATGTTTGCGTGCCAATAACAACGGTTTTGTAACTTTTCCCTCCATGAGATACATTTCCATATGAAATAGGTGGAGGAGCCGATGAACTGCTGCTAGGTACTATGCTCGACGAACTCGGTGCAACCGAACTGCTGCTAGGTTTAACGCTTGACGAACTTAGAGCAACCGAACTGCTACTTGGTTTAACACTTGACGAACTTGATATTACAATTGAGCTGCTGCTTGGTGCTGTTGAACTGCTGCTCTCCTCCATGCTTGACGATGACTCCTCATCGCTCGATGAAGATAACTCATCGCTTGATGACGATGAATTGTGAAGAGCAAGAAACTCGCCATACGTCTTCGGAGGCGTGTCAAAATCTGACATACAGGAAAACGCCATTGCACCAATACACCCGATAAAAAGAATTCTCTTCATAACCACTCTCCTAAAAAACAAAAGTCAAGGTTGCGGCAAGAGCAAATGCCCCTGCGCCAATACTGTAAACCAATCTCTGCCTCTCGCTGCTCTTCGCAGCATCAACAGAAGACATATAATTTTTACGCCACCCTGCGAATTCACCTTCCGAACCCGGCGGATTCTTTTCCAATCTGGAAACTTTCTTCTTGCTGTCCTGCGCATCAATATTTTTGTATATCGCAGCGCCAATGCAACCCGCAGTTAATGTAAATGCCGCAACCCTGGTCCAGCCGCGCCAACCCAAACTAATGGAGCTTCTGCCGGTAGCTTCCTTTGCCGCCTCATTGGCCTTAGCATAATTGCTCTGTTTTTGCTCGGATAACTTAATGCTTGCGAACATGGCTGGGGCTTTTTCCCTAATCGTTACCAAAAAGCCCGTTATGTTGCTGCTCTCCGTTACAAAGCTTCCAAGCAGGTTGCCGCTCATGGATTCGTAAAGCTCAATAGTCAAAGTGAACATATCGCCAAAACGCCCCACAAATCCCTGCGTCACATATTCCGCGCCTATCGCCCTGCCTATTTCCACAGCGCAACTTTCAGCCAAGCATTCGGCTTGCGCAGAATCAGGCGGCATCAGCGATATTATGTTATCTCTGGTCAAAACCGTGTATTCTTGCGTAAGAGCCTCTCTAGCCCGTGTTCGCAGCTCATCGGTTAAATAGCGAAATTCTGAAATTTTCAACTCTACTGTCTCATCAACAGGGGTTATCTCCAAAACAGCAACGGCATTGGCGGAATACGCAACAGTCGCAAACAGCAATGCAAAAACAATTGACCTCCGCACTCCTTGGCTTTTCCTCATACTAGATGTAAAATAGAAATTTATAGTAAGCAATGATTAACTCGGATTTCGTTGCTTGGCTAGTAGCTAGTGGGGAGTGGCTAGTGGAAAAAACACTGAAATTTGTTCAAATT
>WQTK01000183.1 GCA_009786285.1 Candidatus Fibrimonadales bacterium | reverse complement strand
TCTTGAGAGAATCCTTTTTCCGTAAAATACTGCGCCTTTCTTCGGGGGTGGCACTAAGAGCTTCGCGAGCCTCTATGCGAAACTCCTGCACAATTCGCTCGGAGTTCATTAAATTTATCAAAGGCACTACAGCTTTTTCGTAAAGCTCGGTTGTGCCCTCATTTACTTTTGACAGTTCAAAAAGCAAATATATGCAAATGCATACCGCCATAAATGTAATTAATAAATAGGAAGCGATTAGCTTTGGCCCCATTTTAACATTCTTCATGTGCTACCTCGTGGTTAACGATTCATAATAAATATAGAAAAATAATTCGCAAGAAAACGGGACGAGCTTGGGTACAAAGCTATGTTTCCCGAGAAATGGGGCATGAATGTCTCATTTTTTGGCGAAAATTCCCTCCCCCACCCCCTTAATATTTAATTTTTCATAAAGCGGCGAAAAACCGCAAAAAACATAAAATTGAAGACGTATTCACCGTAGTAGAGACGCAATGCATTGCGTCTCTACGTGGGGAATCTACCCTAGATAACTGCTACACTCTGAACTGATTAACCGTATTCTTCAGCTCTCCGGCTATTTTCGCCAAATCACCTGCGCTCTGGTTAACTTGCGACGCGCCTTGCGCGCTCTCCTTGGCCGCCTGGCTCATGCCTATAACGTTGCTGCTGACATTGGTTGCGCCCTTCGCTGCTTCGCCGGCGTTGCGGCTCACATCGTTGGCTCCCCTGGCTACCTCGCCTATGGCACTGGCCACTCGCTTCGCGCCCGTGTTCGCCTGCGCTACATTGCTCGCTATCTCGTTGCTCGCCTTGGTCTGCTGGTCAACGTGGCCGGCTATGGCTTCTACAGACAGGTTTATTTTTTCTATTATGTCTGAAACGTCGTGGATAACGGTTACTGCGTCTCCCGTGCCGCTCTGAATGCCGTCTATGCGCCTGGCTATGTCGTCTGCGCTCTGGGCACTCTGGTTAGCCAGCTCCTTGATTTCTCCAGCCACTACCGCAAAGCCTTTGCCGGCCTCGCCTGCAGAGGCTGCTTCAATGGTTGCGTTCAAAGCCAGCAGGTTTGTCTTGTCCGCTATTTTCTTGATGACATCGGTCACCTGGCCAATCTCCTTAGCTGCCAAGCCAAGTTTGTTCATTACAGTCGTGGCATCCGAGGCTTTGTTTGAGGCATCAGTCGCTACCTTGCGGACTTCGTTGGTGTTGCCGGCAATCTGGCTGATGCTTGCGCTCATCTGCTCTATTGCGCTCGCTATCGTGTTCATGTTGGTGCTCATTTGCTCTGCCGCTCCCGCCACCTCGTTTGCGTTCACGCTCGCCTGCTCGGCTCCGCTCGCCATTGCGTTTATGTTCACCGCCATCTGCTCGGTTGTGCTGGCAACCGTGGTGCTTTGGTTAACGGTTTCTTCTGCGCCGCTCGCTAGTTCTCTGCTCACTGAGGAAAGCTCCTCCGAGGCCCCGGCCAAAGTTTCCGAACTTAAGAGCAAGCCTTTGAGAATGCTTTGGATTTTTTCAAAAAAACGATTAACAGAAACAGCTACCATCCCAAGCTCGTCTTTCTGGTCAACGTCTGCACGGGCACGCATATCGCCGTCTTCGCCTTTTTTCAATGTGTCCACCACTTTTTTTAGCGGCCCTGTTACGGAAAAAGTCATGTACACGCCTATGATAATTGAAGAAACTACCATGATAACAAGAATTATCGTGCTAACCGTTGTTGCAAACTCATATTTCTTGTCGCAACTTATATCGATGTCTCGCGAGGTCCTCTCCTTTATCTTGGTAAATACATCATCATACTCGTCAACCTTAGCTTTTTTGACGCTCAACTCATGCGGAATGACAAGCGCTGCTCCATTGTTCAAATCTTTGATATATGCGTCAAATACTGCCGAATATTCAGCCAATGCTCTTCTGAAACCAGCGATAGCCTCTAAAGCTTCTTTGGACTCAGTTCGCTTTTCTTCCGTATCGTAGATTTTAAGCATTTCATTTTTGAGCGAATCCATTCTCCGTGAAATGTTGCGCCTTTCTTCAGGGGTAGCCTGAAGAGCATTGCGAACCTCGATGTATGTTTCTTGCCTCATTCGCTCGGTATTCATCAAATTTATCAAAGGCAGCACGGCTTTTTCGTAAAGCTCGGTTGTGCCATTGTTTACGTCTGACAATTCCAGCAGCAAATACACGCAAGTGCATACTGTCATTATAGTGATAACCAAGTAGGACGTGATTAACTTCGGTCCCATTTTGACGTTTTTCATAATTCCCTCCTTAAAAATATGAAAATTAACAATTTTATAATATACTAAATTTTTTTCGCTCCGGCGCAAATTTTCTGCTTTAAAGTATTCCAACTTGGAATAGTTCGGCTTGGAGCAGCTCATTATATGCTCTAATTGCGTTTAAATGCCGTTTTGAGTATTCCAGCAACGGAGGGGCAATTGTTTCCTGAGCGACTTTTTTTACAGTTTCCGTGTTTTTCAGCTCCTTGCAACTGCGTTCCAGGACCAAAAGCAGCTCGTTGCCTCGCTTGGCAATGCTGAAAGGCCAAGCTGCGCATTCCATGGGTTTATTTTTTCCCAAAGCACAGCCTGAGTCCCTGCAATGCTCGCAAACGAACATTCCGTCGCTTTGTTCTTTGACCCCTATTCCTTCCGGAACGTAAATAAGGGATTCTTTCTTGAAAACGCAGCAATTTCTGCATTTTGCGCAAGTTTCACGGGTTAAAATTGAAGAAAAGTCCATTTGTTTGGGCAAAGTAGAAATTTCTAGATTTTCTCTATGTTTTTGACCTCCATAATTGCGGCGGCCTTGCTTTTTTCCTGCTACAGTTTCACCGCAACAACGCTTCCTTCGCATTTGAAAACCGTGAATATCCAAGACGTGGATTATCGCAGCTTTGACCCCGTGCTAGGCAACAGGCTTCAAGACGGCATAAAGGAGCTTTTCAGGGTAAACGCACCCGCTGTTCGCATTGTCAACGACAACGCAGACGCAGACTTTACAGTTGTTCTTTTGAGCTACAGCAACAGACCTGAGGCCCAAAGCTCTAGCGCAGAGGTTGAAACATACCGGGTTACAATGGGAGTGTCGGTTTCTTTTTATGACAATGTTCGCAAAAAAGCGATATACGAAAATAAAAATGTCCAGGCCATAGGCTCTTACGACGTGCAAAAGAACGAATCCGAGGAAATGCAAGGCCAAGAGCGCGCTATAAAGGCGCTCCAGGAAATTATTGTAACTAATGCGTTGGCTAAGTGGTGATTACTTATCCTTTCCCGTAACAATCTCTCCGTCTATTTTTGCCGTTCCCTTTCTGGCTTTTACATCCAAATAAACTTCGGTTGTTTGCTCGCCGCGAATAGGTATCAGAATTTCAAAGAGCTTGCCGCAGCCTTCTGCGCCAATGGTATGGCTGCCGGCATCTACGCTGCTGATTGTCAGTGGGCCGCCGTCTGTGCGGTCTGCGATTTCTCCGTCAAGCAGAATTCTGCATTTGTTGGGATTGGTGGTGACCACTATTCCGCCTGCAGGCATGGTGGTTTTGCCTTCAAACTTGTTTTCTTTGTTTGGCCACACGTTAAAACGGGTGTTTATAAGCTCTTTGCCTTGGTCTATGACTATCAGCCTTAGTGGCCCGGAGCGGAATTTGCGCTTGACTATGGGGCTTTTTCCCAAGGAATCGCCGTCTAAAAACACGTCGCTGTTAGGGGGATCCGTGATAATGGTGATGGTACCGGTGCCGTTTCTCGGAGCCATATCTTCGTCGTCGTCAGCAAAAACGTTAACGGAAAGGGCTAGTGCCAAGGCTGCCGGCAGTGCAAAGCGAAAAAGATTCATAAAAGCTCCTGGTTGAGTTCTCTATTAATAATATAGAAAATATTATTGCCCTGTTTCAGCCATATGCGGCTTTTTGGGGATTGTACGCAGCATTTTGGGGATTATGCGTTGCATTTGAGTGGCGAGTGCCGGGTTGTTTACTATATTTTCAGTTCAAATGATTCATCTTGTTTCCCAAGGGTGCAGCGCTAATATGAGCGAGGGCGAGCAGATTGCGGGCTTGCTTGCTGGGAATAATTTTGAATTTGAGGCGGTGGTTTTGAATATTTGCACTGTGAAAGGCGACAGTTCCGCATTGAAAGCGGTGAGAAACGCAAAAAAAGACCATCCCGAAATTCCAATGCTGGTAACCGGTTGCGTAACAAGCGAGCTAATAGCCGCTCTGCGAAAAATAGACCAAAAAATTTCCGTGGCGAGTACGCACGCAGTGGAGAGGATACCGAGCATATTAAAGAAAATGATGGATGGCGAAACGGTTTTGGATTTGCAAAAAGAGCATTCGCCAAAGCTTGGCCTTCCAAAAATTCGTAAAAATCCGATTGTTGGAATTGTGAGCATAGCTGAGGGTTGCATGGACGCTTGCTCATTTTGCTCAACGAGAATGGTGAAAGGAAGGTTGCAAAGTTATGCGCCGGAGCAAATTGTGAAAGAAGCAAAAATGCTGGTAGAGGATGGTTGTAAGGAAATTTGGCTAACCGCTCAGGATGCGAGCTGCTATGGTTTTGACTTGGGAACGGACTTGGCCGAATTGGTGAAGCAGATTTTGGAAAAAGCGAAAGGCGATTACAGAATAAGAATGGGCATGGGCAATCCAAGGCACACTTTGAATTATGCGGAAAAGCTTGTTGAAGTTTACAAAGATGAAAGGGTGTTTAAATTTTTGCATTTGCCTGTGCAGAGCGGCAGCGATAAGATTTTGCAAGCCATGAAGCGCAAGCACAGTGTTAGCGATTATAAAAAACTGGTTGATTATTTCTATTCCCAGTTCGGCGATTTTGCGATTTCCACAGACATAATAGTTGGGTTTCCCGGAGAAGCTGAGGAGGATTTTCAAAAGAGCCTTGACCTTGTTAAATGGAGCAGGCCAACAGGTTGCAATAGAACACGTTTTGTTCCACGCAAGGGCACAGTTGCGGCTGCTTTGCCTAGTCAAATTCCGAGCGTGGAAAAATACAGGCGCAGCGCAGAGCTAACAAAAGTTTTCACAGAGTCTGCATTGCGAAGCAATTCCGAATACATCGGAAAAGAATTAAGTATTTTAATAGACGAGTGTGGAAAAAGAGAGTCTTGGATTGGCCGTGCGAACAACTACAAGCCCGTTGCTGTTCGTGGCCAATACAGGATTGGCGATAGAATATGCGCAGAAATAAAATCTGCTGAACCCTTTGCTTTAATAGGAGAAGAGATATGCCTCACCCGATGATGTGCACAACCACAATGCCGAATATGGAAAGCGCAAAGAAAATGGCGCATGAGCTGGTAGAAAACCGTTTTGCGGCCTGCGTTCAGCTTATGCCAATAAATTCAGTATATCGCTGGAACGGCAAAATAGAAGACGAGAACGAGGTTTTGCTGATTTGCAAAGCTCCGTCTTATCACCACGAAACTCTGCAAAAAGCGATTTTGGAGCGGCATCCATATGAAGTTCCGGAGATTTTGTTTTTCAACGGCGTTGGAGTTTATGGGCCGTATTTTGAATGGATGGAGAGGAGTATATTATAACAGGCTAATCAGTATAACGGGAGTATAACCTATATGGCAACAAAAATCGCAAAGCAAGACGCAAAATTTTTCTCAGACATCGCCGAACTGCTAACAACAGCTCGGAGCAATGCATATCGTGTGGTAAATTCCGTGATGGTAGAAACATACTGGAATATCGGGTATCGCATAGTTGAGCGAGAGCAACAAGGCAAAGAACGGGCAGATTACGGAGAATATCTTATCGTTAGCCTTTCAAAATATTTAACAGATATATTTGGAAAAGGCTTTTCCGAGGCAAATTTGCAGAATATGCGCAGGTTTTACCTGACTTTTCCTGAATTCCCTACGCACTGCGTAGGGAATCTGTCTTGGACTAATATACGCACAATTATGTGGCTTGACAACCAGAAAGAACGTAATTATTACTTGCAAGAAGCATCAAATGAAAACTGGTCTTCCAGATTGCTGGAACGCAACATAAAAAGCGGATATTACCGCAGACTGCTTTCCTCACGAAAATCCGGCAAACACAAAGAGAATGTTCCTACTATTGCCAGCCCTGCAGAAAACTTTATCAAAGACCCATATATTTTAGAATTTCTTAATGTTCCAGAAGATTTAACAGGCAAAGAAACTTTGCTTGAAAACGCTCTGATAAGCAACCTGCAAAAATTCCTGCTGGAACTTGGCAAAGGCTTTTCGTTAGTTGCTCGCCAGCAAAGGGTTAGCGTTGAAACAGAACACTTTTATGTAGATTTAGTCTTCTATAACTATTTACTCAAATGCTTCGTAATTATAGACCTGAAAACAACAAAGCTATCCCATGCTGATATAGGGCAGATGGATATGTATGTACGAATGTTCGATCAATTGAAGCGTGGTGAAGACGATAACCCGACAATTGGCATAATCCTTTGCGCAGAAAAAAGCGAAACAATGGTCAGGTATTCCATTTTAAAAGAAAGCAAGCAGATTTTCGCCAGCAAATACAAGACGATCTTGCCTACGGAAGAAGAACTTGCTGAAATGATAGAAAAGGAGAATAGGAAGTTGTTAAGCACCTGAAATTTATATATTTATACAGAATTTGCAAGGAGCAAAAACCATGTTTTTTGAATACCACATTTCCGCGCCTCGTGCAGACTTCTATGACATCACGTCAAAAGTCCGAGAAACCATTGCCAAAAGCGGCATAACAGATGGAATCGCCGTTGTTTACTGCCCGCACACCACAGCAGGAATCACAATAAATGAAAACGCCGACCCAGATGTAGTTCGTGATTTGCTCATAGGCTTAGACAAGGCATTTCCCGACCGAGCCGAATTCCGCCACGCCGAAGGCAACAGCTCTGCTCATCTTAAAACAAGTGCGGTTGGTTCAAGCGCAACAATAATTGTGAATGGCAGCAAACCTGTTCTCGGAACATGGCAGGGTGTTTACTTTTGCGAATTCGATCCGCCGAGGGAGAGGACTTTTTTTGTGAAGGTGGTGAGGGGGGAGTGATTGTTTTCCGCTATTTAGTCGCTCCTTAAAAATATAACAACTCCGCATAAATCAACATTTATTTCATAAAAGGGGTTGAAAAATTCTACGATATTTGCTATATT
>WQTK01000182.1 GCA_009786285.1 Candidatus Fibrimonadales bacterium | reverse complement strand
GCTCGCTCGACTTGCATGCATAAGACACGCCACCAGCGTTCGTTCTGAGCCAGGATCAAACTCTTCATAGTTGATCGACTCTTAAAATCATTTGTTTATTCCCGAATTAACGAGAACATCTGGTTCATTCCGCCTTTCGGCGGATTCTTTTCTGAATTTTCAAACTGCTATTTGCCTCTAAGGACAAATGGGCTTATAAATATAGAAATATTTTTTACCAATGTCAAGGGTAAAAATGGGAAAAATTTCGTTTTTTTTGAAAAAAAGTCATTTATTTCACCATTATTACATTATATGCGCCATTTTTGCGAATAATATAGGTACCTGCCGTTTTTGGCTTTTGCTTTAGAAGCTCGCCTTTTAGACTATAATACGCAAGTTCTTGAGAGTTAGCCAATTTTGGAATCTTGGATATTATAGGCGTGGAACCTTGGTTTTTTGTAAACACATTGAGCGGAAGATACTCTTCGGAGACTCTGGCATACACTTCAAAGCCGCTTTGTATAAAGAATTCCTCCGTAATGGCATGTTCGTCCACGCTTACAACGCCGTTGTTCATCAAAATTCCGCCATAGCATACGCCCAGCGTTGGGTTTACCCAAATGCAGTCCGGGTTATCCGAGCTTAGAGGGAGGCTGCCAATTCTTGGCACTGTTATGGAATAGGAAAGCCTGGATGCGAGTTCTGCTCCGCAAACGCTGGTTTTCGATTCTTTTAGGCAAATTTCCTTGCCATCTCCAATTATTTGCCCTATGTACAAGTAATTCGGCTCTTCTTGCGGCAAATTAACTGTTACAATCAGTTCGTCGTTGATTGTGTAGGTTTCTTCTTCAGTTGCGCTGTAGTCACCGGTGACCCAAAGCACCAGCAACCCGGGAAAGGGCTCGTTTGAGGGAATTATAAACGGTTCGTCAGCATAAACTTCATTTTGCCCAAGCGAATCTGTGAAGAATCTGAGGTTAGAGTTTCCTGGGTTTGCCGTAAATTTGATGTTCACAGACTGGCCATAGCTTCCTCCTTCCGAGGCATTGGCTTGATATACTTCAAAGGTACATCCTGTTTCTCCATAATTGGCAGGGTCATCGCAACCCCAAATACCGGCGGCAAATCCAATTGGAACCAGCTTGCCAGAAACCGTGCTTTTAGACTTTTGGCCTAAGCTGTAAATAAGTTTGCCGTCATCGCCATAAACATCGCCCCAAACAGGAAAAGTGCTTACGCCTACGGTGAATTGTGCGAGTAGAACGGGCATGGCGTTTGGATATTCGCTTTCTCTTTCGGGCTTGATTTTGGCATAAACTTTATAGGAACCAACTAAGCCAAAGTATGGCGCTCTAGTGCGAACAACTTCAATTGAACCTTCCGGTTTTTTATAATAATCAACCAAAGTTACGCCACCATAGCAGACAAGATCATCACCGCTCCTGCTGCAGGATGGATTGCTTGGGTTGAGGTTCTGTTGGACGCCTTTGCGGTTAAGCATATAGTAATCCATAACATTGCCAAGTTCCGACCCGCATTTTACGCTGTTGCCGCTTGAGTTGCCAAGCAAGTCGGCACAAGTGCCGCTTGAGCCACTGCTTTCCATGCAAACTTCCACACCACCGCTGGAATTTGGGTTGCCATGAACGCTCAAAAGATTTTTCTGCGCAAAGTACATATTGGTTGTTATACGAACGTTGCTCATTGTTGTGCGCCTGTCGCAGAAGAATATGTCTATGGGATATTTTTCGCCCTCAATCAAGTGCAAAGTATCCAAATTGACATAACCGGGAGCGGCCAAATGCGAACCCCCTAAGTCAACAACCAGTTTGTTGTTCATATAAACCCAAATGTCATCATCTCCTCTAAAGAAGAATTCTTGGCCTTTCTCATAGACAAATTCAGCATGGCTTTCAAAGCAGAAGAACTGATTAGCCTTAGCATTTGCTCCTATTTGCGAGCCTCCCCACAAATTAATATTGTTGTTGCGCCAAGTGCTGTTCCACTCCGCATTGCCGCTAGGCGTGGCTCCCCATGTATCTGCCGGTTCTTGCCCATGCGCAAAAGCACCGGGCCCATAGGGTGTTCCGCAACTGCCAAGGCTATCTCCTGTTGCGATTTTCGTAGTTAGCCCACGATCAAAGCACCAAGGATTTATTTTACTGGTGAGGTTTACAAAACCTTCCGCATAGTATTTTGTATCGCACGTATTGCATTTGGAATAATCCGCTCCTGCAGCAACCGCAAGCTGCCGGTTTTGCAAAATCTCTGGGAAAAATCCGCCGACTGTTTTACCATTGTTATTCATCATCCTGTCGCTGTCGAATTCCCACAAGCCTTTGGAGGTGCGGGAAAAAGGCATATCATAGCACAAAACAACGTTGGTGCTGCTGGTGGGATCAAAAGCGTTGTTGAAATCCTGTTGCGAAGTAAAATAGCCTTGGCTGCTTGTAACGCTGCCTCCCCTAGCACAATTTTGGCATTCTATCTTTCTTGTATTTGGATTCAAGGTTGGCTTAACCATTCCTTTGATTATGCCGGATGTCCAATAACCCCAAGTATCTCTTCCTGCTCCAATATCATCTTCGTTTTCTGAAAAACTTAGATTCACGGATTTATCCGTATCGTAAATTATAGCGGCAAAGTTATATGAACATATGCCGGATTTGCCTTGATCGTATTTGCTCCAAATTGGAGCGCCGCCAGATGGAATAAAGAACAAATCGCCGGGACCGCCTACAACATTATTGAATTGCTCCAAAAGATTGAATGGAGTTGGATTGCCGCTAATCCAGTTTGCAGGATCTTCTTCCAAACCCAAAAGACCCAACTGGTCGTTAGGAGGATCATTGAGCCAAATCAAAGTGACGCCGTTAGGAGGCGTGGCATTGAACCAAGTTTTTTTGAGCCATCCGCAGCGAGAGTCATGGCTGAATTTTTCTTTTTTTACAATTCCATTTTCAACCCAAACTAGGAAAGGGGAGCCCGTAGTCCACTCAGGGTCATTTGGCGGCAAAAAATAGAAGTTATAAGCGTTGGGCGGCTGTGTGCCAGCGATGGTTTGGCTGGGATTTTTTGGGTTCGGATAAATATACAATACGTTGCTGGAGCCAAAAAGCTCGCAAGTGAAACTTTGAGCGGTCATCGGTCTTAAACCGGACACATTGTAGCCATTACTGGCAATCCAATTGTTTTCGGAGTCAATGTTAGAGGCCTTCATTGAGAAGGAAAAAGATTTTTCTGACCTGTCATTTGGCCAGCCAGACGGAAAAGCAAATACAGACCACTCGTTCTGTACTGTGGCTATAAGCGATGTTAAAGAACCATCATAAGCCGAATAAATATTTATGGCGGTTTTGCTCCATTCCGTTTGGGGCAGTTGAATGTAAACTTGCTTGCCACCGCACTGTGCCGCAGCATTTACTGCGAACAAAGCCAAGGCAAAAAAGGTTAACGCAAGTATTTTTATCTGTTTCATATTGTTTCTCCTTTAAAAATTTATGGCGCTGGCGGAGCCTGAATGGTTATTGCGCAAGCTTTTGTCTCTGTGTTCTGCGACGCTCCCGTGCCGCATGTAACAGCACCTTTAACAGCCGTGACTGTGCCGCTGGTTGGCCATGACCATTTTCCTGTGAAAGTTTGACCAGCGTTCGTGCAATCTCCAAACAGTTCACCGGCAGTTACTACCGGCCCTGTAATAGGATAGTTTGCATAACACTGAAACATCGCAAATGTATTGTTAGCTTCAATCTCCACATAAGTTTTTGTTGTGCAACCTTCGCCGGAGCCTGTAATATTAACGCTAACAGTCACTTCATCGCCGCTAATCGGACTAGCCGGATTCACCGTGCAATTAAATTCTGGGATGGCAGCGCAAACACTACCGCAATTCGAGGAACTGCTCGAAGATGGCGAAGTTGCAGAACTGGAAGACGTTTCAGAACATGACTGAACCGGAGTCCCCTTAAAATTAGTGCACATATATTCGTTAAGCTTCTCGCAATCGCCATTGGGCAACACGCAATAAGAATTGATAACAGCAGAAGAAGACGAGCTTGCCTCCGGGCAAGAGCTAACTTCTGCTCCGCCTAACAACCGGCAATAATCCTCAGAAGTTTCGGTACAATTTGCGGCAAGCTGGCAAAATACCAAGTTGCTCAGCGAAGAACTGCTGCTCTGAAAAGAATCCTCAACAGAAGATGATGAAGGCAATGACGATGACGAACGCTTGGCGGCAATTTCTTCCAGATAGTCGTTGTAGTCCGCAGGCGGAAGGTCCACGGACGAACAGGAAAATGTCAGAACTCCGATACCCCCGATTATTAGGATTATCAGGATTTTCAAGATTGATGATTTAACAAGATTTGTCTGTTTCATAAAATTCTCCTAAAACACGAAAGTTAAGGTTCCGGCAATAGCAAAAACGCCTGCGCTAATGCCATAAATCAACCTCTGATCTTCGCTATTTTCAACTATTTCCGCAAAATTCACGTAATTTTTCCGCAACCTATCATACTGATTCTTAGACTTAGGCGGAGTTCCATCGCCATATAGCCTATCGTCTATTTTGGCAAGCTTGTCTCTGTATTTATCTGCCCTCATATGTTTATACACCGTAGCGCCTATGCAGCCAGCCGAAAGCGTATAAGACGCAATTCTAGTCCAACCACGCCAGCCAAGACCGCTGCTGCCGCCAGAGCTTGCAGTGCCGGCTACAGCGTCCTGCGCCGCAGCTTTGCTAAGGGCATAGGCATCTTCACTCAAAGCGCTTTGCGCAGATAGTATGTAATCGTTCAGCACACCTATGGAACTGTCCAGCTTTGACTTGTAAAGCTCATGCCTGCCCCGTAGCTCCGCTACCTTGAGCATGCCGCCGCCGTGCCAAGCATCGTGCCTCAATTTGAAAGCTTCGGCCGTTTCATCCTTTTTTTGAGGCTCTAGCGGCGGATAGTTTTTGGAAAAATCTTCCAAAGCAGTCTTTATTTCCTCATCTGCTTGAATTTTGCGAGTTTCAATGATTTTTATCCTTGACTCGTAGCCCTCAATAGTGGTGTCTTTGCTCAAAATCTTGGCAAAATCAATCTCAACCTTGACCACAGAATCTGGGGAGCCTTGTGAAAAGGCTATTGTGGCAAGACATAAAAAAGCTAAACAATATCGCGTATATGACATAACATATAAATATAGTAATCCCTAAAACAACTCTTCTATCACCTCGTCTATGTGCGTGAACATTTTTATTTCCAAGCCGTCTTTGACCACATCCGGCAAATCTTCCACATTTTTTTGATTGTCTTTGGGCAAAATAAGCTTCTTTACGCCGCTGTCCAATGCCGCCAATGACTTTTCCTTTAAACCGCCAATCGCTATCAAACGGCCTATAAGACTTACCTCGCCCGTGAATGCCACAAAAGGCGAAACCAAACTGCCCGTAAACGCAGAAAGCATGGCTATGGTTATGGCTATGCCCGCAGACGGGCCGTCTTTAGGAGTCGCACCCTCCGGGAAATGCAGATGGATATCGCTTTTGCGGAATTTGTCTTCCGGGATTTTATACTTCTTGGCACGCTCCCTGACCAAAGAAAGAGATATTTGAGCGGATTCCTTCATCACATCGCCCAAATGCCCCGTTAATTGCAGCTTGCCCTTGCCGGGCAAAAGTATGCACTCTATATGCAGCACATCGCCGCCTACGGGAGTCCAAGCAAGGCCGGTTGTAACTCCGGCGCGTTTTTCGTCTATAAGGCGAGGGCCTGCAAAATCAGGAACTCCCAAATAGGCAGAAAGCTGCTTTTGAGATATTTGCGGCGTGAATTTTTTCTTTGAAACGAGTTCCATCGCACGCTTGCGAGCCATAGTCTCCAGCTTTCTCTCCAACTCTCTAACGCCGGCCTCCCTTGTGTATTCACGCAAAATGCCGTTAATGGAAGAATCCGAAACTTTGAACTGCTTCACGGAAAGAGAGTTTTGCTTTAAAATTTTAGGAATTAAAAAATCACGAGCGATATGCTCCTTTTCAAAGTGCAAATAACCCGGTATGCGGACAATTTCCATGCGGTCGTAAAGAGGCGCAGGAATTCCGTCCGGGGTGTTGGCCGTAGCTACAAAAAACACTCTGGAAAGATCTATGCCCACTTCCATGAAATGGTCGGTGAATTCCGTGTTTATTTCCGGGTCTAAAACTTCCAAAATCGCGCTTGCGGGATCGCCTCTGAAATCGCTGGACATTTTGTCAATCTCGTCAAGCAAAATCAAAGGATTCATGCTTTTGGCCTTGCGAAGAGCCTGTACTATGCGACCCGGCATTGAGCCTATGTAAGTACGGCGATGCCCACGTATTTCCGCATCATCGTGAACGCCGCCAAGCGAAATGCGAGCCAAATTTCTGTTCATTGCGCTAGCTATGGACATTGCAAGGGTTGTTTTGCCAACGCCCGGAGGCCCAACCAAGCATAAAATTGGGCTTTTCACGTCTTTGTTTTTTAACTTCTCCGCCATTTGCAAAACGGCTATGTGTTCTAAAATTCTCTCTTTTACCTTTTCCAAGCCAAAATGCTTTGCGTTCAGGCTGTCGATTGCTCTTTTTATGTCTAAAACGTCTTCAGTGTAAATGCCAAAAGGAAGCGCGAGAAGCCAATCTATGTAATTGCGAACCACGGTATATTCGGGGTTCATTGGATTCAGCAGTTTTAAGCGAGTCATTTCTTCGTCGAATTTTTCCTTGATTGTCGGCGGAAATTTCTGCTCTTTTGCTTTTTTTGAAAAGTTTTCGCTATCCTGGTCGCTGGCGTTTATTTCGTCAAGTTCTTTTTGAAGATGGGAAATTTGCTCTTGAAGCATGTATTCCCTTTGAGAACGCTGCATTTTTATTTCAACTTGCTGCCTGTTCAAGGATATTATTTTGTGAACTTCCAAAGCGGTATTTATAGCCAAATCTATTTTTGAATACATCTCTTCCAAAGAGGAGCTTTCCAAAATGCTTTGATGCTCATCGTCTGGAACCCTTAAAAAACTGTGAGCTATAAGGCAACGTTCTTCGGGCGGCATGCCTTTTAGAATGTCTTTAAGGTTATCGGGAAGGTTGTGGCGGGTTTTTGAGTATTGCTCCATTGAAGCTAGCAAATTTTCCGCAAGGGGCTTTGAAAGCTTTTTGTCTTTGAATTCCAAAAAGCG
>WQTK01000181.1 GCA_009786285.1 Candidatus Fibrimonadales bacterium | reverse complement strand
AAAACAATATTGCATAAATATGTGGGACAAATACGATGTTTATCGGCATTTCGTAGGGGTAAGGCGAGCCTTACCCTGAATATAAATGCGAATGCAAAAACAGGAAAATTAGTTGCGCAACGGGCACATTTTCAGGAGCATACGCCCCCTGTTTTGCCACAATATGTTGCAATTACCCCATTCCCTTTTTAAATCTCTTGCTCCACCATAGCAGGAACGGCGCGCTTATGCAAAGCGAAGAATAAGTGCCCACCGCAACGCCAATTGACATTACAATGCCAAAATCGCGAATGCTCGAACCGCCCATAACCGCAAGCACTATGCACACAAATAATGTAGAACCGCTTGTGACTATTGAACGGGACAAACTCTGATTAATGGAAATGTTTATGCGGTCTTCCAAAGTCTCTTTCGCAAGCAACTTGTTCTCTCGAATACGATCGTAAATAACAATTGTATCGTTAATGGAATAACCTATCATCGCAAGGAAGGCTGCTATCATAGCGCCGTCTATCGGCAGCTTGAACAAGCTTACAACGCCTATGCAAACTATTGTGTCATGAATCAGCGTGATTATTGAACCGGCGCCAAAGCCAAGACCCATTTTGCCAAAACGCGCCCATATATAAATACTGATGCCAAGCCAAGACAAAATAATGGCAAGTATAGCCTTGAAGCGAAGCTCGCCGCCTATCGTTGGCCCAACCACATCTTCTGCCACAATTTCCGGAGAACCCGCATTCGCCAAAGCTTCCTTCAGCTTTTCAGTCGTTGCCTTAACCGATGCCTCATCTGACTCGTTAGTTTGAATACTGAGCATATATTGGTTAAGGGATGTTGCTCCCAATTTGCGAACGGTCACATCGCCAAATTTATCTTTGCCAACAACACGGTTCAATGTTTCTTCATGCTGAGCGTCATCATCGTATTTAACGGTATAAACCAAGCCGCCGGTAAAATCTATGCTGTAATCAAAACCTTTGAAAATCATAAGGCCAATGCAAACAGCGCACACCGTGATAGATAGCTTCGCCCAAATTCCGCGTTTTGCCACAATCTGGAACCTGGCCTCTTGCAACCACTTTATGCCTCTTCCAATGTTTACGGTTTTAGCATCGTGCTTGGCAAGCTTAAAGTCAAAAATTGCTCTGGTCACAGTCAATGCGGAGAATAGAGATGCCGCAATACCAACCATCAATGTTAAGCCAAAGCCTTTTACCGGGCCTGTGCCAACTTTGTAAAGAATAAACGCAACTAGGAATGTTGTCAAGTTTGTGTCTATAATAGCGGTGAAAGCTTTTTCGTAGCCTTTTGCCACCGCCATTCTCGCCATTTGCCCTGCTCGCAATTCTTCTCGTATTCGCTCGTAAATAAGTATGTTTGCGTCAAGAGCCATAGCCGCAGTCAGTAGCATGCCTGCAATGCCCGGAAGCGTTAGCGTAGCATGGAACATCGAAAGCGCCGCGCCTATCATCAGCATGTTCACGAATATGCCCACGTTAGCTACCAAACCGGCAAAGTTATAGTAGATTATCATAAAGACAAGGCATATCGCAAAGCCAACCAAGCCGGAGCCAAAGCCTGCTTTGATGTTTTCTTCGCCAAGGCTTGCGCCAACGTTTCTCAGCTCCACTATTCCCATTGGAGCAGGCAGCGCGCCGGCCTGCAAAACAACAGCAAGCCTTGTAGCTTCTGCCATATCGTCCAAGCCTGTGATTTGAGCCTCTCCGTTTGGAATGCGGTCGCGAATAACCGGAGCGCTTCTAACCTGGCCGTCCAAAACTATGGCCATCTGCTTGCCTATGTTATTTCCAGTAACAGAACCGAATTTCTTTGGCCCTATTCCCTTAAAGCGAAGCGACACGGCAACCTGGCCGGCAGAAAGACCATCGGAAATTCTGTAGGGTTTGGCATTTGCTATTTCCTTGCCGTCCATTTCCACCCTGCGCTTTAGCAGGTAAAGTTTTTTAAACTTGTTCCCGTTTGACTGTTCTTCATAGCCATAACCCCAAGCAAAGCCTACGTCTCTGGGAATTAGAGCCTGCACACCAGGCATGGCTAAAATTTCCTGCACCTTGAGAATGTAATTATCCGGAACCGCCAAATCCGAGCCAAAGCTGCTTAAATAGCCAGAGAACGGACGGTCTGGGTTTATATAGGCAGCCGCACCCTCGCTATCTTGCTCCTGCAGCTCTGCATCTTTGGCAGAGGAAGTATCCCCGGCGGTTTTGCCGCCAAGCGAAAAATCCTCATCGCTTAATTCACGCTCAACTGCCGCAGCGGCAACAGAATCCGCAGCCGCAACCGCGCTAGGCACGGAGGCACTATCTACAGTAGGCAGCTTGCGCCCTTTTAAGTAATTATCTATCAAGCCCAGAGCTTGAGCCGCTACCTCTTGCTCGGCAACAATTCTGAACTCAAGTTTTGCCGTGCCGCCAACCAGCTCACGGGCATCGTCAACATCCACGCCTGCAAGGTCTGCCACAATGCGATTGTCGCCACTGGGGTAAATTTGCGGTTCGGAGAGGCCGTATTGGTCAACTCTGTTGCGAATGATTTCCAAAGAGCGTTCCTGCACCCCTTCCGCTTCATCGGGTTTAAGGCCGCTTTTGTCTATCTCCAAGATTATGCTGGTGCCGCCAGCCAAATCCAAGCCAAAATTCACGGCTTTTTCCACAACTTTTGGATTTTCCTTGGCAAACTTTACCTTTTCCGCTCCTTGCTTCGTGTGATATTCTATAGAGGGCCAGAGGCTGTAGCACGAGAGCGCCACAACAGCCAAGATTATCCATTCGCGGAGTCCAAAACCTTTTTTTGTCATTTTTTTATCCTTCAAAAAAATTCAGATGGTCTTAGAATATAGAAAATTTTATTGCCCGCCAGCCGTTTTCTCTTGAATATAGCTCAAAAACTCCTCGTCTTTTGGATGAAATTCCATGTAATCTTCAAAAATTTCCTGCCCTCGCTCGCAGTCACGCTCTAAATTCTTTTCAATGCGAGGAATTATCGAGGGGTTTAACTTTTTGTTCTTTCTGTAAAAAGAGCAGTCCTCCACATAAAGCTCATACGCTTCAGCAGTTGTTTCCGAAAAATTCGTTTCTTTTAAAGCATCGCAGGCATAGGCAACGCAGTCCAGAACCTGTTTGGAATACAATAAATCCAAATGCGGAGACACGCCTGCAGCGTTGCAACGCTTATCCCATTTATAAATACTTCTGTAAACGCCGTAAATATTTTTGCTGTAAACCCAGCCTGGAATAATTTCATCTTTTTTTATCAAGGTGAACGGAAACCTAAGCCGCATTGGCTCGCAAACAACGCCGGTTGCAATCATGCTAAACGGAGCTTCAGAAAAATTTGCCGGAAATTTTACGCTGCACCCAAGCCCGAAAAACATCCCCAAACCCGGCGCAACCTCCTGGTCCGGCATTCTGCCTGTGTGGTTGCTTCCCACATTCGCGCCATAGCCAACATTGCCCCTGCCCTCCGCCCACAATGCAGAAATCAGCAAACTGTGATGGTGAACCTGCACAAGAGGCCCAACCAAAGAATTGCTAACCTCGGCTTCTCCCACGTGCGAAAACGAACCTATAAAAGAGGATTTCACAATAGCGTTATCCGTCACAACACAGTTGCTTTCAAGCATGGATTCTCTTACCAAAGCACCATTCTCAACGCAAACGCAGTCCGCCAAATGCGAGTTTTCCAGCGAGCTTACATTGCAAACTCTGGCTCCTCTGCCTATGACTGTTCTTTCGTTCTCGCTAAACTGCCGCTTAAGCAGGCGATGCCCCATTTCCGTTCCTATTTTTATATGAGACATCTCTCTGTCGCAAACAATGGAGCCAACATTAAATATCAAGGAGCCTTCGCAAGCCACGGAATTTGAAAAAAGCTTCACATCATAAATGCAGGCATCTTCCACAACGCTCTCGCTGACCCACGAGTTGAAGATCCCTGTTTGAAAATTAACGCCTTTATGCGAAAGCGTTTTGCCGGAAAACCCGTGCAATTTTATTTTGCCGGTGAATTTTGAATTGGCAATGTTTTTAGTTGTGAAATCCTGCGCCACTCTTATGTTGTTCCAGTCGTCGCAAGTGTTGCCTGCTGCTTTAAGCGCGTCAATTTCCTTTTGCATCAAAGGTCTTCTGAGCATAAAAACTTCTCCATGTCTTTTGCGGTTGTTATTTTATCGTTTTTAGCATTTCCTTCGACAATTTTTATCGGAACTCCGAATTTTTCGAGAATGGAAGCTTCGTCCGTTGGGCAGAAATCCGGAAAATTCTCCATTTTCCCGTAGAGTTCTTTCAGCAATGCTACAGGGGCGGCTTGGGGAGTTTGCGCAAGCCATACCGTCCGGCGGTCTATGGTATTTTTCACAAAACCGTTTTCCGTTATTTTCACCGTGTCAAAAACAGGCTTTGCAACCATGCAGCAATCCGTTTCAAGAGCTTGGGCCACAGAGTCTATTATATCATCGCTTACAAATGGGCGGGCAGCGTCGTGCGCCATTACGTGGCTTATATTTTGCGGAAGAGAAAGAACTCCGTTTTTCACGGATTGCCACCGTTCTTTGCCACCTGCCGTAACGATAATGGGCAAATCAGAAGCGTCTTTGAGAAAGTCGTTTTGCCATTCATGCGGAACGGTTAGAACCACTTTTTTTATATGTTTGTTTTTTAAAAAAGTTTCTGCGCAGTGCCGCCACATAGCTTTGCCCCGTAGCTCTGCCAACTGTTTGGGAACGGAGCAACCGGAACGTTTTCCGAGTCCACCGGCTGTTATCACCACTCCTATTTCCATCTTAAAGTTCCGGTACAAAAATCCTGTCTTTGTAATATATAAGCTCTGCTATGCTTTCTCTTATGTCGTCTTGCGCTCTATGATTTTCTTTTTTTTTGAATTTTGGGAGCTTTGGGTACCATCTGAACGCGAGTTCTTTTATGGAGCTTACGTCTATGTTTCTGTAATTTACCCAGGCTTCAATTTTTGGCATATGCTTGATTAAAAACCGGCGGTCTTGCCCAATGGAGTTGCCGCAAAGCGGGTTTTTGCCATTTTCGGTGTAGCCTTTTATGAAATTAAGGGTCATTTCTTCTGCGGTTGCCAGGTTGTAATGAGAGTTTTTCACCCTTCCTATCAAACCGCTCTTGGAATGGTGGCTCTTGTTCCATCTGTCCATTTTATTTAAAACTTCATCGTTTTGCCTTATCGCTAGCGCAGGTCCTTCCGCCAGAATTCTGAGCTGAGGGTCGGTCACTATTGTTGCGATTTCCAAAATGGCACAATTTTCCGGGTCTAAACCGGTCATTTCCATGTCCAACCAAACCAAATTCGGGGCAGTTTTGCTCATTTGCTTGAAATTTAGAAATTTTTTTACTAAATTTACTTTTCAAATTTAGCAAGAGAGGTTGAAATGGCGAAAAAAATCAAAAAAAAGCCGCAAAAAAAGCCCGCAGTGCCGGCATCTCAAGGTGTTAGCCTTGGTGATTTATTGGGTAAAAAGCTGGAGAATGTGAAGCGCGAAAGTGAAGAAAAGCAGAAAAAGATGATAAAGGAGGCGCGCAGCAACCCTGCGGTTCTGCGTTCTTCCGAGAAATTTTCCTCGGCAAAGCCCAAGTCAAAGCCCGCTAAACAATAAACTTAGCCCCTATAGCTCAGCAGGATAGAGCCCAGGTTTCCTAAACCTGTTACCCAAGTTCGAGTCTTGGTGGGGGTATAGCAAAACGGCAATTTTCTACATTTCACGTATGCTTTTCAATGCTGATTTAATTGATGATTTTTATGCCGGAATTCCTTCTAAGGTTTTGGCTGCAAGGCGGGCTTTTGGCCGGCCGCTCACTTTAACGGAGAAAATTCTCTACACCCATTTGGCTCCTAGCTGCGAAGTCCAGGTTTATGCGCGCGGCAAAGATTTTGTCATGTTTAACCCGAACAGGGTGGCAATGCAAGACGCTACCGCGCAAATGGCTCTTCTGCAATTTTCAACAGCCGGCAGGGCAAGCTCTGCGGTTCCGGTTTCCGTGCATTGCGACCACTTGATTCAGGCTCGCAAAAACGCCGCTTCCGATTTAAAAGAAGCAAAAAAGGAAAATGAGGAAGTTTACGCTTTTTTGAAAAGTGTTTGCGAAAAATACGGGCTCGATTTTTGGGAAGTTGGCGCTGGAATAATTCATCAGGTTGTGTTTGAAAACTATGCTTTTCCCGGCGGCTTGATAATAGGAACCGATAGCCACACGGTTAATGCCGGTGGCCTTGGAATGCTTGCAGTTGGAGTTGGCGGCGCAGACGCTGTTGACGCAATGGTGAGCTTGCCATGGGAGCTTAAGTTCCCACGCATAATAGGCGTTAAGCTGCGTGGCTCCCTGAGCGGCTTTGCAAGCCCGAAAGATGTTGTTTTAAAATTAGCCGGAATGCTGAAAGTTTCCGGCGGAACAGACTCTGTTATAGAATATTTTGGCGACGGCGCAAAAACGCTTTCCGCTACGGGCAAAGGCACAATTTGCAATATGGGCGCAGAGGTTGGCGCAACTTGCAGCGTATTTGGCTTTGATGCTTCCATGGAAAGATATTTGCGAATAACCGGCAGAGAAAAAATTGCCGACGGAGCTAGAAAAATACTCTCATTTTTGCGTTGCGACGCAGAGGTTGAAGTTGAGCCTGAAAAATATTTTGACAAGGTACTCGAAATTGACCTAAGCTCTTTGAAGCCGCATTTTAACGGGCCTTTTAGCCCAGACCGTTCTTTTGCCGTTGCCGAGATGGGAAACTCGCTTGAAGAATTTGAAAGCAATCCTGAGGTTAGCGCTGCTTTGGTAGGCAGTTGCACGAATTCTAGCTACGAAGATCTTTCCAGAGCAGCGTTCATTGTTCGCGACGCGCTCGCAAAAGGAATAAAGCCAAAAGCCCCGCTTTACATAAATCCTGGTTCCGAAGCTGTGCGGGCAACGGCGGAGCGAGACGGAATTTTGCGTTCGTTTGCGGATTTTGGCGCAACTGTATTTGCTAACGCTTGCGGCCCTTGCATTGGAATGTGGGCGAGAGAAGGCGCGCAAAAAGGCGAAAAGAACAGCATTGTCCATTCGTTCAAC
>WQTK01000180.1 GCA_009786285.1 Candidatus Fibrimonadales bacterium | reverse complement strand
TTTAACATCCACCAAAATCGCCAACTGCCTGTCTAAAAGGTCTGCGATATTTGCAATGACATTTTTCATCGCATCCATGGCAAACGCTATATGCCCGCCGTAAAAATGCCCGCCGTGAAAAATGGACTCGGTTTGCGGATCTATGATTGGATTGTCATTTACGCTGTTCATCTCTGTTTCTATCAAATTTTTGAACAACGGAGCTGCATCAAAAAACACCCCTATTACATGCGGTGCGCAACGAATTGAATAGGTATCTTGAATTCTCTTTGGAATAATATGCTCGTGGGCTTTGTAATGCAGATATTTGCGAATTTTCTTCGCAGCCAAGCTTTGCCCCGGATGCGGTTTAACGGAAAACAATCTCTCGTCAAAGTGATAAGCGTTGCCTTTTATCGCTGTGGAGCACATAGCCGTTATCCGGCACGCCATATCTGCCAAGTACTCAGCTCGCATAAAAGCAAGGGAAGCTACGGCATTCATAACAGCAGTCCCGTTCATAACCGCTATGGCTTCTTTTGGCCTGAATTTATATGGCTTAACTCCCAACTCCTTCAAAACATCTCCAGACTTGCGCTTTTTGCCTTTGTATAAAACATTTCGCTCGCCAATCAGAACACCAGCCAAATACGAAAGCGGAGTTAAATCACCGCTCGCGCCAACAGAGCCTTCTTCCGGAATCAAAGGCAGAATATCGTGCTTCAATAGCATTGCAATGCGTTTGAGCAGTTCATAGCTCACCCCTGAAAAGCCTTGCGCCAATGTATTCAAGCGAACGGCGATTATAGCCCTTGTGATATATTCATCAAAAAAACGCCCCAGCCCGCAACCGTGATAGCGAATTAAATGCACCGGCAAATCTGCGTAATGCTCTGGCGGCACTATTTCCGTGCAGGAGTCGCCGTAGCCCGTTGTAACTCCGTAGATGTTTTTCTGTTCTCGCAGCGCTTTGTCCAAAAAAGCCACTCCGGCATTTATCTTTTTTTTGAACTGCCCTGTGCTGCAAAGCTCTGCCTTGATTTTTCCCAGAGCTATTTTATGCAAAAGCTCAACAGTCAAAAAATTTTTGCCTATTGTTATTTTATCCTTCATTTTTCCTCCTTGGGTTTTGCCCAAAAATCAAAGAAATTATACCATTGCATAGGATGCTTTAAGCAATAGCATTCCAAATATTTTGCAAATTCCTCAGCTAAACCCGAAATTCTGAGTTTTCTGGATACATTCATTGCATCGCTCGCCTTATGAATGTACATTTTGCAATCAGACGAAAAGCTTAAATCTTTTTTACGCATGGCAAAAATAAAATACACCGGCACTTTCAATGCGCATGCAAAAGCAAAAGCTCCCATTGGAAAATACGCTTGCTCTCCGAGAAATTGAACAGGAACGGTTCTGCTCCTTGTATTTGCAGAGATTCTGTCGCCTGCAATAATAGCCACATTCCCAAGAGCAAGTTTTTCCGAAAGAAACGCAACCACTTCCGGGCCCATTGAATTCGCATCCAGAATATTGAGTTTATTTCTTTTTAAAACCTCGCTGTGCTTTGGAGTCACAGAAATATCCGCAATCGGGTAAAATTCAAATGGCCGCTTTACATGTGTTTTATTGAATGCCGCGCTGGACCATAGATATTCCATATTTCCCAAATGCGAGCATATAATCAAACACCCTTTGCCCTCTTCCAATTGTTCGCACAATTCTCCAACATCGTCTTGCTGGGTTTCAATTTGCGAGAGCAATGGTTTTCCGCTCCAGCAGTAAAATTTTTCCAAAAGAGAAAGCGAATATGACAAAAAATGTTTATACGAATCAAATAAATTAGCCTTTCCCTTGCATTTCTTCAAATAATCCAAAGATATTTTCCGTTCTTTTTTTAATGCGACAAAATAAAATGCTGTTATAATCATTGCAATTATATTTTTAAGAAACGCCGGAAAATAACAAGCTACAAAAGCGGTAAAGCGCAATTGCCAAGAAAAAACAGCAACTTCCTTTTTATCTGCCCAATGAATATCTTCTACTTCTTGCAAATTTTTCTCCTGAGCAACATAGGAATTCTGAACAACATGCCAAAAAACAAAAGCGTATGCAATTTTGAAATCTCAAGATTATCTCGGAACAACCTAAAATTAGAAACATTATCCTTGTAATAGAAAACATTCACCGGCAAAAATAAAAACGGAACTCCAAGCCAATGCAAACGAACAAATACCTCTACATCAAAACCCATGCGAAAAGTCCAAAAACCATTATTTATCAAATTGCAGCATTTAGCTACCGGATATATCCTGAATCCGCACATGGAATCGTTAATAGACATAGACAATGTCTCTATTGCCACCCAAAAATTGGTAATACGCCGTGCAATAGTACGAGATTTCGGCGCAGAGCTGTCATATACCGGAAATCCTGCGATTAAATGTTCCGGATTATTTTGCATCGCTTGTAAAAAAACCGGTATCGCAGACAAATCGTGCTGGGCATCAGCATCTATTTGCAAGGCGTGTGTATAACCCAAATTATTTGCAGTCGTCAATCCGTCCATAACAGCAGCCCCCTTCCCGCCATTTTCTTTTCTTGTCACGAGTGTTGCCATTTTGAAGTTTTCACACACCGATTTTAAATGCTGTTTGGTATTCTCATTGCTGCAATCATCTATAAAAATGCAGGCAATCTTATGGTTATGTAAAATCTCAGCTATTTCATGCAACGCCTTCCAATGGTTATATACGGGAATCAAGGCCACCAAATGAATTTCTTTCATAGCGGGAAGTCACAAAAAAATGTTCCGGAACTGTATTTCTTATTTTGCATATCAAAAAATTCAAAACTTATCATTTTTTCTTTTTCACAGTAGTTAATTTGCAACTGTACTTTAGAGTTTGGGCGAATTGGAGTGGTAAATTTAATTCTTGAAATTCTCTTTAAAATTATATTTGTACCAAAAAATTTATTGAATACCTTGATAACGGTATCTATCTGTGCTACAGCAGGCAGCAAGGCAAATTGCGGAAAATGCCCGTCAAAAAAATCATTGTTTGCGGCAAAAAACAATTCTGCGCATATTTTCTCAAGGAAAAACAATTTTTCAACATCTTGGCGTTTAATCTTCCCCTGTGCATCCTGCGCAAAAGCCTCTACATAACGCCATTTCTTTGGAATAACGGAATTTTCCAGAAATTTGGAGAGATGGTCTTTAAAAAATGAATTTATCTGAAGTTTGCTTGTCCCAAAAAATTTTTCTTTTCCTTTTGCATTCAAAACAATAGCTGCCGCCAAATATTGCCGCTTTCCGCTCAATGCAAGCACACAAGCTTCCTGAGCCAAACCACTGGAAAGAATGCGGTTTTCCACTTCAGTCAGAGAAATTCTTTTTTCCTCTATCTTCACAATGGAGTCTGCTCTGCCGCTTAGTACAAAATTTCCGTTATCTAAAAATTCAACCAAATCTCCTGTGACAAAACCATCTTGTTCTGCGATATAAGGAGATTTCACGCACAAGCAACCATTGTCCGCAAGCGAAATGGAACAAACGGAAAATGGTGCCCATTCCAGCCCATTTTTGGAAATGCGATGCGCAATTCCGCCTGTTTCTGTGCTGCCATAAATTTCCACCGGCCATTGCCCCAAAATGCGCTGCGCATCTTTTGCGCTCTCAAAAGGCAAAACTCCGCCACTGCAAAATAATCCGGCAAGCCTTAGGCTTTTAATATTGCTGTCTTTTGAAATCCTTTTTAAAAAGGCTGGGCTAGACGCAAGGATTATCTTTTTATCTTGTAGTTTCTCCAAAGTTTCAGGCATCTCTATTCTTTCTGCCAAAAAAGGCGCACCCAAGCGAAGCGGCAACAGAAATGAGAACAAAAGACCATATATGTGATGATGGTTAACTGTTTCGCAAAACAGGCAATCTTTCGCCGCATCTCCCCATAAATCCGCCAATTCTTTGCATTCTGTGCTTAAGTGATGGTATTTCTTCTGAATTTTTTTAGGATTGCCAGTGGTGCCGCTTGTCCATAAAATAACATCTGATTGCGGATCTATATCAAATTGCTGATTGACGCTTGCGCCTTTGCAAGTGCACATTTTTATTTCTTCTTCCGGGAAAAAATGAGTTTCTTCGTCGCTTATCTCTTTTATGAATTCAGGGCTTATGTTGGCACTGATTGCCAGCGTTTTTTTTGCTTGCAGAATGCCAATGAAAGCCACCGCAAAATAATACAGATTTTCGCTGTGCAAAATATAGGTGCGTTTTTTATTTTCAATTGCAAACTTGCGTACTGCGGAAATATCGTTAAAAAAATCCGCCTGCGTTTTTACGCCTTCTTCGTTATAGCACACAATAGAATTCATGCAAAACTCTTTTTTACCTTTCTGCGCACAAGCCATTCCGCCGCAAAAATAATTCCCATAATAATATACGCAATGCAGCCATTATAAAGAGCCCAAACCCAATCCGGCGAATACCATATAGTGTATGAGCATATTGAGGCATTGGCTATGAAAAATACGCACCACACTTTGGTAACGTTGCGGCAATAGTTTTCAATTACCGGCAAATGCATGCTGTTGCGGATGGAGTTGTCGCTCAAGAGAGCCAGCTTGAAAACTTGTGTTGGAGGATAAAAAAGAGACAAGCCGAATGAAACAAGAAAGGCAATGTTGATGAGCAACGGATATAATTTTAACAAGCCTCCTAATGAAGCTCCGCCAAAAAAACGCAATATGAATAAAACCAAAACAGGATAAAACACAGACAGCACGGAAAAAACTATTTTTACCACAAAATGCCTGCGCCTTTAACCGTTTGCAATCATAGCATGGATCACATCAACAACATCTTGCAGCGTGCGAACTTTTTTAAATTCGGCGGGGTTAATATTTCTCGGCAGCATGGATTTGAGTTCTACAATTAAGTCCACAGCATCTATGCTATCGAGCTTTAAGTCTTCGTTTAGCCTTGATTCGGGGGTTATAGTATCCGCTTTAAGGTCAAATTTTTCAGACAAAACCTTCTTCAAAGTATCAAAAATTGCCTGCTTATCCATTAGTCTCTCCTTTTTTAGCAGTTATATATAGAGCCAAGGCATTTACCGAGGCAAACGCTTTGCGAGTTTCTTCGCTATTTTGAGCGAAAGACACTCCAAATTCCTCTTTTATTGCAATCACCAACTCAAGAGCGTCAATTGAATCCAAGCCAAGCCCTTCCTTGAAAAGAGGCGCAGCGTCATCTATATCTACAGGAGTAATGTCCTCAAGCTCAAGCGACTTGATTATTATTTCCTTAATTTTCGCATTCAAATCCATCATTTAGGGTAAATATAGAATTTTTTTAGCCCAAATGCTTATTTGTATCTCTTTTTTCCTAGTTTTTCTGTTGTACTGACTACATTTGTAATCCATTTCTTTTTATTATCAACATACTTATCATTAGTTTCAATAACAACAATATACTGAGAATATTCATCTATGAAAAAGGTGCATTTTACATAAGCTTCACTCCATTTGGCTTCTATAACCAAGCTATTTTCGTCTCTTGATACGAGACGTGGATTGCGCTTATTGCCAAAATAATCCTCAAATGCTTCTCTGGCAACATCAAAATACGCATTGTAATTGGGGAAATTTGCTTTGATATCTCTATATTCCTGCGTCTTTTTTAAATCTATCAAGCTTTGCTTATTGCTTACCGGCGCTTTCACCTCTTGTTTTTTAGTAGCCGTGTCGTTTTTAGCTACCGGTTGCTTTTTTGAATTACTTGTTCCGGTAATTTGCGAAAAAATCGCAGTAGCTGCCATGCCAATCTCTCCCAAACTCTTCATTTCCGCTTCGCCAATGCCAACTATTTCCGCAGTTTCCACGTCTATTAAGCGAGCTGATACACTATATATGCCAAAGGCATCCACCAAGTCTGCCACGCACACAAACTGTATACCAGCTTCTTTGCCCAAACGGCTAATCTGGTTATCATCAACAGATCCGTCTCTTTGTTTTTGGCGTTCCCTTGCGATGTTGTTTAAAAATGCGTCACCTCGCTCAATTGCCCGGTATTGGCCGCTCTGAACAAAAGGCGTGAGAATTTTGGTACTGAGTACCTTTTTTTCCGCATCTTTGAGTTCACCGCTTGCCACATAAACGGCTATTCTTGGTTTATCTTGCGCAAAGGCTACGCAGCAGATTGTGAACAACAGGAACATAGTTTTTTGAAATGTCATTTTGAACCTCATTGGTTTATGGTTTGGATAATTTTTTCTGCCAAAGAATTTGTGAGCTCTTTGAAGGCTTCTTCGGTGGCTTTGTCTTTATTGCCATTTGTCCACCCGCCTTTTGCCTCAGGAATTTTTACATTTACTGGCTTCTTAAATTTTTGGTTGTTCACAGTTACGGTGGCATTTACCCAGCAATAAACTTCACTGTAGCTATTTTCGTTACAACGGCTTAGTTTGGTTTTTATAGTAACTAAATAATCGGCATTGTCTTTATCTTCCGCTATGGTGCAATTACAGCCCTTTGCTTGCATTTGCGCACCTAATTGTTCATCCAAATCGCTATAATCGTCATTGCCGGAAATATCCAAATACACTGCGGTTCCACGGTCAAGGGATTTTTTGGCATCGCTAAGCTTTAGCCAAAGCCCCTGTTCGCGCTTGATATACGAATTATCGGATTCCACCGCTTGCAACAAAGAACCCCAGTAACCTACATTTTTCAAAGAATCTTCAATCACTTGAATTTTGTCAAACGCCTGGTTCTTTTTTCCTTGTTCCGCAAGCACTTCCATTCTAACGAGTTCCTTGTCTGCGAAGGCAAATATGGAGTTTATGTTTGACCTGTAAAAATTTGCCAAATCTTTCTTTTTCACTGCGGCAAAGCCATATATGTTGCCGGTCTTTTTGTCAAAATACGATTTGACTTCCACTTTGGCAAGAACCGTGTTGCTTGTGATTTTGATGTTTTTGTCATAGTTAGTCGATCCTTATAAACCCTGCTTTAGGCAGCGATTCTGACAAAATTTTGCGGGAAAATGAGCTTGTAAATAAAGAGCAAGAATTTCTTCT
>WQTK01000179.1 GCA_009786285.1 Candidatus Fibrimonadales bacterium | reverse complement strand
GGCTGCTGGTTGCCGTAATGGCAACGGTGGCCGCTACGTTCTCTTATCTTAAATTTGAAGATTACACGCAAGAAATAGGCATTGCGCAAAAGCCGGAAGCCTCGCAGCAAAGCTCTACTTCAGACTCACTAATAGCAAACTATGTCTTGGCAGAAAAGCAAATGCTTAAAAACGTCATTGCCGTGGCAGATTCCATTCTCTCGTTTCCGCAGTGGAGTGCTATATATTCGCTGGGCGTTGAAAAGCGAGAGGACTTTGCGAGCAAGGCTCTTTTTTTGAGAAATAAAAGCATGAATTTTTACAGGCAAATCAGAAGCTTGCCTGTGCCAAACGAAAAAAAACAATCTTACGACTCTTTGCTTGAAGTCGCAGACAACCTGCGGCTTGCGGGTTATGAAATTCACTATCAATTCAGCCTGGAATCAGATGCTGTTGGTGAGAGCATAGCCAAGGCGCGTGAATACGCAAATCAAGTAAAATCAGCAGTTTCCATCATAATGAATAAGGAGCAGGAATGAAGAACGTTGCAATAGCAGGCGCAACAGGCGCTGTTGGGCAAGAATTATTGGTTCTACTGTCGGAAAGAAATTTTCCGATTAAATCATTGAAATTATTGGCTTCAGCCAGGAGTGCCGGCAAGACGATAAAATTCAAGGGAGAAGATATTGTTGTGCAAGAGCTTCGCCATGACTCTTTTGAAGGCGTGGATTTGGTTCTATCCTCCGCCGGAGGCTCTATTTCCAAAGAATACATGCCGTCTGCGGTTAAGGCAGGCGCAGTGGTTGTGGACAACACCTCATATTACAGAATGAACCCGGATGTTCCGCTCGTTGTGCCGGAAATAAACCCTTTGGATATTAAAAAGCATAAAGGCATTATAGCCAACCCAAATTGCAGCACAATAATAATGCTTTTGCCGCTGTTCCCTTTATACAAGGCTTTTGGCATTGAAAGGGTTCACGCCACCACCTACCAAGCGGCAAGCGGCGCAGGCGCAAAGGCTATGGAAGAGTTGCGCTTGGAGAGCGTAGCTCTTGCAGAAGGAAAAACATTTGAGCGCACGGTTATTCCGCATCAATACGCATTTAATTTGTTCCCGCACAATTCCTCTTACAACGATGGCGGAAAAACTGCCACGCCAACCGGCTATTGCGAAGAGGAATGGAAAATGATAGCAGAAACCCATAAGATTTTCGGCGACAACAATTTACGTGTTAATGCCACCTGCGTCCGGGTTCCTATTTTAAGAGCGCACTCGGAGGCCTTGAACATAAGGCTTTCCAAAAAGACAAGCGTTGCTGAAATTTACGATGTTTTGCGCAATGCGCCAGGTGTTGAGATTTTGGAAGACCCGTCAAAAAATCGCTGGCCAATGCCAATAGACGCAAGCGGCAAAGACCCTGTGCTGGCAGGTAGGGTTAGAGTTGACCAATCGCAGGAAAACGCTTTTGACATGTGGGTTGTTGGCGACCAGATTCGCAAAGGCGCGGCATTGAACGCAATTCAGATAGCGGAGCTTCTTTAATGCTATTCTCATTATTACTAGGTCTTGCGCTGTTTTCTATTTCTTGCTATCTTGTGCTTTTGTTTTTTCAAGTGCACAAGGTGGAGAAGAAAATATCGGATTTGATTCAGATGGTTGAAGTTCATCTGCTGAACAGGTACGGGCATAATCCGAACAAAAATGTGCGCTTGATTGATGTTAAAAAGGCAATGTCGGAGGAAGATTGATTATGCAGTTGGAAATAACTCAGCGACCTAATTGGATAGAGATAGACTTGGACAATTTGCAAAGCAACATTGCCTATGTGAAGAGCAAGCTTTCGCCCGGCGTGAAAATGCTTATGCCCGTAAAAGCGGATGCCTATGGTCACGGCTCCCTTGCAATTTCGCTTGCGGCCATTGAAGCCGGCGTTGATTTTCTGGGCGTTGCGCATTTGTTTGAGGGCATAGCCTTGCGCGAAAATGGAATCAATGCGAAAATTCTGATTCTGGGCCCATGCCAAGAGAACGATTTGCCGTTTTTAACCAAATATAACCTGACCCCTTCCGTTTCGGACTTTGAAATCGCAAAAAAGCTCTCAACTCTCAACTCTCAGCTCTCAATTCACATTAAAATAGACACGGGAATGCACCGTTTTGGCATAAAATACGACAATATTGAAGAAATTAAAAAGATATGCAGGCTTCCTGGCATAAAAGTTGAAGGCATGTATTCGCATTTTGCAACTGCTGACATGCCGGAGCACAGCGCAATGGAAATACAGCTTGTCAGATTTGACAGAATTGTCGAGAATTTGAAAAAAGAGGGCATTTGCCCGCCTATTTGCCATATAGCGAATTCTGCGGCAGCCCTTTCGTTTACAAGCAGAACGCAATATGATATGGTAAGGCCTGGCATTGCTCTTTATGGTTACGGGTTTTCCGGCAAGCCGGTGCTTAGGCTTCGTTCTACGGTGCGGGCTTTGCGCATGGTTGAGGCGGGGGAAGGAGTTTCTTACGGGCATTTTTTTGTTACGCAAAAGAATATGCTGGTGGCAACCATTGCAATTGGCTATGGGGATGGTTATTTGCGAGGCGAGCCGAATGAGGGCGTTATTTTCATTAAAGGCAAGGCTTGCCCAATTTTAGGGCGCGTGTGCATGGATGCTTGCATGGTTGACGCAAGCGAGGCGCCAGACGTGCAAATAGGCGACATTGCCGAGTGCATAAACGGCGAGTTTTCCCCGCAAATTTCCGTTGAAGAGTTTGCAAAGAGGCACAATACCATTTCTTACGAGGTAACAACCCGCATGGCGCGCCGTCTTTACCGAATTTACCGCTACAAAGGCAAAATGCTGAGCTGGGACGAATTGAGAAAACTCCTAAACTGATTTTCTATATTAATCCGTATGCTAGTATTTGCGCTAATTTTAGTGTCTTTTTTGGGGTTTTCTATAGCGCAGGATGAAATTCCCGCATTAGATGCGTTGGATTCAGCTCCTGCCTCTGTTTTGGAATCCGAGCCGGAACCAGCTTTGCCGCCTGTATCGGAACCTGTGCCGCCTGTTCCTCCACCAGTTGCAGTGCCGCCTCCTGCGCCAAAACCTGTTGCGCCCGGTGCAATACCTAAGGGTTTTTCGTCTCAGTTGCAAAAACCGGAACCACCACCGCCGCCACCTCCTGTTGAAGTTCCGGCTCCTGCCAAGCCTTTAGTGCCGGCTCCTGTGGCTGCCGTTTCATCGTCTTCTGTCAAAGCCTCTTCTTCTTCGTATGTTCCCTACAAGTTTTATGAAGACTATCTGGATAGCTTAGTGGCTTTCGCAAAAAGTGTTTTGCCGCTAAAGGAAGAGCTTGAAACAAAAAAAGCCGCAATAAAAGAAAAAGGCCCTGAACCTAAGGGTCCTTATGAAAAGCAAGCCGATTATGACTCCCGCATTGCTAATTTTGACAAGAACAAACAGAAGGCAATCAGCACATTGGATAAAAAATACGACGATGACAAGAAAATCCAGAAGGAGAAGCTGAAATTAGCTGTTCATTACAACCCTGACATTCAGCCGAATTGGGATGGCATGCTGAAGCAAGATACCAATGCTGACGGCTATCACCAGAGAATTGTCAAGTTTACAGAAAAAATTGCCTCTATGAAAATAAAAATAGAAGGTACTATTGATACGCTTGCTGATTTGGAATTGCTTGACAAAGGAGATTTTGAGACTCTTGATAAAAAAAACCGTATTTACATGGCTCGCTTGGAGAGAGCGGTTGAAGTTATGCAGGATTATATTCTTCAGGACTATTCAAAGCTTTTGTCCACAGATAAAAAGAAATTTGAAATGGCTTTTGGCGATTACGATCCCGAGCTTGAGCAGTTTATTGTGAATATCAACGATTATTATTCCAAGACCGTGCCTTTCTATTATATTGGCTATATTCAGGTTCCTCCGCCTTTGGCTCAGGAAATAGACCGCAAAACTGATAATTTTTTGGCAAGCATTGAATACATAAATTATCCTCTTGTTATGAGTGGACAAAAGGTGTATCCGGGCGCGACAAAAGCAGACATTTATTATAAAGACAAGCTTGTTCCCACTGTTGGCGGTTTTCAGACTGTTCCGGGTTTTGAGAATTTGGATGGCTATGTTGAGTGGGCTGTGCATGCGGATTCTTTGATTAGCGGCACGCTTTTGCCGAGAAAACTGGATTCCCTGTATGCCATGAAAAAAGACGCTCCGAAAAAGGCTGCATCGGGAACTTGGTGGTCCAGAAACAGCGGTGTTGTTGGGACTTTGTTTTTGGTTGCCGCTGCCGGAAGCGCAGGCGTAGCCATTTGGCAGAATAATGAGGCTGGCAAGAAGAAGGATGATGCGAGCAAGTGGTATAAAGGCGCAAAGCAGGCTCTTGAGGATCAGAAGCCGGAACTTTATAATAGCTTTGCCGAGCTTTATGATAAAGAAGTTGATAAGGTTAAATTCCACGAGAATATGAGGAATGGTTTTTACATAGGCGCAGGGGTATTTGGCGTTGCCGGTATCTTGAGTTTTTGTTTTTAGGAGGTTAGCATGAAAAACTTTCAGGTTTTTGGTTTGCTTGCGGCGTTGCCGATTTTGTTCTTTGCGTGTTCAAACGATGGTTTGGACATTGAGAACCCGGATAAAAACATTTTCTGCTTGTTGGCAGAGCAGGATATGTGTCGAAGCGTTCCCGCTGATGTTTGCGCTGCCATTAACGGGCAGCAGGTAGCAACTTGTTTGCTTCCGGACGTAAGCTCAAGTTCTTCTGAGCCGGTGGCAGAGCCGAGTTCTTCTTCTGTTGTTCCCGGCGAAGAATCCAGTTCCTCTGTTGAGGACGGCGGCGAGTCCAGTTCCAGCGAAGAGGGCGGTGAAAACTCCAGTTCGTCTGTTGGCGGCGGTGAAGATTCCAGTTCTTCTGCAGGAGAGGGTGAAAGTTCAAGTTCTTCCGGCACTGATCCCGGCACTTCCAGTTCATCTGAAGCCGGCGGCGAAGTAAGCTCATCTTCCAGCGCTGTTGTAGTTGAGCCAAGCAGTTCAAGCGCGCCACCGGTGCCGGAACCAACTATAAGCGGCAAATTTGAGTTCAGGCTTTTTGCTTACAGCAGCAGTGGCAGCAGAATTTATTTCTTTGGAACTGCTACTAACAGCAATATGAGAGAGTCCCAGACCCTCGAGCCCCCTGAGGGCTCAGCGTCTAGTGCCAATAGCGGCAAGCTTTTGAATACGCTTGCGATAACCAATGCGGCCGCAGCGGGTTGCGTGGGTAATATTACTGTTGAATCTACATTAGATGGCGAGGCGTTTACCATACTACCAAGCGGAGGAAATGCCGGCAGTGGCGCAGTGGTGAACAAAGCCGGCATTCTTATTTCAAAGGCATATGCGACGTGCAATGGGGTAAAGAAGCTACTGGCAACTACAGAAGCAGAAGTAGTGGCAAATCCAAGCTGGGGAGATTACAAATTCCCTGCTTATGTACAGAGAGGTGAGTCCGTGCAGAATATAGTTACGGTAAATGACAACTATGGACGTTGCGCTACTATTAATTACAGTACAGCGAGTTACCCAAATACGAATTCACCAACTCCTTCGCCAACGACTTTCTCAACAAATGCCTCGTGTTCAGCAATTACCGGAAACAAAGCTTGCAGCGGAAGCATAACTGTTGCGCAAAACATTGCAAAAATAACCGGTAAGTGCGGCGGCGACAATCGTGTTAACATTCCAGCAGGCTCTACAGTGCTTGATATCACTTGCCATAACGAAGACAGCAACACACCGCATACTTTAGCTTGCTGGACTGATAATGTTGAAGTGGAATTGACTTATAATGGAACCGTTCGCTCGTTTATGAATTATGCTTCTTACCCTCTTATTGCGGAGGACGTAAAGGTTGAAGAAGGGTTCCGTGCTTTAATTTTAAAATCTTCCGGGAGTATAGAATGCGCAGTATGGTAAAAATTGGCTTCATTATTTTTGTATTTTTCTTGGCATCTTGCACTAGCGATTTGCAGGATATTCCGAAGTATGAAACACTTGAATTTTGCAAAATAGGCAACGCCTATTGCAAAAGCATCGGTGAACCAAAAGATGGGAAAGTAGATAAAGCTACCTGCCTGGAACTAGGCGGGGCAATCGCGCAAAACGCCGACTGCAGCGATGCTGTCGCTCCCAGCTCGTCAAGCGTTGCCGTTTCAAGTTCATCTGAAGAAGTTGTTTCAAGCTCGTCCGAAGAAGTTTCAAGCTCCTCTGAAGTAGAATCCTCCAGTTCATCCGAAGAGGAAGCTTCGAGCTCCTCGGAAGCAAGCAGCCCCAGTTCTAGCTCGGCTGCTCCGGAAAAAGCTTGTTATGTTCCTGGTGCCAAAGATTGTTTTTATATAAGCCAGTCTATATGGAATGAAACAGAATGCGAACCTATGGGTGGAACGCTTTACAATAGTATGGGAGAATGCCATGCGGCTCATAAATAACAAGCTTCCATGCTTGTTATTTTTCCTGCTTTTAAGTTGCACGCAAGAGCAGGATGGCCCAGTTATATCCAGTTCATCTGAAGATAAAGCTTCAAGTTCTTCCTCATATGTAGAGTTTTCAAGCTCCTCAAACACTATTGCTTCCAGTTCATCCGAAGTTACAGCTTCAAGCTCATCAAATGTTATTGTTTCCAGTTCGTCAGAGATTGTCTATCTCAGCTCATCTTCCGAAGAAATCGCAATAAGCAGCTCTTCCAGTTCATCTATCCTTCCAAGCTCCTCCAGCAGCATTCCAAGCTCTTCATCCGCATCTTTAAGTTCCGAGTACTGCGTCTATGCAACAACTGAATACTGCCTGCCTTTCGGCTCAATGCCCGCAGGCTCAAAATGCCCCGGCCAAGGCGTGCCCAGCAATGAATGCCCTTACAGAGAAATGGAAGTTACCGGAAATTTTGCGTTCACTAACTTTGATTATGGCACCAATATTTACTTTGTTGGAACAGATGTAAAAT
>WQTK01000178.1 GCA_009786285.1 Candidatus Fibrimonadales bacterium | reverse complement strand
CCGCCGCTCGCAGCCCTCACAAAACCCTGCTGATCCCTGTTCGCGCCGGTAAAAGCACCCCGAACATGGCCGCAAAAAAGCGATTCTGCGATTCCTGCCGAAATAGCCCCGCAGTTAACCGCAACAAAAGGCATGGAAGCCCTCTTGCCAAGAGCATGAAGTTCCCTTGCCGCAACCTCTTTCCCTGTCCCGGACTCCCCTGTTATCAAAACAGGCAAATCCGAATTAGCCGCTATCCGCAGCATTTTTTTGAAATTCATATTGATGTCCATATTTACTTAGACGCAAAAAATGGCAAAAAGCCGTCAAAAAAAATTAAAAAATATCATTTTGCAAACATATGTTGACATTTAATGGCATTTATGTTGCATTTCCTTGACAAACGCTCTAAAATTTTCTATATTTCATTTGAATTTTTAACCAGAGGACACCTGTGCTAGGAGTATTAGTAAAGCCAAATGAGTCTTTTGAAAAGGCTTTAAAGAGATTCACAAAATCTTGCGAGAAAAACGGCATTATCTCAGACGTAAAACAACGTCAGCGTTTTGAGAAGCCGTCAGAGAAAAACAAGCGCATTCGCACATCCGCGCGCCGAAAACTGCAAAAAGAGCTCGCCGAGCAGCATAAAAAGCGCTTATATTAATGGCCAAGTTCCTTTTATTAATTGCAGTTTCTCTCTGCTTTGCCGCAGAAGCTTGGGTTAAAGGCATTGCCCAAGACGTTCACGATGGCGATACTTTTAAATTGAAGGAAGGGGGGCAAGTAATAAAAGTCAGAATTTTTGGAATTGACGCTCCGGAAACAGACCAAGCCTATGGGCAAGAGTCGGGAAAAGCCTTGCGAGCCCTTATAGAAGGCAAGGAAATTCGCCTGCGCATTGAAAACAAAGACCGCTATGGCAGAACAGTTGGAGAGCCTTGGCTGGGAGATTCCCTGAATATTTCCCTGTGGATGCTGCAAAACGGACACGCTTGGTGGTATAAGAGCTACAGCAAAAAACGCACGGATTTTGAAGACGCCGAAAAAGAGGCAAAAGCCCAAAAGCTAGGCCTATGGGAAGGCGAAAAACCCACTGCGCCCTGGGACCATCGCAAGCAGCCAAAGAAAAAAGGCGGCAAAAAAAATAAGAAATAATATGTCTTTTATAGATACTCATTGCCACATAGACACAATTTTGGAATGGACAAAAGAATCCGTTGAAACATTGTTTACAGACCCTGCACCGGAGGCTATTGTGCACGTTGCCTGCGACCCGAATGATTTCAATTGGGGAAAGGAGTTTTTGGCGAAAAAATCCATAAATGATGTTAAGATTTACGGGGCTTTCGGGGTTCATCCATTGGAAGCGGATAAATATTCTGAACAAGCGGAACTTGGTATTTTGGAAGGACTTACGCTGCCTAACACGCTTGCTCTTGGCGAAATAGGGCTGGATTACCATTACAAGGAATATGATGCGCCTTTGCAGAAAAAAGTGTTTTTAAGGCAATTGGAAATAGGGCTGAAAGCCGGCTTGCCCTTTGTGTTTCATTTGCGGGAAGCAGAAGACGATGCTTTTGAAATTCTGCGTCAAATAGACGGAGAAAACATAAAAGCCCATATTCATTGCTATACCGGCACCCCAGGCTTTGCGCAAAAGGTTCTGTCCCTGAAAGGAAACTACTTTTTCGGCTTTACCGGCGCAGTAACCTTTGACAAAACAGCGACCATCAGGAAAGCTGCCGCCGCAATCCCCTTAAACAAAATCCTTTTGGAAACCGACGCACCCTACCTTGCCCCCGTGCCATTCAGAGGCAAAGCCTGCACCCCATCCATGATTCCCCAAATAGCGCAGGTCTTGGCAAACATAAAAAACGTCTCAATTGACGAAATATTCAAAGCATGCAGAGAGAATACAGGAAGGATGTACGGAATTTAATCCTCGTCCTCGTCGGGGAATAGCTTGAAAAATGCTTGTTTTTGCTCGTTAAACAGATGCAAAATCTGGTTTTGCTCAAATTGCTCCCTGTCTATGTTTTGCATAAAATAAGGCTCCAAAACAAAACTGCGGCTAGTTATCAGCTTTTTTACCTCATCGGATATGGCATCAAAATTAGACCACAGAACATATACAGCCCCCAAAGGCATTTGCGAAAAAATGGTAACATCTGCCAATACAGCCTGGTTCGCCGAAGAAGTGTCTGCTTGCACACCCGGCTCCTCGGCAAAAGCGGCCGCAAAGCACAAAAATGTTAAAAATATCGGTAAACGCATGATTTAAATGTAGAAAAGTACGCAGGCACCCATACTAGACCGAGGGGTTGGAGAAGTATTTGCGGGATTCACCTCTGCGCACTAAACATTAAATTTTGAAGGATACGCAGGCACCTCGAACTTATCAGGAGGGGAGCGATAGAGTGTCTTGAGGATTTACCGCTGCGTACCCAATTCATATATAGAAATTTTTTTCGATTTTGTCAAGGGTATTTCTGCAAAATCGTTATTATTTTGTAAATTTGTGGCCAATTTTTGCCAGTTACCCACAAATTTTTGCCATCCCAGGCTATTCCGTTCAAAACTTCTGCGCCAGGATAGCTCTTTCTCACACTCCTTGCCTTTTCCGAAAAATCCAGCCATTTAACCACTTTTCCTGCCGGCAAAGACATAACCGCTATGGAATCGCTACCCCATACGTTGGCATAAAGGGTGTCACCCACCGCCTCAAGCTCGTTTAAGTACTTAACCTGGGTTTTTACACTGTCTATTACGCTCATGTCTTTCGCAGAAAGCACGTAAAGCGAAGAAGTTCCGTTGCTCATAAGCAAATTGCCTCTCCAAGCCGTTAACCCCCACCCTTCGCCGGCAATTTTAAAAGTCCCCAATGCCTGCAAAGGGTTGGCAGACAATACAAAACCCATATTGGAACGCCAAGTGAGCCAGAATATTTTGTTGTCTATTTTGGCAATGCCTTCCCCAAAATGGGAATTTGGCATGGCAATGGAGTCAAAAGCCACCCCTTTTTTGTCCATTCTGTAAATTTTGGATTGCCCCACAAGCCCTGTGGACTCCCAAAGCTCATTTCCGTCCCAAAACAGCCCTTGGGTAAAGCGGGTTTGCGGGTGCGGAATGGAATCCGCATAAGCCGCCAGCGCAAGCACCATTGCTATTGCAATTACAATCACGTGGTGTATTCCGCATTGATTTTGATATAATCATAGCTCAAATCACAGGTAAACACGGAAGCTTTTGCCTCTCCCAAGCTCAGATCCAAAGAAATTTTATACTCCTTCCTTTTCACAATTTCCGAGAGCTTCTCCTTTACTGCCTTTACAGGCATGCCTTCTTTGACAACCTGCACGTCCTCAAAATAAAGCGATATTTTTGCCGGAGTAAACGCTATGCCGCTTGCGCCTGCGCTGCTCACTATGCGTCCCCAGTTAGGATCTTCGCCAAAAAACGCGCATTTCACCAGGCTGCTCGCAGCTATGGACTTGGCAACTTGTATGGCTTCTGCTTTTCTGCGTGCGCCGCAAACCTCAATTTCAATCTTTTTGGTAGCGCCTTCGCCATCCCGGACTATTTGCAAAGCCAGGTATTTCATCAAGTCAAAGAGAGCTTCGCAAACTTTTGCCTGTTCTTCATTGCTCAAATCATTCAAGAAAATTCCGCTTTGCCCGTTTGCCATAAGAACACAGGTGTCGTTTGTGCTCATATCGCCGTCAACAGTTATCGAGTTGAATGATTCGTTTACCATAGTTTTGAATTCTGTTGAAAAGCTTTTAGGGAGCATCAGATCGGTTGTAACATAGGCTAGCATGGTTGCCATGTTGGGGTGAATCATGCCGGAGCCTTTGCAAGAACCGCCAAAACGGACTTCACCCGCTGAGGTTTGCACAGAAACGCATCCTGTTTTTAATATTGTGTCCGTGGTGCAAATCGCTTTTGCAAAGAGCTCGGAGCCATCGTCTTTCAGGCAATTGACAATATCGGGAATTGCCGCCGCTATTTTCCCCATAGGCAAAGGTTCCCCTATTACGCCCGTGGAGCTTACCAAAACAGAAAATTTGCCAAGATTCAATCTTTTTTCCACAAGCTCTGCCATTGTCGCTGCGTCTATGTAGCCTTGGCAGCCAGTGCATGCATTTGCGTTTCCGCTGTTTACAATTACGGCGCTTACAATATTTTGATTGAACAAAATTCCCTTATCGTAAAGAACCGGCGCAGCCTGCACTTGATTCTTTGTGAAAGCAGCAAAGCACATGGCTGGCTCTTTGCTGTATAGCAATGCCAAATCCAAATTACCGCTCGCTTTTATCCCGGCCTTAACTCCGGCAGCCATAAAGCCCTTAGGAAAACAAACTCCACCGCTTTCAATTCGCGTCATATTTATCTAACTCCTCAAACCAGTTGTTCCAAAAAGGGGCTTTGGGAATTTGGGCGAATAGCTTGCGCTTCGCATCGTTTTCGTCTTTCTCCCCTGTTCCCTGAACCCTTTGCCCTTTTACAGTAAAATACAAATCATCTTCGCAAGAGCGGCCTTCCAAGGCCGGCGAATAAAAACATTGCGGGCCGTATTGGCTGCTTGCGCATTCTATTTCCGAAGAAATGGGAATCAGTTTAAGCCCTTGGACGCAAGTACCCGTTTCAACCTTATACCTGGAAGATATTTTAGATAAAAGTATCTGGGAAACCTCTTCGCCTCCTCCTTTCCATATAAGCTTGAATTTTGAAGAAAAAGCCCCGTAGTCTTTCACCATTTTGTCGTATGAGGCGTTGTTTGGCAACTCGGCATTTTCTCCCAAGCCCTGCAAAACATGCACAGCCATTATTTGCCTCATTCTCAAGCTCTCCGCAGCCCGTGCCGCTTCTATTTTGCCCCTTGGGTGGCTTTGCGCCAGCTCAGTTTGAACAGCAAGGTTTAAAGAGTCGCTTATCCGTGGAAGCATGGCCAAATATGGCTTTGCGGCGTCTTTGCGGCTCATGCAAGCTACCACCTCTACCTTTTCCCCTGTTTTTTTTGAGGACTTAAGTTTTACGTCTTGGGCATTTAGCAGCTCGGTGGTTTGCCTGATGTTGGATTTGTATTTTGATTCCGTAAACTCTTTGTTTTCGAATATAGTCTGTTTATTGGAAGATTTATACGCAGCGGTTATTGAAAGCTGGATTTGCGAAGAAATTTCAGCGCGAGCCTGCATTAATGCTTCGTGTTCGCCTGCTCCTGTGCCGGTGCCTTTTATATGTTCCGCCGGGCAAGTTTTTTCCTGCTTGGCAAGCTGATGAGCACAGCCTGATAAGCAAACAATTAAAATAGCACAAAAAAGCGGCATATGGGTAAATATAGTAAACGTGTTATATTTGCGGCAAGATAAATTTTCTAGATTAACTCCACAATTCTTTTTCGGAGAACATATGTCAAAAAACATGATTGCAGTTGACGGCAACGAGGCAACCGCAAGGGTTGCCCACAAAGTTAGCGAAGTTGTAGCTATCTATCCTATAACACCATCCACGCCAATGGCCGAACTTTGCGACGCCTGGAGCGCGCAGGGCAAAAAAAACATATGGGGGCAAGTACCCAGAGTTATAGAATTGCAATCGGAAGGAGGCGCTGCAGGCGCAGTTCACGGTTCTCTACAGGCCGGAGCGCTAACCACCACCTTCACAGCCTCCCAAGGCTTGCTTTTGATGATTCCCAATATGTTCAAAATCGCAGGCGAACTGACTCCGGCGGTCTTTCATATAAGCGCCCGCGCCCTTGCTATGCAAGGTCTCTCCATTTTTGGCGACCACTCAGACGTTATGTCTTGCAGGCAAACAGGATTTGCCATGCTCGCCAGTTCCAGCGTTCAGGAAGCGCACGACCTTGCACTAGTGGCTCACGCCGCAACGCTCAAATCTCGCATACCGTTTATGCATTTTTTCGACGGGTTCCGCACATCCCACGAAGTTATCAAAATAGAAGAATTGCCTCTGGAAACTATCCAAGCCCTAATAGACGAAGAATTGGTGGCAACGCACCGTGCAAGAGCCTTGACTCCAGACTCGCCTGTGCTGCGAGGCACGGCGCAAAACCCTGATGTATATTTCCAAGGCCGCGAAACCGTAAACAATTTCTACGCTGCCACGCCCGGCATTGTCCAGGAATACATGGACAAGCTAGCAAAACTCACAGGCCGCAAATACAGCCTGGTGGAATACACCGGCGCAGCTGACGCAGAAACCGTAATTGTGGTTATGGGTTCAGGTGCCCTTACCGTAAAAGAAACCATTGAAATGCTCTCCGGCAAAGGCCAAAAAGTAGGCATGCTCAACGTGCATCTCTACCGTCCGTTCCCCGTAAAAGAATTCATAGCAGCTCTTCCTAAGTCCGTTAAAAATATAGCAGTTATGGATCGCTGCAAAGAGCCTGGCTCAGCCGGCGAACCTCTATATTTGGATGTTTTGGCTGCTATAAGCGAATCCGGTTTGTCGCCAAAAGTGCTGGCAGGACGCTATGGCCTTGCATCAAAGGAATTCACCCCTGCATGCGTAAAAGCCGTTTTAGACAACGCCTCAAGCGCAGGCTCCAAAAACCACTTCACCGTTGGCATAAACGACGATGTAAGCAACACAAGCCTTAAAATCGACGAATCTTTCCGCTTGGAAAAGAAACTGTTCCAGGCTATGTTCTACGGCTTGGGCGCAGACGGCACTGTTGGCGCAAACAAGAACACCATCAAAATAATTGGCGAATACACAGACAACTACACCCAAGGCTACTTTGTCTATGATTCCAAAAAGAGCGGCAGCGGCACCACCTCGCATTTGCGCTTTGGCAAAGAACCTATTAATGCTCCATA
>WQTK01000177.1 GCA_009786285.1 Candidatus Fibrimonadales bacterium | reverse complement strand
AAAATACCCTTCGTGCTGAATGTTTTGGTATTTATTTTTGTTTTTGAACTCCGTAAACTCTGCATTCGTTCCATGATACACCACCAGCGGCTTACCCTGCTCATCCACGACCTTGCTATCCCCGAACCACCGCTTGAAGAATGGGCTGTCCGTGCCTTTTTCACGCCACGCCTTTCTAGCGGCTTCCCTGATTGCTGGGGTATCGTGGCTTTCGGAAATGCCAGCTTCGCTTGCAGCATGGAAGCGCACTATTTGCTCGTTGCGTGGCACATCTTCGGTTTGGCGAAAGGGAATCATATCTCTAACGTTTTCGGAAATACCGCTTCTTTTTGCTACATTGCGAGCCTCTACTTCTCCCGCTAATCTTCGGTATTGGTTATAGCCAACAATTCCATATTCATCTTGAAGCTCAAGAGTTTTCTTTGTCAATTCGTTTCTTTCGCTCATTAGCCTATCGTATAATTTTGAATCGCCTTGATTATTAGCAATTCGCATAGATTCATTCTTTTGCTTTATCTCATTCATTAGTTTATCATATTCGCCTCTAAATTCGCCAGGGCTTCCACCGCTTGCGAAGCCTTCCCTGTGCTGTATGGCGTGTTGGATTTCGTGAATAAGAGTTTTTCTAATGCCATCTGGCGTTAATTCGTTAGGGGGTATGCCTATGCGTATTGTGTTTGTTTTGTCAGAGTATGAGCTGCCGCCGCTTCCATATCTATCATAAAACACATCTATGTCTCTTAAATCTGGATGAGCCCTAAATAATTCATCTGCATCTATTAATTCGTCTAATCCTCTTGATTTTATGATGTCTATTCCATGTTCCGACTTAAACAACTCAAATGTTCTATCTTTTAACTCCAAATCCGGCAATTCATATTTCCATTTGCCATCAGCTCCCTTTTCCCATCCGGTTGCGTAATATATTTGACTTGCGTTTTTACCCGAAGCCTCCATTTCTTTTGCTGTAATGAGCTTGTCTTTTTTCTCTGTAGTATTATTATTGAAATCTGAAAATTCCGCTCCACGCTCGCCTATGAGCGAAAACCTCGGATCTTCGGCAGTTTCCGCTTCCGTGCCGCTTTTGTTTCCGTCTCCGGCAATCCTGCGACCCATGCCCTTGCCAATCTGCGAAGCCGCAAGCGGAACAAGGCCGTCAAGTAATGCGTTTTGAGCCATTGTGTACGCCGGGCTTTCCTGGCTGCGCTCTCCCATGCCGTGAGCAATTTCAGTAATGCCGCCTGAGCCGGTAGCCAATGCTGCGTCTTTCGCCGCTTCCTTTATTTTGCTTGCCTTCGCTGCCCTTTGCGCATTCCTTTTCAGTCCCGCTATGCGTGATAGCGTTTTGGCATAGTTGCCAACGGCGGCCAATGGGTTTTTGGTAGCGGCCATAAGCCCAACGCCTGCCGGAAGCTGCCGGATGGATTCATCTACGAACATGTCCATCGCTTCGGGGTTGGTTGCCAGCTCCTTGGCGAATTCCGGCGTGTCCTTTATGCCTTGCCAGATTTGGGCGAGAAAGGGCTTGTCATGCTCATTCAGAAATTCCAAATCGTCATCTTCCAAGGGCTTTCCAGCTTCCAAGTCTGCTTTTATCCGTTCCAGCCGGTTCTTTTCCTCTATATTCCCTTGCGTTCTGTACACCCTCTCCTTGTCCTGCTCTTCCCTGCTGTACCCAATGCCCGTTATGGCGTGAATCCAATCTCTGACGCCTTGCGTAAGGCCATCGCTCGCCTTCGCTATCCTCGTTCCTAATTCCTCTCCAGCGCCTGCCTGAATCAGCGGCTTTTCCGATAATTGCTTTCGCATATCCGGCGTGAAAAACATATGCTTTGGCAACGGCATTGTTGAATCATATTCATTGTTTCTGTATTTTACCCAATCATCAATGGATAGCTTGCCAAGGGGCGTGAACGCTCCTATGTTGCTGCTGTTGGCTCTAAGATAGTCGTCATATTGCCGCTCGTAATTCCTGTATTCTTGCGACAACGTCTCTTTATCCTGCTGTTCCTGCCGCCTCGCCAAATCCTCTTGCGTTGGCATTTGGAAAGGAGCGGCATAGGTGCTTGAAGCCGGGGATGGCTGCGGGGCTGTGGCTAAAATCAGGTCTCGGAAATCTGCCATTATATAGTCTCCGCTGACATTATTTCATCATATGCGGTCTGCACTTTTACCGACAGCTCGGCAGCCTTTATGTTTTCCCTGCTCTCGTTGTTCATTCTTGCCAATTCAAGCTTTGTTTCGCGGTCTATCATCATTCTTGTCATTGCCGACTGCTCATTGAACACGACCGCATTGTAGCTCTGCTTGTAACTTTCAAGCTGCTGCGCCGCCTCTGCCTGTGCCTCTTGCAACTGCTGGATGACAGCTTGCGCCTGTTGCAGTTCCTGCGCCATCTGCTCGGCGCTTTGCTGGCTTTGAGCCTTTTGCAGCCTGCTTGCGTAAATATTGATTAAATTCTGCTGGTCTTCCGGCTTTAGAGCGGTTTTCTCCATTATAAACGGCAATAGATGCGCACGTTCTATATTCGTGGTTACAAATTCCTCTATAGCTAAAATGTCCTGCAATGCCTTGTCCTGCTCCGCTCTGTATTGGTAGCCTTCTGTTATGCTCACGCCGAAAGCTTTTACCAATCCTTTCATGCTGGCCAATGCTGAATTCATCGACCTGCTGTAATGGCTTATGGCTGCGAGGCTCGTATCTCGCTCAAGCAGTATCTGCGCCGCCGTCTTTTGCACCGGGTTTTGTTCGTCCCTGAAAAGTTCGCTCCCGAAATGGTCTTTTATCATCTTGTCAAGATTGTTGTTCAGCTCCAGATATTCTTGTATATTCAGACTAAGCTGTATGAACTCTGGGCGGCCATTGATAGGATTGCCCTCAGCGTCTGTGACGGGGAATGGTATAACCGCCAAGTCGGATCTATTCAAGTATCTTAGAATATTCATGTAATCGTCATTCGTGGCAGCGTCTGCCGGAATCAATGCCTTGAAGCGCGGTATAGTCAAAAGCGTTTTTAGTATGCGGGACAACGACACATTCATCATCTCTATCAGTCCCGCCACTTTATGGTACAATCCCCTGAAAGTTTCTTTGCTTTGATCGTTCAAAACCCTTTCGCCGCTTAGCCTGAATATAGGTATTTCTGAAATGCCCAAATCCATCGGAGTTCCGTTGAGCTGCTCGCCGATATATTCATAGAGCATGACCGTTCCGGCTTCCTTGCGATAGGCAATTGTTTTTACGCATTGCTTTTCTGTGTCAAACTCCAAATCTTTTGACCAGTCCATATTAGGCAAAAGACCGCTCTGAGTTGTATTCTGGTAATTCTCTGGCTTGTCTATGATGTCAAAATTAACAACCCAAGCAGAATCTTCATCTGCGCTATTCTTGTTACTCATAATGACAGATTTGTTATCCAATCGTTTGTAGGTCAAATTAACGGGATTGAAATAAATATACCCTGTCCCATATTGCAGGCAGTCTAAAAACGCATCGCTAAAAGCATCGTTCAGGCTTGTTTCCTGCCGTTCCGGCTTGGCAGCGCCAATTGCCGCTATAGGGATGTATTCTATTTTTAGCGGATTCATGGTAAACCGGCTGTGTATGCGGTTGATCACCACGTTAAGCGGGTCAATAGCCAAATGCGGATAGTTCGTAAGCTCTAAGGCGAGCTTTATTAAAGCTTGCCGCCATTCGCTACCGCTTATAATCTGCCTTGTCTGGGAAATATAGCTGATATCGCTTTCCCAGCGGCTTTTGTGGCATTTTATAAACGCTTTGATCTTGCCGGTTGTTTCTATCTCCATCGCAATGCTGTCTTTTTCTTCTATCGCCTCTTCTGTCATAGCTCGTCTCCAAATTTAATTTTTGGCTCCTCTTGGTATATGTACTGCGGCACGAGCCTGTTCCCGCCTCCAACTGTGCCTTTGGCTTTGCCTGCGTCCTTCGCGCTTCCCCCAAGCCTGGCGCCTCTAAGGAAAACCCATACAAACTGCCCTTTGCTTGGGGAATAAAGAAACGAGTAGAATGTAGCCTCGCTAACGTCATTGTACGAATAAACCTTTCCCGGCCCACCGCCATCTTTGTCATTGAAAGCGACATAGAGAATATGGCGGCTGTCATCGTATGCTATGCCGTAAACATTGGTGCTCACGACATGATGCCATTTATTGAAAGCCGGATTCTCTCCCGCCTCGTTCATGGTGTCGGCCAAGTCCCTTATGTCCTGCTCGGATTTTGCCTCGGATATTATCTTCTCCAACTGGCCCTGCGACATTCGTTTCAGGGCGGCGGTCAAGGTGTTTGGCTTTACCAGCCTCTTGAACAGTTCCCACAACATTATATTAACCATTACGCTGTCTCCTTTTTAGGTTCAATGATTTCAAAAGCAAAATTTCTGGGTCTGTCAGACGATGCCTCTTCCTCTACTTTTATATATCTGCCGATAAGCTCGTAGCCTTTCAACGCCGCTGATTCGTTGGGCCTTGATTCGCCGCAAGAATTAAGTGCGCTTTCTATCACCCTTTCAATGCTATTTATCAGCCTCGCTTTATCCCATTTCGTTTCTTTGCGAATCTCCTCATGCGCTTTGTCTATGGCCGCCTTGATTTCCTCGTTTTTCATAAGCTTGGAAGCTCTCACGTCCGCGCCTTTTTCGGAATATCCGGCCATGACCACGGCTCTTGTCCCGCTATGGCCTTGAATGACATATTCAACGAATTTTCTCTGTCTTTCCAACATTTTTTAGCAAAATCCTAACAAAACACAACCTTTTTTAACAAAATCCTCTTATTTACATACATACTAAAAATCTTCATAAGATTGTGTTTTTTTCTTTATGTCTCCATCTTTTTTGTAGAAATATACCGTTTGTTTTATAGCTTGATAATTATTTAGCGCAATTTCCCTTAAGATTCTTTTGGCGACTTTTGTCATATATCCCATTTGGCTGGCTCTTTTTTCTGGGTTATACGGAATTTTTGAAGTTCTGTCGAAAACAAGCCATAACTCGCTATTGTAATCGCTTGGCGGGATAAACTGCAAAACTGGGTCTTTTTTTCTAAGCCAAAACATAAGCTTTCTGAAATCGTCCCATTTTAGCATATTCTCCATGACGGATAATATAGAAAAAGTGTCAACAAGGTGTCAAGCTATGCGAAAATCTTTGTTTTTATGCAGTTTTTTATGTTTTCTGTTAGCTTGGGAAGCTAGCGCTCTACCAGCTGAGCTACTCCCGCTGGTGAGGGTAATATAGAAATTTTCAAATGTTTTTTTATGCCCTTTACAAAATCTTCTTCGTTGTGGCTGACAAAAAGAATTGTGGTATTTTTGCTCTGCGCAAGAATTTCCACTAAGTCAAGCACAAGTTTTCGACTCTGCGGGGTAAGCCCAAAACAAGGTTCGTCTAAAATCAAAATCGGAGGATGTTTTACCATTGCGCGTAAAATCAAAACCAATCGCTGCTCTCCATATGGCAAAGATTGGAATGGTTTATTTGTGCTGTTTTTTATGCCTGCAAGCTCAAGCCATGAAATCGCAGTTTCTATTTCCAGCCGAGTTGGTTCCCTGTAAATTCCTATTGTGTCGTGAAAGCCGGAAATTACCGTTTCCAATGCTGTTGCGAAAACTGTATAATTTCTGTGAAAAAGCGTGGACACAATTCCGATATTTTTTTTAATATCCCAAATAGTTTCGCCGCTTCCCCGTTTTTTGCCAAAAAGCGTAATATCGTTGACAAAAGATTGAGGATTGTCGCCGCTTATCAAAGATAGCAGCGTTGTTTTTCCGCAACCGTTGGGACCGGTGATTTTCCAATGCTCTCCTCTCTTAACAGTCCAATTTACATTATCTAAAACTATTTTTTCTCCATATTTTATGCGCACGTTTTTCAAAATCGCTAAATCTTCGCATAAAAGCTCTGCGGTGTTTCCTCCGATTTTTGGCGGAAGCTGCGCAATTTTTTCGCTTTGCGATTGATTTGAACAATCATTCAAAAATAGAACAATGCGAACTCCGTCTTTCATCAAATCCGGAAGCATTTGCGCAAGTTCCTCGCGGCTTTTGGCATCAAGCCCGTCGAAAGGTTTGTCTAAAACAAGCATTTCCGGTTTTTTGCTTATTTCGGCGACAAGAAGAATTTTTGCGATTTCTCCTGTTGATAAATGGCGTATTGAAGTATTTAGAGTGCTAAGCAAATTGAATTTCTTCAAATAAATTTCGCAATTCTCCGAAAGCAGGTCGGCAGCTTTTTGCCCGGGGTTCAAGAGATTTTCTTCGCTGAGCCATGCGTCGTCTGCTCTGTCTTTTTCCATTATTTCGCCTACATTGAGGAGTTTTTTCCCAAAAGCCTCAGCGACCTCTGCCTTTTGAGACTCTGTATATCCTAAAATCGTCCAACTTTCCTTATGCATTGCCAACCCAATCTTTGGTGGAATTTAGAAAATATTGTCTGAGCCGGAATTCACAGAATTTTCAGGATTGCCTAAAGCAACCCCGCAACCGCATCAACAATATTTGCTACCGAATCTTTGTTCATTTGGGAAAAAGCAAACCATTTATTGCCCAAATCCTTCAAAGAAGCCCCAATATGATACACTGCTTCGCCTCTGTCTATAATTAGAAACCGGTCGTGGCTTTGTGTAAACTGTTTTATAGCAAAATCGCCGTATTGGGTATTGGCTTTTTGGACATCCAAATTTACTTGTCTGCTTGTGTTTTTTGTAAGTAACAATACTTTTACGCCTTTTTTCTTTTTTGCCAGATGAGTAAGGGTACTTTCGTCGATGAAATTATCAATTAGCACTATGCTT
>WQTK01000176.1 GCA_009786285.1 Candidatus Fibrimonadales bacterium | reverse complement strand
ACCGTGGGGTAGGGGCAATGCGTGCATTGCCCAGGATCAATTTCGTCATTTTCGTGGAATATTTGGCGATATTGTTAGTTGCGCAACAGACACTGTTTCCAGACAAATACAAAAATAAATACCGAATACCGACAAATCGTTCGGGGAACGTTGCAACCACCGCCGTTGGGTGTTGCAACGTCATTGCGCCACACGATGCCACATTGCATTCAACACAATTCCGTAAATTCTGAAAATTCTGTAAATTCTTGTTCAGACGTTTTATGACAGTGACATTTTTAATTTTCTATATTAAAGTTCATGGCAAAATCCAGAATTTTAATCGCTATTCTCTGTACTGGTGTTTTTTGTTTTGCGCAAAGCATAAATACCAGCAATAAATCCGTAAGCGTAAAGGTTAAAGGCTTGCCTGCCCAATATACCTCGCTTCGCATAGACACGCTTTCGCGCTGCATACAGAACCTTCCGGATGCCGCAAGCCTCACTGCCGCTACCGAAGGCCGCACCGAATATTTAAAAAGAATCAACGGCACCGAGAAAAATGAATATGTAAAGATTTGGAACGCAAGCGTTCAACTGACCTATCAATGGAAATACAAACTCCATTACCTGCTAATGCCACAAGGAGGGCTTGAGGCTCAAGCACCAATTTTCCACGAAGCGGAAGGAACAATGCCATTCTCCGAATCCATAAGCGGAGACCCGCAAGAAGGCGATTTTTTTGCGTTTTCAAGCCCTAGACGCTATTACTTTGACTCTCAGAACGCAGCTCAAAACTCAGCGGTTAAACGTGCGAAACAGAGAATTTCGGAACTTAAAGGATTGGAGTGCCCAAAATGAAAAAGCGTAATCTGGTTGAAAATGGCGATTTCTCCAAAGGCTTGGAAGGCTGGAGAGTTGAAAATTGGCATGGAACCTTCGCCGCGAAAGTGGGAAAAAAGGAACTGAGCTTTGAAATTCAGGAAGAAGGCAAGGAGAGCTGGGCTTTGCAGTTTTGCAGCGAAGTTGCGCTAAAAGAAGGCGAGTCTTATGTTTTTGCGATGAAGGCAAAAGCCGATGCACCTCGCACACTGAATGTGAACATAAAGAAAAACGCAAAAAAATATTTGCCTTACGCAAACGGCAGAATAATAGACCTTAGCACGGATTGGCAAGACTATTACTGGAGATTCACAATGAAAGAGGCAGACGATGAGGCTGCGCTTATCTCTTTTGACATGGGTGGAAACTCTACGAGCTGGAGCTTGAAGGATGTTTCTTTAAATATTGCGACCGGAGACGATTTAGGAAGAAGCTATAGAGGCCGCATTCAAAAAAACAGCGGTTATTTCAATGCTCCAAACGAGCCTTGGGAACTTCATTTTTATTCTTTGGACGGCAAGCTGAGAAAAATTTTGGACAAAGGAAACGGCGGCGAAGGAATGCGCGCATATCCGAGAATAGACCAAAGCGGCGTGATAGTTGTAAAGGAAGTTAAGAAAGTTAAGGATTAAAATGCTAAAAAAAATTTCAATTCTGTTTGTTTTCATGGCAGCTTTCGCTTTTGCGCAGAGCTCGCAGGCAGTCAGGCTAAAGCAGGCGCAGGAATACGCAAGCCAGGGAAAATACAAAGAGGCTTTGGACGAATATAAAGCAGTGCTTTCTGCCGACAGAGGCAATGCGGAGGCGTATTTGGGCGCAGGCAATGTACGTTATAAAATGAAGGATTACAAACTGGCTCTAGATAATTTCCAGCTTGCGCAAAAATACAATCCAAAACTGACAAAGGCTACGGAAGGAGAGGCTGAGGCTTACGAAGCCCTGAATCAAAAGGACAACGCCGTTGCCAAGTGGAGAATTTTAGCAGAGAGCGGAACGCCGGAACAAAAAACAAAAGCCCTTTCGCGCATAGGCGTTTTGCTGGGAACATCCGGGGTTCCGGCACCTGAAAAACCAATTGAAAAACCAATCGAAAAATCGGATGGAAAATATAATTACGATTCCCCGGAATTCAAAGCGGGCCTTGCGGCAAACGATAAAAAGAATTGCACAGAAGCATTGAAGCAATGGAAAGCGGTTTTGAGCAAGGAACCCGGCAACCCCGGCGCATATTATTACGCAGGAGTTTGCCGCTTTAACATGAACGATTTTGATAACGCTGCGATAAATTTCAACAAGAGCTTTGACTACCCGGAAAAAGGCTTTAACGCCAATTATTATTTGGGCAGGATTCACGAGCAAAAAGGAGAAAATGCCAAAGCCATAAGCTATTATAACAAGTATCTTCTAAAAACAACAAGCGCAGAAGGCAAAGCAGAAGTGAAGGGCAGAATCGCAAGGCTGAGTGCGTCTCCGGCAACTCCCGTAACTCCGGCAGCGGCTAGCAGCAGCGGGGCAGCCACGCCATCCAGTAGCAGCGCAGATTACACTTGCAACAGTTTGGAAAGCTGCCAGAAAATGGAAGAAAAGCGCAAACAGGATTCTATTGCTGCGTATTTGGAAACACTGAAGAATAGGCCTTTAAACATTGGCCCTGAAAAAGTAGTGGCAACCGAATATGGCGGAAATTTCGCATTTGCCTCCACAACGGAAGCTGGCAGCGCAGACATGCAAAAAGCTTTTAACCTGGTTCAGAAAAAATCCTTTCAGTCTGCGATAGAAGCTTTGCAGACCGTAAGGCAAAAATTCCCCGGAACGCCGAATTCAATGGCCGCAGCATACAATCTGCTCTCTCTGTACCAATACCTTGAGTTGCATGATAAGGTTATAGCCTTTGGAAATTCGGTTTTGCAAGAGCCTGTGCCTGAGCCTTATAAAAGCGCGATATCTTACATGCTTGCCGCAAGCCAAGTGAAAAAAGCGCAGTACCAAGAAGGATACAACACTCTTTCGGAAGTGAAGGAAGACCAGAAATTAGGGCCTACACGTGGCCAAAAACTGGCTTTGGAAGCGGAAATTGCCGCACAGTACAAACCGGATCAAGGCTCGCCCGAAATACTCAAAAAAGCCATAGACGCAGAGCCCAGCAAAGCCAAGAAGAATGAGCTTCGCTTGAAGCTCGCAGACTTATATGTAAAGTTGCAAGACTCTCCGGCAGCGATACAGGTTTTCAAGGACATCACGGAAGATTGCCCGCCGAACACAGCGGATCCTTGCCAAAAGGCTTACAACGAACTCGGAGATCGCAGCTTTTTGGCTCAGAACTGGCCTATGGCGCTGGAATATTACAACAAAGCGGTGGAGAGGCAGAAAGACCCTCTGCATATTTCCTGGGCTTTGTTTCAAATTGGCAATGTGTTTCGCAAACAGGGCAACTACAAAGAAGCCGTGCGTTTTTATGACCGCTTGATAAAGGAATACGCAGGAACTTATTGGGCAGACCAGGCAAAGCTCTATAAAGATGACGCTATTTGGCAAGAGAGCAATAAGGGGGTATTGAAAAAATGACCGTTAATTTACCCGAACTTCTGCGAGACAGCCTTAATTCCCAGTTGTCTATTTACAAAGAAATTCACGCATTGCAAAACGATTTGCTGCGCGATTTGGATTCAAAGAACGAGCTGGATAAAATAATGGGCTTGCTGGAAAAAAAGAACGCTCTTTTAGACAAAGTAAGGGCGGAAAATTCTCGCAGCGCGCCTTTTGTTGACGAGTGGGTTAAAATAAAAAAAGAAATTGAAGACATGATAACGGAAATTGAAAAACTTGTTTTGGAACTTCGTGTTCAGGATGAAGCCATGCTTCAAAGGTTTGACCAGGAAAGCCAGTCAAAAAACAGGATTGACGCATTTAGAGCTTTGAGGTAGAGGTGCCCGAAAAATCTCCTGAAGAGTTGATGAGCGAGCTCGCTGCCTCTATGGAGCGAACGATTGCGCAGACCGATGCGCTTGAGCTTGCGTACAAAGCCTTGGATATACAGGCAGAGCAAGTGAAAAAAATGCGGGAAGAGGTTAACCGGAGCAGGGTTTTGAGCGCGCTTGGCGAAATGGCTGCCACCGTTGCCCACGAAATAAGAAATCCGCTTGGAGGCATGGGCGCATACGCAAGCTTGCTGGCGAGAAACATAGATGATTCGAATAAAAAATACGTTGACAAAATAATAGAAGGAATCAACAGCATTAATAAAATAGTGAGCAACTTGCTCGCATACACAAAAAAAACAAATTTGCAAAAACAGAACATGGACTTGGTAGCTTGGGCAGACGCTATTTTAGCTCACGCAGAAATTGAAATAGAAAAGGAAAAAAAGAACATCACAGTAGAGCGGAATTTTCCGCCGGAACCTTTGAACGCCGAAATAGACGGCGACAGGTTGCAACAGGTGATGCTAAATTTGCTGATAAACGCTATTCAGGCTATTGAAACAGAGGGCAAAATATCCGTGAGCGTTGGCTTCTTTGGCGAAAACTTTGCCGAGATAGCCGTTGCAGACACGGGCAAAGGCATTGAGCAGGAAAATTTAAAAAGCATATTCACTCCGTTTTTCACAACAAAGGAACAAGGCACAGGCCTTGGCCTTGCCATTGTGAAAAAAATCGTGGACTTGCACGAAGGCGAAATATCGGTTGAAAGCACAGTAGGCAAAGGAACAAAATTCAGCATCAGAGTGCCGATTTAAGTTCCTAAAATCTTATCCGTCTGTTGTGTAAACCTTTTCCGAATATAGTGCAGTAGCGCACATATACTCACGGTTCATCTTTGCGATAAACTCAACCGAAATGCCCTTGGGGCACGCAGCTTCGCATTCGAAAAGATTTGTGCAGTTGCCAAAACCCTCTTTGTCCATCTGCTCAACCATAGCCAGCACCCTCTTTTGCTTTTCTGGTTTGCCTTGCGGCAAATAAGCGAGGTGGCTAACTTTAGCGGAAACAAACAACATGGCAGAAGCGTTTTTGCAAGCCGCTACGCAAGCTCCGCAGCCAATGCAGGCCGCAGCGTCAAACGCACGGTCAGAGTCCACTTTTGGAACAGGAAGCGTGCTCGCATGAGGCGCATTGCCGGTATTGATGCTTACAAAACCGCCAGCCTGGATAATGCGATCAAAGGCACCTCTATCCACTGCGCAATCTCTTAGCACAGGGAAAGCTGCGCTGCGCCACGGTTCCACAACTATGGTGTCGCCATCTTTGAATTTGCGCATATGAAGCTGGCACGTGGTGACAAGGCTATCGGGGCCGTGCGGCAACCCGTTGATTACAAGCGAACACATTCCGCAAATTCCTTCACGGCAATCGTGGTCAAATGCAAAGGCTTCTTTGCCTTCCTTCATAAGCTGCTCGTTCATAACATCCAACATTTCCAAAAAAGACATGTCAGGAGAAATGTTAGAAAGCTTAACGGTTTCAAAACCGCCTCTTGTCTGGGCATTTTTTTGACGCCACACTTTTATGGTGAGATTCATATTTCCGCTCATTTGTAGCTCCTTGTAATAAGGTGTACATTTTCAAATTCCAATTCCTCTTTGCTGAGTTCGTGCTTGTTTTCGCCTTTCCATTCCCAAGCAGCTACGTGGCAGAACTTTTCGTCATCGCGTTTTGCCTCGTTGTCATCTGTCTGGTGTTCTTCACGGAAATGGCCGCCGCAAGACTCTTCTCTGTAATAAGCGTCTCTTGCGAGCAGTTCGCCGAATTCAAGGAAGTCTGCGACACGCAAAGCGTTTTCCAAATTCTGGTTAAAGGAGCCATTGTCTCCGAGAACCTTGACGTTTTTCCAGAACTCTTCGCGCAAGCTGGGAATTTCGGAAATGGCTTTTTCAAGCCCGGCTTTGTTCCTTCCCATGCCAACGTTGTCCCACATTATGTGCCCAAGCTCCCTGTGGAACTCGGTAACCGTTTTTTTGCCCTTGATTGCGAGCAAGCGGTCTATAATGGCTTTTGAGCTTTTTGCGGTATCCACAAATTCAGCCTGGCTGCTAGTCACTTTATCAAGCTTTGTGCTTGCGAAGTAGCCGCCAATGGTGTATGGAATTACAAAATAGCCGTCTGCGAGACCTTGCATAAGAGCGGAAGCTCCCAAGCGGTTCGCGCCGTGGTCTGAGAAGTTTGCCTCGCCCAGAACAAAACAGCCCGGAATTGTGCTTTGCAAATTGTAATCAACCCACAAGCCGCCCATTGTGTAATGAGAAGCAGGGTAAATTCGCATCGGTGTTTTGTATGGGTTTTCGTCTGTGATTTTTTCGTACATCTGGAAGAGGTTTCCGTATTTTGCGCTTACGGCGTTTTCGCCTATGCGCTTAACTGCGTCTCCAAAGTCCAAATAAACGGCGCGTTTGGATGTTCCAACGCCAAGGTTGTTGTCGCATACCATTTTTGCGTTGCGGCTTGCGACGTCGCGAGGAACTAAATTTCCAAAGCTCGGATATTTTTCTTCCAAGTAATAATAGCGTTCTGCTTCCGGAATGTCGCTGGGTTTGCGAGGGTCGCCGCCTTTGCGGGGAACCCACACACGGCCATCATTGCGCAAAGACTCAGACATAAGAGTGAGCTTGCTTTGGTGGTCTCCGGTTACCGGAATGCAAGTTGGGTGAATTTGCGTGTAGCACGGATTTGCGAACAGAGCGCCTCTTTTATGGGCACGCCATGCAGCACCTACGTTTGAGCCTTTCGCATTTGTGGAAAGGTAGAACACGTTGCCGTAGCCGCCGGTTGCAAGGCAAACAGCGTCTGCTTCGTGGCATTCGAGCTCGCCTGTGACCAAGTTGCGAACCACAATGCCTCTTGCCCTGCCGCTTACCAGAACAAGGTCCAGCATTTCGCGGCGGGGGAACATTTTAACGGAGCCTTTAGCT
>WQTK01000175.1 GCA_009786285.1 Candidatus Fibrimonadales bacterium | reverse complement strand
TGACACGACTATGCGGTCGTGTCCTTTGGCGGGACTTTCAGTCCCCACCGGTTAAAGCCACCAGCTTTAGCTGGTTGGTTGTTTTCTATATTACCCCAATGATTAAACACTTGGCGCTTTGGAAAGTAAAGCCTTTTGCGGATGGCCGCACCGGAAAGGAGAATGCCGAAATTATGGTGTGCAGATTGAATGCTTTAAAAAGCGTTATTCCATTCGCCGTTGAGCTGGAAGCCGGCATTAATTTCGACGATACCGCAGCCGCTTACGATGTTGCTTTGTATTCCGCCTTCAAAACGAAAGAGGATTTAAAAGCTTATCAGAGCCATCCGGCGCATATTAAGGTTGCGGAGTGGATAAAAAGTGGCATTACGGAATCTAAAGCGGTTGTGGATTACGAAACAGAGGGCGTATGACTTTGGAAATAGAAGCTCTGAGAGAAAAACTTGATGTAATAGAAGATAAATTGATAGAACTCTTAAATGAGCGCGCAAAATACGTACTTGAAATAGGTAAAATAAAACACGAACAAAAATTACCTATAACAGACCTTCAAAGGGAAGAATCTATTTTGAGCAGAGTAGCAGAAAAAAATCAGGGACCTATGAGCAATGAATTTATGCAGGATATTTTCAAAAAAATAATAGAAGAATCGGTAAGATTGGAGAGAGATGTTTAAACGTATCACCTTGGTGGGTTTTGGTTTGCTGGCAGGCTCTGTTGCGGCGGCAGTAAAACAAAAAACTATAATCCGCGCCGTTAGCTCAAAAAGCACTTTGCAAAAAGCTAAAGGTTTGGCCGATGAATTTTTTGAATACGATGATGTTAAAAACTGGTTGCCGGGTTCTGATTTGATATTGTTGTGCAGCCCGATAAAACATATTTTGTCAATTATTGAAGTTTTGAAAAACAATGCCGGACTGTTAGGCAACGAGGTTATAGTTAGCGATATTGGCAGCACAAAGGAGTTGATTTGCAACGCTGGCTTTGCCTTGCCAAAGCCATATATTTTTATTGGCGGGCATCCAATGGCGGGTTCTGAGAAAAGCGGGTTTGAACATAGCGACCCATCTATTTTTGAAAATGCTTGCTGGCTTTACTGCTTGCCGAAAAACTTGGCAAAGTTGCCGGAATCATTAAAAGAGCTTTTGCTGTTCCTTGGCAGCCGCCCTGTGCAAATATCGCCGAGTGAACACGATTTAGCGATGGCGTGGCTTAGCCATGCTCCGCAGCTTATCAGCACTTCAATAGCAGCAGGCATTTCTCCGGACGTGGCAGAAAATCATTTGCGCTTGGCTGGCCGTGGGTTTAAAGACATGACTCGCATTGCCGGTTCTTCTTGGGGAATGTGGAAGGATATTTTGGAAACCAATAAGAAAAATATAGAAGACGCTCTTGGAACTTACGCTCAAAAAGCATTGGAAATAAAAAGCAAGCTTGGATCTGGATTGGAAGATATTTTTTTGCAAGGCAATAAAACGAGAAGAAGCTTGGAAGAGCAGGGGAGTGAATGCAGTTAGCCGCCACAGAGCTTTATACAGAACAGGAAGCGTTTTTCAATTGCGCGTTTTTAGCTGCGCTCGCAAATGGGAATTCCATTATACACGGGGTCAAGGCTGCGCCAAAATTCGCTGTCTTTGCCGATTATTTAAGAGAGCTTGGCGCGACTGTTTCCATAAACAAAGAGCAATGGGAAATTAAGGGCGTGAATTTCAAATGCGGAAAGAATTTGAATTTGGACTGGGTAGGAGATGATTTTCCTCACCAAAAACGGAATAAGAAAATAATAGAGAGCCTTTTGAGCGGAGATCCTTTTTATTGCGAAGAAAAAAATTTCATCAAAAATTCTCTTGCCAGAGAGCTTTTAACATTTGGCGCTGAACTTAATTTGGAGCAAGACGGTCCGGATGAAAACGATGAATTTGCGAGGCGCATGGCAAGAATACAGGGACTGAAAAATGAAAGAAAATGGATTTGCTCTATGCAGCCGGTTCCCTCTCTTTTTGCAAGAGACAGGTTCATTGCCGGCGATGTAACTCAAGCGGCTTTTTTGGCTTTGGCCGCTTCTTTAATGCCAAATTCGGATATAACGATAAAAGCGGTTAATTTGGATGCGAGCCGTGTGGGAATTTTTGGTGCGTTTAAAAGGTTTGGCGCAGATATTGAAATTGTTGCCCGCCATGAAAGAGGAAATGATTTTTGGGGCGATTTGAGGGTTAAAACGGCAAAGGAGCTTGCCGGCAAACGCTTGGGAGCGGATATTTTGTCTGCTTGCATTGATGAAATTCCTTTGCTTGTTGTATTGGCAAGTTTTGCCGAAGGCGAAACAATTTTGAAACTGCCGCCTTGGTCCATAGCTTTTTGCAAACCGATTTTATCAATTCTTTATAAAAACCTGAAACTGGCAGGCATAGAATGCGGTCTTTACGAAGACGGTTTTATTTTGCGCGGCAAATCCGAAATAGAAGGCGAAGGTTTTGACTGTGAAAACAATCCGATAATAGGCATGGCCTTGAAAGTTTTAAACGCAAAAGCAAAGAATAAAAATGATGTTATAGGAATTGAAAGCGCAGAGAACCTGTATCCCGGAGGGTTGGAACTTGAAAATAGGCATAGTGTCTCGTAAAGAGCAAAACTCCAAGTTATTTGAAGCTTTGGCGGCTATAAAGCTTTGGGGCAAAAAACGCAGCGATAAAATAATTTACGGTTCAGTGCCTGCGTTGCAAAAATGCGATGTTTTGGTAGCAATTGGCGGAGACGGCACAGTTCTTTCTGCGGCACATATAGCTTGTGGAAAAGAAATACCAATAGTTGGCATAAACGCAGGCCGCATAGGCTTTTTGGCTGAATACAACATAGAGGAAATTTCGGTGGTTTTGGATGCTCTTTCAGACGGCAATTTCAGCACGCAAGATCGCATTATGCTGGATTGCAGCGTTTACTTAGGCCGCAAAAGGATTTTGAACAGAATTGTATTGAATGAAATTTTTTTGCATTCGCACGCGCCGGAAAAAATGGTGAATTTGGAGGTTAAGGTAAACGATAAATTTTTAACGGAATATTGGGCAGACAGCTTAATGCTTGCCACGCCCACAGGCTCAACAGCATACAATCTTTCGGCTGGCGGCCCTATAATTTATCCTTCGGCAGAGGCTTTTGTTTTGAATCCTGTTAACCCTATGAGTCTTTCGGTTAGACCCATTGTTATTCCTTCATCTTCTGTTTGCAAAATAAAGTGCGTTCCGGGCAGCATGGCTGAGATTGTTTTTGACGGCCATTCCACAGAGAAGCTTGGCGAGAAATCAGAGCTTATAATTTGCCGCAGCCGCCATGTAACCCGTTTTGCCCAAATTGGAGAGTCCGGGGAGTCTGGCTTTGTCCAAGCGTTGAGAGAAAAGCTAGGGTGGACTGGAAAAATGAAGGCGAAATAAAAAATAATGTACATTTACGCAAGTCACACTTTAAAAATGTACAAGTTATACCGCTAAATTTGCGAAATTTCGCCGGTTTGGGTAAAAATTGCGAAAAATTCGCCACATAATCGTAATATATGTACATGAACAATAACCAATGGAGGCTTTATGCTGGACTTTTCATCTTTCTTCACAAAAGACAACGACTGGACAATGTCGCACAGCTCTAACAATTTTGAAGCAGATTACTATTCCTGCCGATATTTAATCACGGTGCAGAATTATAAAAAGAGCTTCAAGATGGAAGACTCTTTTTGCGCAGGGCTTTTAAATTCTCTGAAAACGCCAAGCGCTAAAAAAGGCAAAAAAAGCCTATACGCTGCCTGGAAAGACATATATAAAAAATTGAGTTCCAAACAATGGAATTCAATGCTGGCATCTTTGCTAAAGCAAGCTACTTGCAAAATGCAGCCAAAAGGAGAAAGTATTTTTGAAAAACGGCTCGCTTTGCTATGCAAAACGCTAGGTTTATGCGAAACAAACACAGAACTTTTGCGTTTGCTATATTTAATGGATTACAATGAATCCGTGAAATCTTTATTTGAAAACGTGACCGAATCCGTAAATATTTCCAGATACAAAATGAGTTACCTTGCAATGGGCATACTAGCAAATATTTCCGAAGAAAAAGTTCTGGATGCGCTGTCCAAAGAACGTGGGCTGACAAGCCTGAATATTTTAAGCAGCACCGAAAAAGATTATGGCCTTCCTCTTGAAATAAGGAAGTATCTGAAAGGCTTGGGTTCAGACAATTTTATGGATATTTATTCGGAAAGCGATAAAAAGGCAGCATTGCCTTTGGAAAAGTTTGACTGTCAAAAAGAGGCAAAATACGTGATAGACTTGATGTCAATGCATAAAAACGACAAACCTTTGCATATTTTGCTTTACGGAGTGGAAGGCACGGGAAAAACGGAGCTTGCCAGAACAATAGCGGCAAATGCGAATTGTTCCCTTTTGGATGTTGGGCGCGGCATAAAAAAGCAGACGCTTGAAGAAAAAGACGATGTTGCTAACGCATTGACAAAATTTCGCATAAGGGCGCTGACTATAGCCGAAACTGCGCTTAGGAATAAAGGCAATTTGATTTTGTTGCTTGATGAGGCAGACCAGTTGCTCAATTTTTTTGAAAAAGGAGCTTTAAACCAGATATTGGAAGATATGCGCCTTCCGGTAATTTGGATTAGCAATGATTTGAGTTTTGTTCAGAATTCAAGCTTGCGCCGTTTTAATTTCAACATTAAATTCAAAGCAAACAATGAGGGCATGAGGCTTAGAATTTGGGAAAGCGTTGTGGAAAAACACGGTGCCGGTGAAATTTTCACAGGCGAGCGCATAAAAACTCTGGCGCAAAAATACGATGCGAATCCCGGCGGCATTGAGCTTGCCGTGGCGAGCGAAATGCAGTTTGCGAAGAATGGCAAGCAGGAACAGGTTGCAGAGCTTGTGCTGAAGCAGCATTTGGAGCTTTTATGCACGCAGAGCAATCATAAAAACACGCAGAGCCGCGCGCCGAAATACGATGAAAGCGTTTTGAATGTTCATGGAATGGAAAGCGCTTTGTATGCGGCAAAATGTTATGCTCAGTGTTTGAAGAACAAGGAGACGGATAGCAATTGTACCATGTTATTGTATGGTCCTCCGGGAACTGGCAAAACCGAGTTTGCAAAGTATTTGGCGAGGGTTAGCGGTTTGCCTTTCAAGGAAATAAGCTATGGAAAGATATCATCGATGTGGGTTGGCCAAACGGAAAAGCAGTTGGCGGCGGCGTTTGAGGAAGCGTCAAAGGAGGGTTCATTGCTTTTTATAGACGAGGCAGACAGTTTGATTTCTGACAGGAGGGGTGCGAGCCATTCTTGGGAAACCTCGCAGGTGAACGAGTTTTTGGTTCAGTTGGAGAACAGCAAGTGCTTGGTTGTTTGTTCTACGAATTTTCAGGGCAAGCTGGACAGTGCGAGCAATCGCAGGTTTCATTTTCACTTGAAGTTTGATTATTTAAAGCGAGAAGGCGTTTTGAAAATGGCGCAAAACTTTTTCCCTGAGTTTGAGCATGAGAGCTGGGCAGAGCTATGCAGTTTGGAATGTCTTGCGCCGGGAGATTTTTACGCTGTGTACAAGCGCCTGCAATGGATGCCGAAAAACGAGCTTTCGGCTTTGCAAGTGACAAAGGAGCTGAGCGAGGTAGCTTATGCGAAGGAACCTTATGGAAACAGAAGGATTGGGTTTTAGTGATATTAAGTTACGAAAGAAATAAGTTTTGCGGATAGGAATAAAAACGCAAGTCCGATTGGTGCGATCAGCAAGAGGCAAGAGCTGCTATTTTGCGGTGGTTCTATTACGCCTGTGTAGTTGCGGATTATTCCCAGGAGGGAGTCAAGGGCTATGTGTTTGCCGTCCAAGACAGTGGTTTTGCAGAATTTTGCAATGGTAACATCGCATTCGGACAGGTATTTTTCATTGGATTCTCCGGTGAATGGGTTGCTATAATGCATATAGAGTACGTAGTAGGAATTGTCATTTATATATTTTGCGACTGTGATAATAAACTCGATGCCTTCGAAACGGAAAGGAACATTGCAAGTCCATTCGATTTCTTTTTCTTTTTTAGTAGCTTGTTGTATAATATTCAAAGCAAGCCAGGCTTTTGCCATGTCGTTCATAAGTTTTCCTCCTCAAAATGGTGCATAGCTATGAGCTATTTTTAACAGAGATTCATAATCTATGATTTCTCTGCCAGCCGATATATTATTGCAAAAATATTTAAGTGAATGGAACATCGCCAATCCATTCCAATACACTTTTGGATGCTTTGGACGGAGAGTTGCACCATTTGTCCAAGATGTCTAAACCTAAAAAAACTAAAATACTTCCAAGCATAATAAATTCCTATTTTTTCTCATGGAAAATATAGATAATATTCATCCCTCGCATACTGCATTTGCAATACCCACTTAGAGCTTATGAAAATAAATTACCGGGAAAAAATACCCGCTCCGGAATTTGTAGTTTTGTACAATGGCGAAAAGGAGATGGCGGGGTCCGCCGTTCGCTAAGCGATTATGGCGAGTTCATAGCCGAGGTTAGGGCTTGCAGCAAATCGATGAATTTGAACAAGGCGGTCAGGGCAGCGGTCAAGAATTGCATTGGCCGAGGCATACTGGTTGATTTTTTGACCCGTCATGGGTCGGAGGTAGAGAACATGCTTTTAACCGAGTGGAACATGAAGGATGCTCTTGCGGTCAGT
>WQTK01000174.1 GCA_009786285.1 Candidatus Fibrimonadales bacterium | reverse complement strand
TTGTGCTTTCTGGCAGCGGATGTTTGTGCAGGTCATATGCGGCGCCGCCCACCGGCGCCCATTCCAGGCTCAAAGAAAAGCCGAATTTTTTGCCGGCAGCTTCCAAAACCCTAACGCCCTCTTTCATTATTTCCGGGCCAATGCCATCTCCGGGCAATACTGCTATGTTTAATTGTTTCATGGGCAGAGAATTTAGAAAAATTCACTACGGTAAGTGCTGATTAACTCCGCAAGGTGTCATTTGTTTACTATATTTCCCTCAAGGTAATTTTTATGGCAATAGGATTTTTTTTGGCGATTTACAGCTTGCAAGGGAGGCTGAAATGAATTTTTTTGAAGGTGAGCTAAAAGCATTAAAAGAAGCGAAAAAGGAATTTGACAGTCACTACCCAAGTACGGAATTTGATTTTAACACAGAGCAGGTTTTATTTGGACTTGCTTCTTTAACCGCAAGAATACGGGAAGAAACAACGGAAACAGAAAATGAAATCGCCAGAGATTTTGTAAAAAGCATTGCGCCGGAATTGCTTTTGCCTTTGCCATCCCGTAGCTTGGCAGAAATTGTTCCAATTCCATCGGATAATCTTGAGAGAAAAATTCCAAGCGGTTCCTTGTTTTTTTCCAAAGGCAAAATCGCAAATGAAAAGCCGTTTTTTTGGAGAACCATAGGCGATCATAAATTTAACCCTGCGCAAAAAATAATCTCAGTCAAAGCCATAGAAGATTCTGATGGTTTTGACTGTCTGGAATTTGAAAGCAAAGGCGATGGCCCTTGGGTTATCTATATAAACGGAGAAAGCGAATTTGCCTGGAGCTTATGGTATTTTATTTTTGAATACGCAAAGCATCCCGTAAAACCTTATGTAATTTCAAAGCCGCAAAATCCTTGGGAATTGTGCAGAGATTTCTTTTGCTTTGAAGAAAAATTCAGATATGTTTATATGGAAAATCTGCCTAAGAAATTTCGTTTTGCCAAAAAAATCCCAAGAGAGATATTTTCTAAAATATGCACGGAAAATTTTAAATTAAATGTTTTTCCAATAGAAAATGCCTTTGAGCAAAATATAAAACCGGCTCTTTTAGACAAAGATTCTTTTGAATCTAAAATATTTCCAAATGAAAAAAGACAGATAATACTGTATCTGAAAGAAGTTTTGGCAGGAAATGTGAAAAAAGCAATTTTTGAAGAAGTTAAATATCGCTATAATTCTGAAAAAATAAATTTTGCGAATTTGCCGCCAAATTCGGATACGCTTTCTATTTGTGCTTTTGTTTGCGATGGAGCCGCAGCCGCAAGCTCTTTGGAGCAAGGCTCTGCGCTTACTTCAAAAGACTCCGCAATGCAAGTGGGTGAAATTCGCTCTGCCATAAATGCCTTGCCTTTTTTGCAACCTTTTGCAGGCAGAGAACCTGAATGGGGAATTTTAGGATTGCTGCAACAAAACTATTTGCAGTTTTTTGAGGGGGACACTTTAAAAAATGCGCTTGAAATGCAGCTTTGGAACACACAAGGAAAGTATAATTTTTTGGCACAAAGCATAAGAAGCGTCTCTCTGGAAAATAAAAGCGCAGTGCATAAAGGTTGTCTGGTTCCAATGGCAAATATAAAAATAATTTTATCTTTGGATTTTTTTAACATAAACAATTACGGATTCTTAGGCATTTTGCTAGTTTATGGAGAAATGCTTTTTTATCTATTCAAGAAAATTTTTATTTGCAATATGCTTGTCAAATTGGTTTTGCGAGTTGAGCCTTTTGGAAAAGAATTGGTATGGGAATAAAGAGTTCTTTTTTCGAGTGGATGCTTTTATGGCTTTTGAACAAGGAGGAAAGCAGAGAACTTCGCATATTAGGAAGTAACTCTTTAAAACATCCGAGCGGTGATATAGATTCTGTGAAAATTGCTAAAAGCAAAGTTGAGCTTGTTTTGAACGAAATGAGCTTATGCGGCGCAGATTCTCCTTTGCCTGATTCTCTAGTAAGGGACATAAGGACGGAAAATGACGACTCCTTGATTTTAGCGGGTTTTTTGAATGTGCTTCAACATTATATTGCAATGTTCAGGTTTAACGCAATTTTGGAAAGAAGCAATTTTTTTATGCAGATGCTGGGAAATTTTAAGTGGCAAAACCGTTTTGCCTTATATAGTGAAAAATTCAGCCCGGAGATGCTGAGGTGTTTTTTCGTAAAGATGTTTCCAGATGCTGAAATATCGGTTTATTGTTTTGAGCCAATGATGGTAGAAAACCCTGCTCCGGCTATTTTAGGCAATACGGATTTGAACGGGGCAAAGCTTTTGGGGAAAACTTGCACAAGTTTAACAAATGCGATGCGTGTTGATGTTTGCGGAATTTCTTTGGAGCAAAGCATTGAATTAAAGAGAAATGGAGGTTTTTTGAATGTAAAATTTCCCTTTAAAATAAAGGTGAGTTTTATTGTAAAATCTTGCGGTGAAATTTGTAAATTAGGCAGTAATAAGCTATCTGAAAATTTTTGGCTTGGATGCAGAAATTTCGAAGAGCTTAAATGGGAGAAATGGGTATGAGAAAAGCGGCAAGCGGCAAGTTGTTGGTGGCTAGCGGCAAGTGGTTAGTGGCTAGTGGTTTAATCTTTTTGGCAGCTTGCATGCAGTTGGATGAAATAGAAGCTCCCACAGGTGGAGGTACTGCACAAGAAGAAAGTTCTTCTAGTTCAGAATTTGATAATAAAAATTCTTCTAGTTCGGTTCTTGAAGAGAAAAGTTCTTCTAGTTTGATTTCCCAAGAGAAAAGTTCTTCCAGTTCTGTTCCAAAAGAAGAAAGTTCTTCCAGCTTGGGAGGTTTTAAAGCGAAAATAAGCGAGAAGAAGCTGGATAGCACGAGAATAAGCTATTATGAAGCAATTCTCATATGCAATAAAACGTCCCTAGCAGAAGGCTTGGACAGCCTTTATCAACACGATGCTCCTGTATTTATAGACGATTCTCTTTTTTGGTTGCCGAATATAAAGGTTTTGGAAAATCGCTCTGGCTATAGGCTTCCGACGAAAGAAGAATTTATTTTAGCGGAAGAGAATAAAGAACTAAAAGACGTTGACATAAGCATAGGAGAGTGGCTTTATGGTGCGTCTAGCTCGCAGTATAGCGTTTTTGAGCTTGCTCCGGAATTTTTGAAAGCCGTTGGTTTGTACAGAGAGCGCGAAGGATATCCTGCTTATGGAATGAGGGTTGTTAAAGTTTCAGCCTCAAACTAAATCGGGCCTCGCCCACCGCCACATGGGGAGGCTGTCTCTTGTCAATTGGCTATCTTCAAATGGATTTTTCCACTGCCAGTCCTGATTTGCACTATCTGCAAGCCGCCATACCTGAGCTTCACAAAAGCCGAGCCTTGCGCGCTAACTTTTTCCCGCTGAATTTCCATGCCTTTGAGGTTGTAAGCCCTAAGCTCAAAATCTCCGTTCACGCCGCTAATCAGCAAGCCACCGTTGATGTGCGAAGCCACGAAGTTCGGCATTTGCGAGCCAACGACAAAGGATGGATCAGGATCAGGATCAGGGTCTGGATCAGGTTCAGGATCTGGCTTTGGCCCGGGCATCAAAGTTATTTTGCGGTACTTTATTTCTCCAAGTTTGGTATAGGCAATGGATATAATCGCATCTTGAGCTTTCAATATATGCAAGTAATCGCCTAAAACTTCCGCATTTGTTTTAAGGCTGTCTTGGATTATGTCATAGGTGTAAATGTTGCCGCTAGAATCCGCAAGCGGCAAGGCTATGTAGCTTTTCGTATCAATGTTCCAAACGGTGTCGCTGCCGGGGGTAGCTGGAATTGCGCCGCTCAGAATCTTGGAAGTGTCCGCAATGTGAAGGCGGATAGGTAAGTTGTATGGTGTTAAACCCATGGACAGGTTAAATACAAGTGTGTCTATGCCTTCGCCATTGGAGTACGGAATTATTGACATGCTTTCTAAACTGCTGCCGTTGTCCAAATTGCTTCGCTTCATTCTGCTTGTGTTCCAGCTTATATCTGTTTCCAGTATGTCAGGATTTCTGAAATAGGAAAGAGGTTTTATGTTCCCAAGATTTATCTTGCTGAAATACGGGACAACTATGTTTTTAGGTATTCTGAGCGCAAAATCCTTGCTGTCGCTTGTGTTGCGGACATAGACGAAAATAGTGTCTTTCTTCTTGCAAACCCTATATTGGTCGCAATTTCCGCTTGAGCTTAGCTCCACCATGCTCCACGAACCACGTGCTTTTGCATCAGCCTCGCACTCAAGCTTGTGTCCGATTACAGAGCATATCGCAGAGCCGTACAATGCCTTGGCAGTGTAGCCTGAGGTGCCGCTTCTGTAGAAAAGGCTGTCTATGTTTGCTATAGAGTCCTTCACGCCTGAGCCTATGGAAAAATTTTTGAAAGCGTCTGCATCTATGACATTGTAAACATGAATCGACCTAGAGCTACACAAACCTGTGCATCCTCCGTTTGCTGGCGAGGCTACCGCAAAATCGTTGTTTTTATGATTTTTTATTGGGACAGGATTTGAATATAGATCTTCGTTATTCGATGCAAAAATATTTACGCTGGCTATTTCTCCGCTGGGACTTAAAATAATGTCTTTTATAAATGATCCTATAAGAGAGTAAGTTCCCATATAGAAACTGCACGAAAGTAGCAAATGCGGTTTGTCTTCCAATGAAAAATAAGACATACCTTGGCAACGTTGAGAATAGTCTGTGTTGCCGTCTTCTTTCCAAGGCATTGACGGTCCTGCGATTGTAACCATTTTCGCAAGATCGGGAACTTGGTAGTCATCCATGAAAAATATATAAAGCGCGCTGTTAGGAAAGTATTCCGAATAAGAAAGCAGCACTGCGAGATCATTGTAACCGTTACCGTCCAAATCGCCTACGGAAACCAAATCTATGCCCATAGCTGTGCTTTGATTGAATATGCCATTTTCGCCGGAAACAATTCCTGTGGAATTTGGTTGAGAGATGGTCCATTGATTTCCTCTTATGGAAAAGAAATCTATACGTCCTGTTCCTGAATATGCTCCGTTTTTATAATAGGGATTGCTGGTTGCTATATGATAAACATTATCGCTTCCTGTTTTGCTTGTCCCCAAAAGCGCAAGCCTTCTGTAATATCCAGGCGTAGAACTTGTTGTTGCTGTTGCTTGGCTTATCTGTTCAGGCATCTCAATGCTTTTCAGAATTGAGCATTCCACAAAACCGGAACTGTTTATTTTAAGCTCAGCCACTATCAATCTTCTTAGCGTTGCGAACAACACAAATGCTTCCTTTTTGTCATTTGAAAAAGAATCCAAAACTACAACAGCTCCTGCGGTGTTGTCGTAAATTGTGTCTCCTGCGGAGTTTTTAAAATAATATAGCGCAGAACCAAGCGGTGTTGGCCATATATCTCCAAATTCATTTGTATGGCTGTCTATTACTTTGTAAGAGGACCTTTTGGTTTTGTCAGTTGATTTTGCCAAGGAATCTCTTCCATAAACAAGCATCCAGTTTGCGTAATCCGAATTTTTTTCGCCCAAAACGGCAACTTGAGAAGTTGGAAAGTACCCTTCATCTATCCCGCCGCTAGCCTTAATGCCGACTGCAAAAATATCAGGCTCCAAAGCGAAATATTTTTGTGCAAAGGCTTGCGACGCTAAAACCAAGAACACGCATAATGCACCTGCTGCTTTCATAGAACCTCCTAAAATGAACCTAATATAAAAATAGAAAAAACAAACTGCCTCAAGAAGCTTGTGACAGAAGGTCGGAGGCTTCTATGCGAAAATCTGGCTAAAGTTTCAGCCTTTTAGCGTACAAATACTTGGCTAGCCAAGCCGGCTCGTCCAAGCCCGAGTATTTTATTCCATGCGATGTAGTGGCATTTGCAAACTTATTTTTTCCCATATATATACCAACATGTGTTACGGAATCTTTTTCCGTGTCGCCAAAAAACACCAAATCGCCGGGTAAAAGAGCATGGCGCGGAATTCTCATTCCATGCTTGCTCTGCAAAATGGAAGTTCTTGGCAAGTCAACTCCATAGAGTTCATACGCTTGCTTGGCAAAAGCCGAGCAATCCATGCCATCTCTATCATTGCCACCCCAAAGGTACGGAATGCCTAAAAATTCTTCAATGCGTTTTTCAAGCTCTATAGGGTATCTGAAGTCGCTTGCCATGTTAGCCCATTCATTCTTTCCTTCAAAATAATACACATTATCTTTGTGTCTATCCACAGGCGCAGTTGCGCATGAAAGCAGCAGCATGCAGAGAAACGATAAAATGCAATTCAAAAAGAAAGAATTTGACATAGATTTAGAGAATATAGAAAAATTTATTTTTAATCTTGAACCTGCCTGGGTTCAAGATTCCATAACCATAGGCGCAAGGAGGGCATTTTCTATGTCCGCTTCGCCCATGCCTTGGGGAACGGCTATAATCTCCAGCTTCCCTGCGCTGTCGTCATTGTCCTTGCATTCAAACGCCTCAAGTTGAAATACGCCTCATCCTTATGCTTCTGGCAAGCCTCCACAAAGAGGTCTCCGTTTTGTTCCAAAACAGCTTTGGCAATCTTGGACAGGAAGCTGTTGCCACGCAAAAACATTTTCTCGCCACGCTCTTCAGACACGCGCAAGTGCGTAGTCGCAATGGCCTTGCAGAATGCCAGATCGCTGTCAACGCAACGCTGGGTTTCAATTCTTGCGTAGCGGAAGATAGGCT
>WQTK01000173.1 GCA_009786285.1 Candidatus Fibrimonadales bacterium | reverse complement strand
CTTCACGCTTGCGCATTGCGGCTCGCATGCTCCCTGTCCTACGCTTAAACCTTGTCTCGCGACTTCGGCTCCAAGGACTCGGTACCGGCTGTTCGCTAAACTTTACCGGACACGGAATTGCACCGTGCTATGTTACACGCACCAAAATTCACTGGCGCACCCTAGTCCTCGAGACAACGCACCGCAAACAAGTACGTCTTGCCGTTGCTGTACCAGTAGGCGTCCTCGCCATTGTAGCCCATGTACCGGCGGTAGGCGATGTTGCTACTGTACTCACTAGCAGACCACCAGTTGCCGACGTTGCCAACATCGCCGAAACTGCCATCTGAAAAGCCGTAACCGCCCGGCAGGGCCAAAAAACCATAGTCATCCGTGCCGTTACCGCCACTATACCAACCACTCGTTGCCTTCAACTTGGTTCCAGCCATTGATGAGCCACCCACTGTCGTCATTAACGCATCCCAATCAGCATCACTTGGAATGTGCCAGCCCTCCGGGCAAACGCCACGATACGGAGACTGTATTTGATCTGAACAAGTACTTGAATTGCAACTCTCAGGAAGAGCCATAGCTGTCGCCCAATTGTACAATCTGCCGTAAGTATCACAGTTGGAGTCACTATTACCATAGCACTTGCTACCACTTACATTATAATTCAAATTCTCTGCCATCCAAGTTTGTATGCCAATAACAACTGTTTTATAATTTTGACCTTGATAAGACAATGTACCATATGAAATAGATGAACTACTGCTACTAAGCGCAACACTTGACGAACTTGGAACTACAGAACTACTCGATGGTGCAAAAGAACTGCTGGACGATTCCAAAGAACTACTACTCAGTACAGCCGAATCCTCGAGACAACGCACTGCAAACAAGTAAGTCTTGTCGTCGTTGTCCCAGTAGGCGTTCTCGATGTTGTAGTACATGCCCCAGTAGTAGGCGTCGGAAGCATCGTCCTCACTAGCAGACCACCAATCGCCGTAGCTACCAACATCGTCGAAACTGCCTCCCGAGTAACCGTTACCGCCCGGCAGGGCCGAAAATCCGTAGGTGTCTTCGCACGAATAAGAACTGCCAGAGCCGGAAGGGCCACAATTTGACCAACCTGTTTTCGATTTCAAGTGCTTGCCTACTACCGAACTGCCACCAACATAATCAAACAACTTATCCCATTCATCTCTGCTCGGAATATGCCAGCCTGAGGGGCAAATACCTTGATGCTTTGATTGAACTTGGCTTGAGCAAGTGCTTGAATTGCAACTCGCAGGAAGAGCCATAGCTGTCGCCCAATCATACAACCTGCCATAAATATCGCAGTTGGATTCCGAATTGTTATAACATTTGCTGCCACTGACATTGTAATTCAAATTCTCTGCCATCCAAGTTTGCTCGCCAATGACAACGGTTCTATATGTCTTAGATGAACTACTCAATGAAACACTACTTGATGAAACACCACTTGATGCACCATACGCTTCTAGAACTTCGTCTGCGCAAAAATGTGTCAAAGTGTTGTATTTTAATGAACCGCAAAAATCACCGCTGAAATCATACTCGCTGCAACCTAAAAGCAACAAAATGAAAAATATGCAAATCAAAACCATATATACACCCCTATTGATGAAAGAACACATGCTCCGCCAGCAATCAAAAATATATTCGCCTTTTTAGTCGCATTCTCAGATTTCTTTCTAAATGCATTATATTCACTAGGCTCATAACTCGCATCATACCGCTTCCCATAATCCTCAGCATCCTTGTGCCGCAAATAAGCAAAGCCAAAAAACATGGCTCCGGCTATGTCAAGCGCAACTCCAAGCACTGTGGCTCCAGCTACAGACATTTTATGCGTATGTTCAGTCGGTTTATTAAGTTCCCAATTTTGCCAGTTCACATCTACTTTTTCATCGCCTATTTTTATATCCGAACACAAAGGCACAGTACCGCTAAATGGCGTCTCCCCTACTTTATTATTATTAACAAAAACAAATTCTTTAGCATCTCTCCCCTTATATTTTGCGCTCAAAGCCAAAATGCCCTGTTTCAAAGTCATTTTATTCGAAAAATCAAAATCAGTCTGCTTACCCTCTTTTATTTCTGCGCTATAAGTTATATCCTCATAACACTCATTAGCTAGATTGACTTCATAAGTTCCCGGCAAAAGCCATAGACTTTCCAAAGAATACGGCTTCCCGCCAATCGTCAATTTCCAATGCGCATCACGTGGCCTTATATCCAAAATGCCATATTTCTGCTCCAGCTTTATATTAAACTTCGCATCCGCAGACACAAAAAACGCCGTGTCCTTGCTTTCATGAAAATCCAAATTAGCATTCACTTTAACATCGCCTCTGTTGAAATTCTTATAGCATGGTGTTCTGCAACTTGATTTATCCCCAAAACTAAACAAAGCTCCAGATGGCTCGCTGGTGAAAATCACATTGTATATTATTGGCTTCAGCTTCATCGTCACAATCTGGTTGGGCTGCGCAATAACCGCATCTATTTCCGCCGGCTCATACCCCTCTAACGCCGCAGAAAGCTTAAAACGGTTCTCGTAAAGCTGAATCTGGCACGGCGTTGACTGGCAGCCTTGGTAGTGCATTCCGTTCACGCTCAAAATCGCGCCAGCAGGCTCCGTCACCACCTGAGCGACCACATTGCCGCCCGTCACAACAGAAGGCGCAGTGACTACCGAAATCATCGGTATCTTTTTGAACATATCCGGTGCTTTTCTTTCCATTATCGCCATCAAATCATTGACATTGGCAGGAGTTTCATTGTAAGAATTGAAAGGACCTATAAGAGCTCCCGTTTTTGAATTGTAAAGCTCGCAGTCCATCCTCAGAATATAGCCCTTTAACCCAACATTGCAACGTGCGACATAATCAACTTCCGCTTTCTTCCCCAAGCTGGGAATGCACCCCTCGCCATCACGGCAAACCTTCAAATACTCCTCCGTGCCGCCTAGCCGCCTCATAATGGTCTCCTGAGTCAACACTATAAAGGTGCTGTTTGGCAAAACATTCGCCGCAATCGTGCGCAGGCTTTTGGTCAGCATGTCAAGCTCTTCCGTGTCAATATCGTCACTGCCAATGGTCGGTAACACACCAACAGACTGCTGCTGTGCATAACTTAAAGCAGCAAAAAGCAAGATAAGGAAAAATGGTTTCAAAATTTCCCCCAAAACACTTCAGGAAAATCATCGCCTAGTTTTCCGGTCAAAACAGCCAAAACCCGCAAATCTCTGTCCAATATTATTTTCGTGGGATAAAAAATTTCCAAACCGAAATCCTTTGCTAAAAAATCCTCTCTTTTTTTGTTGTAAAACGGAAAAGCATTGCCCGCAAACTCTTTGACTACTTTCTCTATTTTATGAAAATCATCTGTGCCTATATTTATAAGATAAACCTGCACTCCGTTTTTTTCAAGCTCGGCTGCGTTTTTTCTCATAGCAACAAAATTTTCTTTGCATATTGTACACCATGTAGTGAAAAACGAAAGAACAATGCGCTTTGTTCCGGGTTTCAGCATTTTTTTTAAATCTTCCCTGTAAATATCATTTCCATCCATTTTTGAAGCAAAAAAATAAGGAATCATTTCACCCTGCAATTCTTTTGGCAGCGAAACTTTTTTTGTTTGAGTCGCAAAAGAAAACGCAGGTAGCACAATCGCCAAAAGCAATATTAGTCGCATTTAGACCTCCATTTATTAAGCTCCATTTCCCATTCTTTCCAAAAATCCGCTTTTATCAGCTTTTCTTTCAAGTTATCCAAAGCGTCACTTTCTTTGGCTTTTACACCTTCCGCGCTTTCGCCTTTTAGCAACAAATACTCATTGCCTCCGCAAGACGCTATGGACAAATTGCTTCTGTAAGAACACGCAAACACGCCGTACTGCCTTTTGCACTGTGGCTTTGAATCTTTGTAAATCAATGAAACGCCGTTGCCTGCGCAATCGTTTTTTTGCATATCCAAGCTTCCGGAGAGTTTGGAAAACGCAAGGTCGGAATATTCGGAATTTTGCTCCGAGCTCCAATGCAACCCTGCGCTTTTACCATATTCAATGCAGCTTGCCCGCATTTTGCCGTAAATATCCCTCACCGCTTCCATAGTGGAATCCAAACCGATAACTGCGTTGAGAGTACGCAACTCGCCTTGCAATCCGTTTATTTTCCCATATAACTTTTTGCCCTCGCTCATTACTTCATTTTTCTGCTTTGCATTGCCTGCCGATTCAAATTTTTCCGCAACCGCCCTCAGCCCGGCAATTGCATTCAATAAGCTCCCCTGCTTTTCCCCTATAACCGCCGCTTCCTCGGTATTTTTATCGGTCTCTTCAATTGGCGCAGACTTGCATCTTATGCCGTCCGGGTTGCTGTAGTCATCTTGCGCTCCGGATGCCATGGATTTTTTCTGGTGCTTGAATAAAATGTAAACAGTGTGGTTGTAAATATTTTTCTCTATGTGATGGTAGCATCTTATGCCATGCCTTATTCCATAAGTTTCAGCAAGAGGCCTTCCTATTATGGAAGCCGCTTCCCCGTGCGCTTTTTCAAGAGCGTTTTTCATCGCCTCTTCTTCCGTTCTCCCAACGCCGTCTCTTACTATGTAATTATAATTGGCGTTGCTCGGCGCTTGGGGATGGTTTGCCAGCCACTCCGGCCAAGCATCGTTGTTGCCTGCGGGCGGCGCAGAGGCGCAAGAAAGCAAAAATACAATAGGAATTATCGCTAAAATTATCATTTGCTGCTTGGCTCCTTAACGTGAACGCATCCTTTTCAAGAAATCATCGGATTCGTCATCTATCCGTTTTTTTGTGTCCGCATTCAGCAATGCGGCAGAATCAGGAGGAGACTTTGGCGATGCCTTTGGCGGTTCCGGCGGCTTTGGCGGCTCCGGCAGTGCTTCGGCAGTTTGCTTGACCGCTTGTTCTGCTGGCGGTTGTGCTGCCACAGGTTGTTTTGCCGAAGGTTCTGCTATTGATGGCTTTGCCGTTTTTTTGGGCTTGCTTTCCACGGGAGCGGCTTCAATGGGCGGCGTTGCAATTGGAACTTCTTTTTTCAAATTCTCTATTCTTTTTCTGCTTTTGTTTATTTCAGCGGAAACGGAATCTCTTTTTACCGAATTCGCAGGCAATTTTTTCATTTCCGTTTCAAGCTTTGAAACATATTTTTCCAGATTGCCGAGAATCTCTTCCATCCGGAGCGAATTCGCAGGCAGCCTTTGCGTTTCCGCCTCTATCTGGGAAACGTATTTTTCCAAGTCTCTGAAAATTTCGTCAAACTCCCCTGTTTTCGCGTCTCTCTGCTGCTTCATCACAACGCCTGCGAGCGCAAAAAACGCAACGACAATCAATGCGGCTATAAACTTTTTATACCTCACCGTCCATCGAGGCTTTGAAACCAGGAACGCAAGCTTCATCTTTGCGTAGGCGGCTTCAAAATGCTTGGGGTTAAGGTCAATGGCATTCTTTCTGGATATGTCTCTGACATCGCCGGGCAAAGGAGTCTCAGGAAAAACAAAGCCATCCAAAACCAGCGGGACTATGTTTTTGTTCTCCTCAAGAGCACAGATGATTTCCTGGCGAACCCAGTCGCTTTTAGGATCAATTTTGGGGTCATAGAAACGGTCAAAAACCCCGGGGCTCATCACTAGCAGAAAATCTTCGCAATCTAGCACCCTGTTTTCCAGCTCATTGTCAAAATTGCCTTTCTCAAGAGTGTCTATGTCAAAAGAGACGCTGTAGCCGTCCAGCCTCAGACGGTCGTACAGCAGCTTGGCCATGTCATAGCCGCCTTTGCGGCGGTAGGAAATAAAGATGTCAAATTTTTTGGACATTTAAACTCTGAAATTATTTGTTTTCTTCCTTGAAACTCTCGAAAGCCGCCTTGTGCTGCTCTCTGAAGCGTTTTTCCTCGAAATCAATAGAACGCTTTTCATCGTCCGTGAGCTTGTCCGCTATAGTGTTCACAACAGATTTCTCCAGCTCCTCCTTGTAAATCCTCAGACCCACAAAAACCCTCTGGTGCCCGTCCGCTCCAATTGGCCCTTGCTTCATGCAAACCGCTCTGGCATCGCTTATAACTTTGTTTATGGCTATGTCTGTGGCATTAACCATTTTTTCCGCGACATCGCTGCCCTGATTGGATCCATAAGAACTTCTGAAAGTGGTGCTCAAGCCTTGCACGTGAGCTCCAAGCTTCTGCAAAATGTTCTGCTTTGCCCTTTCGGTTGAATTCTGCACCAAAAGGCCGAATTGCGCGCTGGAGCCCATGTATTCGCCAAACCCGGTCAAATACTCCGGCGTGTCAAATTCGGAGCAGGGTATGTTGTCTGTTGCGTCGGTTCCGGCGTACTGGGGCGGCGGGACTGCGGGAGCGCTTGCCTGGTCTAAAGGAGGCTTGCTGGCGCAAGACAATAGTGTGAATGCCGTGGCTATAAGCATAGCCGTGGGTAGAAAGAGCTTGACTCTGTTCATAATGTTCTCTCCTGTTTTTGAGAAATAAAAAAAGGACAAACTTTCATTTGTCCCCTCGCCGATTTTTTTTGAATTCCTGAAAAAAGAGCCTCTATGGAAAGCTTTCGAGGCTTCCCAAAATAATTGCAAAAGGTCAAATACCGGTCTTTAATCATAAACTCTAGCAAGAAATATAGTAATTTATTTTTCTGCGCT
>WQTK01000172.1 GCA_009786285.1 Candidatus Fibrimonadales bacterium | reverse complement strand
GCTGAAAAACAGCGCAAAATAAAGGAATGTGCATTTTTTTTGATTTTTTCCTTTTGAGAAGCGTCTAATACAGTAGAAAACAAAACGGAGGTCCAGCGGGGCATCCGGCCTGTGTGGAATTGCAGCCTTCTTCGAGGTAATTCAAATACTTCTGCCGTCTGGCACGGCACCAAATGCGGCGTTCACGCTCGCTCTCAAAATGGGGCTCTCCCATATGCGGATCCTCGATATGCGAGTGTCGCCATGTTCGCTAAAATCCGCCTACAATCAATGTACATAATATGTAAAATAGAAATTTCCTAGCTAATTGTGAATATGTGCTATTGCCACTGCGGCTGCGCATTTAGTGTTTTTTCCACTAGCCACTCACGCCTTAACATCCAGTCCGCTGGTGATTTTCTCCGTTTTTTCGGTGACTTTCACTATTTTAATTTTGGGCGTTTTGCCATAAATTAGCTCCCCCAGCGAAATTCCAATGTCTGTGAGTTCCTTTGCCAGCGTTTCTCTCTCATCGCTTACTGCGTCGCTTGCGGTTCCAACTTCGTCTTGCATTTTGATGTTCAAAATACCTTTGCTCAGCGTTAAATCTACATGCACATTGCCTAAATTCTTTACATGGGTTTCTATTGAAAAAGAAATCGCGGATTCCTGCTTGCTTTTAGAACCGCCTTTGCGCTCGTCTTTTACTTTCAAGCGGCCTTTTTGCAACTCTCCTTCGTGCATAAAGTAAAATATGTTTTCCTTGTCGTTTTGCGCACGAGTGTCTTGGTCAACACGAGTCCATTGAATTTGCTCTTTTAAGTTTTGCAGAACCGGCCGCATTTCTTCCGGCATTTTCTCCATAACCCTTTCAACAGCTTTTTGCAAAACTTCCGGTTGCAACGTTTTTTCTTTGGGCAACTCCTGCAACAATTCTCTTTTAACAGGCTCCGGCAAATTTTTAAACAATTCGCCCTCGTGGTTTCCCTGCGGCTGGTACTTTAATAGTTGAGAGTTGAGAGTTGAGAGTTGAGAGTTTGTGCAGAGCGACGTTATTCTCCATAATAGGCTAGCTTGCTCTTTTGTTACTGGTGTTCCGTTTTCTGTTTTTAAGGACATTTCGTGCAAATTTTCTGCGAATAATCTTGCGACTTCGGGATTCTCCGGCAGTTTTCCGCCGTTAAATGATAAAATGTATTCTCTGACATTCAATGTTTGCGGCGTAAACGGCAAATCAGTTTTTAACCAAAAATCTCTTTCCTCTTTTGGAATAGGTATGCTTGCAGGCCAAGGTTGCAAAATAGGAGTTTTGATTTGGTAAAGAGAAAAAGCAAGTTCTATTTTCGGAGGCAATGGCATGTTTTGAGAAATATCCGGCAAAATTTTTTGCAATGGAAAATCTTTCGGCAATGGAATTTCATATGTTTGAACTACAGTCTGCGAAGGTTGCGGCGGCGGAGATTGTGGCGATTGCGATTGCAGTGGTTGCTGCGATTGTTGTGATTGTTGCGGTTGCTGCAATTGCTGCGGTTGTTCCTTTTGCGTCACCGGCGCAATCATAAGCTCTGCAAATACCGGCTTTTCCCCGAAAGCCATAGACAGGCTTTTAACCAAGTCCTTTGGAACTTCAATTCCGGTTTTTTGCAATATCATAGCTTCCAGTTCTTTTAACGGAGCGTTTTGCAATTCTTTTGGAATGCCAAGTTCCTTAAACTCCTGCAACGCATTTAAAATAGCTTGAAATGTTTGCGGCGTTTGCTGGGGTTGAAAACTTTCAGCCCTTGCAGGAGCTTGCAGTGGAGCAGCGGCAATGTTTTTTATAATTGTGTTTGCGCTTTCAAAATCATTTTTTGAAAGAACTAAAATTAATTTATTCTCCGGAGGAGCCTCTGCGCTCTGCTTTGGTTGCAAAATTTTTATAGCTTCTTCCGCAAGGTTTTTTACCAGAGAGTTGTCAATGTTTATATTTTGCCGGATGCTGGCGAGCAAATTGAGCAACTTTTTTACAGGGATATTTTCATCTTGGCTTGCAGATACATAGTCTCTGGCTTTTTCCAAATTTTGCGCAAGTTCCGGGAACTGTTTTTTCAACTCGGAAATCAAGCGAGACAATTCGTCAATTAATTTCAATCTGTCTGCGTTGAGTTGAACGGAAACCTTTTCTATTAGTTGAGAGTTTAGAGTTGAGAGTGAAGAGTTGTTTTTTACTTCCTGTTCTTTAATATTTGCCTCAGGCGGCGGTTCGCCGGAAAAAGCCAATCGTATCAGCATATCAACTCTCAACTCTCAACTCTCCACTCTCAACTCATTACTCGCCTCTTTCTCTAGCCAAACGAATAGTGGTTTCAACTTGGTCTCTCGGAAGGCTTAGCCATTTTGCTATTTCAGCCGGTGTGCGCCCCTGCTTTGCGTAATCCAGAATTTGCTTTTTTTCCCTGGCCCTGCGGTCGTAGGTTGTTTCGTCTTGGGATGGCGGAATGATTGTTGTATTAAGGCTTGGAACCCTGATATTCGTTTTAGTGATTTTTTGGGTTGCGGCTATTGGCCCGGTCATCGCCTGCGTTTTTTTAGTGCCTTGCCCACGCAAAGAGGCAAGCGCGTCTTTCATTTTTTGAACAGCTTCGGTTACTCTTTGCTTTGCCGTTTTTCTCAGTTTTGGATGCTCGGGCTGTGAAGGCTCCTGCTCAGGCATTTCCGCTGGCTGAACTTGCGGCAGCGGCGACGGGCGATAGCGGGATTGGAATATGGTTGGGTCTATATTGCCTAGCGGTGGCGGCGGCGCAGGCTCGGTTTGCAATACCATCAATCTTTCCGTGACTTTTTCAACTTCTTTGGAGCGGCGCATGATTTTTACAATCAGGAACACAATTATTACGAGCAATACGGCAGCGGTGATGGAAATTCCTTTTATCAAGGAATCGACTAAATCGGTCTCTTCTTCTTTTATGCTTTTGGGTGCTTCTGCTTTTACAATAGCGTTTTGAGTTGCGAGAATACGCTCCCAAAGGCTTTTTTGCGTATCTTTGAGGTTCTTGAGCAATATTTCGTTTGTTTCTCTGCGTATAACAAAGTTTATGGTTTCCAGAGAATCATGCAGTTGCTGCAATTTTTCAGGGCTTGCCGTTGCGTAAACCTCCGCTTTTTTGGCAGGTTTTGAAAAAAATTCATCAGGATCAAGCCCCGCAAAGCGCACAAGAGCATAAAACCCTGCAAGCAAGGCTATTAAAGCAAGTATTATTGTGACAAGTTTTTTCAACATTAAGGAATATAGAAAAAGATGCGTTTAATGGTCGGCTGCTACCTACGCAATTTTCTAAATTTTATCTATGAAAAAAGTCTATAATTTCAGCGCGGGTCCAAGTACCCTTCCAAAACAGGCAACAGAAGAGGCAGCAGCAGCAATCGCAGATTTTGCGGGAACTGGCGTTGGCATTCTGGAAATGAGCCACCGTACCAAGCCCATAGAGGGAATGGTAGCAGAAACGGAATCCCTTTTAAAAGAGCTTTTGTCTATTCCTTCAGGCTACGAAATCTTGTTTTTGGGCGGCGGCGCATCCCTGCAATTCTGCATGGCTCCTATAAACCTGCTGGATTCAAACGCAAGCGCAGACTATACAGACACGGGCGTGTGGGCTAACAAGGCACTCAAAGAAGCAAAAAAATTCGGCAAGGTGAATGTTGTTTGCTCCTCCAAAGAAAGCGTTTACAACCACATCCCAAAAAACTTTGAGCAAACACCGGGCGCAACATACCTGCACGTTACAAGCAACAACACAATTTACGGAACACAATGGAAGGAATTTCCAAAAGCAAACACTTACCTAGTTTGCGATATGAGCTCGGATATTTTGAGCCGCCCAATAGATGTTTCCAAATTCGGATTAATTTACGCAGGAGCGCAAAAAAACATGGGGCCTGCAGGCGTGGCTACCGTCATAGTTCGCTCGGATATTCTTGGCAAAGTGCAAAGAGACATTCCAACAATGCTGGACTACCGCACTCACATTCCCGAACATTCAATGTTCAACACCCCGCCGGTGTTCTCAATTTACGTGATGAACAGAGTTCTGAACTGGCTAAAAAATCTCGGCGGCATAAAAGAGATGGAAAAAATCAACATCAAAAAAGCCAACCTACTCTACGACGCATTGGATAATTCCAAGCTCTTCAAAGGCACCGCCGCAAAAGAAGACCGCTCCACAATGAATGTTCCATTCGTGTTCAGAGACGAAGCCGTTGCCGCAGACAAGAAAGAAGAAATGGAAAAGAAATTCCTAAAAGCAGCAGTGGAAAAAGGCTTGGAACAGTTGAAAGGACATCGTTCCGTAGGCGGGTTCAGAGCCAGCATTTACAACGCAATGCCGATTGAGGGCGTAGAGACGCTGGTGCAATACATCAAAGAATGCGAAACATCATTGTAAAGACGCAATGCATTGCGTCTCTACAATAACCGCCATTAAATCATCATATGTTTCCACAGACGCAAACTGTGGAAACTTTTTTTTCACACTGTCTGGCGCGCAAAACAAACATGCGCTGTTTGCAGCCTTCAGCATTTCAATATCGTTATAAGAATCCCCTGCCGCAAACACATTGAAGTTCAGCGATTTAAGCGCCTCAACAGCACATCGCTTTTGATCCTTTTGCCGCAAATTATAACCAACAATCCTGTCATCTTTCACCTCAAGGCTATGGCAAAACAATGTTGGGTAGCCAAGTTTTTTCATTATAGGTTTTGCGAATTCCGCAAAAGTATCAGATAAAATTATCACTTGGCTCATGGAACGAAGCTTGTCCAAAAATTCCTTTGCGCCGGGCAAAAGATCCATGCTCTCTATAACATCCTGAATATCGGAGAGCCTTATGCCGTGGCTGTCTAAAATTTTCAGCCTGTGCTGCATAAGCTCATCGTAATCGGAAATATCGCGAGTCGTAAGGCGAAGCTCGTCTATTTTTGTTTTCTCGGCAACGCAAATCCATATTTCCGGAGAAAGAACACCTTCCAAATCAAGAGTCACTGCTATCATTCAGGTGCCGCAGGATCATTGCCGAATGCGTGGCATGCGCTGTTGCAAGCTGTGTTAAAGCGCTTCCACAAAATTTTTGCCAAGTGCATGGAAACATTTCCCGATTCCCTCCACGAAGCCCTTAGCGAGTTGGTTTCGGAAATAACCTCTGCACGTGTAAGAGCTTGGTCCTGAGCCTTTGCCAAAAGCTCTTCCGCCTGCCTGCACAATTCCTCTTTCTTTTGCGCGTTTATTTTGTCCAAATTGCTTCTGATCTCTTTCTGGTCATTGTAAGTTGAGAAAAATGAACGGACAAGCTCGGCAAATTCATTGGAAATCTCGTTCTCAGCTGAACCGCAACGGCCGGTTTTTTCCCATTCGGCTTGCAAGCTGCGAACTGTTTGCAATGTTTTGAATTTAAAGTTGCCTTGGTCTAAAATTTCTTTCAACTGCTCTTTTAAGCCATGCTTGACTTCCCAGTTTTTATCCAGTTCCTTTGTTATTTCCGGGTTGCTTTTGGAAGCTGCTTCCCATATGCGGTCGGAAACCGCATAAAATCTCTCGTTCAGTTCTTTGGAAAATCCGTTATTTTCGAGTACCTTCCACTCTTCTTCTATAGCCTTCCATGCGGCAATTGATTCTGCGCTTGAAGCGTCAAAAGCAAGGGTTTCCAACTTTTGGCAAACTTCTTCTCTGGTTTTTCTTGCACCATCGTAAAAGGTGTTTCTGCTTTCAAAGAAAGTATCGCTTGCTTTTTTAAACCTCTGCAATAATTTTTCATATTGCTCCGCAGGAACAGAACCTGCGGACTTCCAATCTGCGCTGAGCTTTGTAAATATTTTGGGCGTGTTCTTCCAATCGGTGGAATTTGCGAGCGCCTCTGCCTCTTCGCAAAGCTTTTCCCTTGCGGCAACACGCTCGTTTATCTGTTCCATAGTGCGTTTTTTATACGCCTCTTGCTTTTTGAAGAAAGCGTTGATTGCCGCCTGATAGCGTTCCCAAATAATATGGTTTTGAGCCTTGGGAACAAAACCTGTGTTTTTCCATTTTGCCTGCAATTCCTGAACTTGCCGGAGCTGCTCCGTCCATTCGCCTTCCGCTGCCGCAAGCTCTTCTATTTTAACGCAGATTTCCTCTTTGGTTTTCAGGTTTTCTTCCTGGCCTTTTTCCTGCTCTTTTAGCAAAGGCGCAACGCTGTCCATCACCTTGTCCAGCCCAGCTTTAAAGCGAGGCCAAAGTTCCTGGATTTTCGCTGTTGGCATGTAGCCTGCGGATTTCCATTGCTCTATCATGGCAAAAGCCTTTGCCCTGTTTTCCAAAACCACAGGAGCAACGGCAAGCTCTTCTATTTCCTTTATCAGTTGCTCCCTTATTTGCTCTGCATGCCAAGACGCCCATTCCTGCAAGTTTTGGAAACGGCTCGTAGCGGCTCTGAATTCCTTGTAAATATTTTTGAACTGGGTTTTATTTTCGCCGACAATTTCTTTCCAATCATAAAAAGCCTGCCTTATGCTTTGGGAAATTTCGTTGAAATCACCGTTTTCGTCAAGTTCATTTACCATGTCTATTATAGCTTGCAACTGCGGCAGCTTTGCGTTGTATTCTTCTTCGTTCAGCCTGTCTTCATGCGATGTTTCTTCTGCGCTTTTTTCTTCCGGGGCTTCTGCCGATGCCTCTTGTGGCGG
>WQTK01000171.1 GCA_009786285.1 Candidatus Fibrimonadales bacterium | reverse complement strand
GGAAACCGTAGCGTTGCAATAATCAGCAGGGAGACCTCCAGCCAAAGCCTGCAAATTCGGCATATTGCCAGTTGCCAAAAGCCCGGTTAAAATTTGCAAAGCCCTGTTGTAATATGATTCTCCGCTAAAACCCATCAATGTTGTCCAATAACTATTCATAGTTGTTTGGTTTGAAGACGCATAGGAAAATGCATTCATAAACGGCCCTACGAATGTTGAATTTTTTTGGCCCTTCGAGGAACTTCCATTTAACGCTATTGCCCCTCCTATATCTCCTGCGCTTTTACCGTTTAAATATTTCGTTGCCACGTTTGTAAGCAGAGTTTTTGCGTCTGCATGGCCATACCACGCATTTGCCCAAGCCATGCGCCATGGAACACGAGCGGCATCGTAGCCGTATTCGGTGGCATCTGCTTTGCCTTGGGTAGCTACGCCAGCGGATGTGCACCAATCGGAGAACAGGCCGCTTGTTGAATTTTGGTTTGCTTTTAGCAGAGTATAGTTTGCAGTAACAACACTACCCCATTTGGTTTTATTTGTATGGCATTCCACTTCTTGAAACATTGCAAAGGCGGCTGGCGCAATATAGCTCGGATTTTTCGCATCGTCCCAAACATCTCCGGGTTTGTGCAAATTTTGCGGGTCAATTTCAAGAGTCCTTATTTTGCTGATCAAAGCTTTGGCTGTGTCAAGATAATTTTTGCTTGTGGTGCTTCCAAATTGATAGTGAGCCATTATAAGCGCAACAGCAGCGTCAAATTCCGCATCGCTGGCTGCGCCCTTATTGTCTGCGGTCGGGTCAGAGACTTTGCTAAAGCCGTCTATTTTCCAGCTCATCAAGCCATTTTCGTTTTTCCAGTGTTGGTAATATTTCCATAAATTATCAAAGTGCGTTTGATAACTTGTGGATCCATCGCTGAAATAAACCATCATCAGCATGCCGTAAGCAATGCCTTCCGAAACTGTTTTAGAGCCATCGTCAAACTTTATGCGAGCGCAAGTTGCGCTGCCGCATGAGCCAGTCTCATAAAAGTTGGTTACAAAGTCTGTAAACCTGCTTTTTAAAGTTGTGGAAGCATTGGCACTCGTTACGTTAATTGTGCTGTTGCCGTAAGCTTTTGCTTGCGGGTACGGGTAATTAACGGCAGAGAAGCCGAGGGAGAGGCAAAGCGCCAGGCAGAGGGACAGTTTTTTCAGCATAGAAGCTCCTTTATTTCACTGGGATTGTGATTGTTTGTTTCCAAGAATCGCTGTTTGCCTTAACAAGGTACAAGCCTTTTGGCAAATCCGCCATTTGTACAATATAGCTGCCTTGCGCGAATCTCAATGTGCGAACCGCATTGCCTTTTAAATCAAAGATTTGAACGGCAGCGTTGCTTGTAACCTGCACATTTACGGCATTCTGCATTGATATTAATGCGTTGCCATGCGCAATTTGAGACAACAAAATCGGCGTATTTCCCGTGCTTGAGCTAGAGCTTGCGGCAACCGAGCTGCTGCTTCTAGCCGAACTGGAGCTTCTTGCGCTGGAGCTGGAGCTTGTGCCGGAAGCTACTGAACTGGAGCTTGTACCAGAGGCTACTGAGCTTGACGAAGCTTGGCTTGTACTGCTGGGCTTGCCGCCATCGGATACCCCGCATTTCGGGTCTGGCCTTGATGCTGGCAAAGTCATATTTCCAAGGCATTTGAAATCTTTTATTGCTAAAGTGCCGGTTAATGCGGATGTTCCTGCCGTACCGTCATCGGAACCTTTCAGTTCCCATGAAAAGGCATAAATATTTGCCGGTTTAATGTTTGTAACTTTCGTCTCTGCCCAAGTAGGCTGCTTTAATTCCGCAAATGCCACTTCCACTTCTTCCCAGCCACTGGCTAACATGGAAATAGTTATAGCGTGGTCGGAACCTTCTGTTGACGGAATATCGGTTGATTGCACTTTGAAGTTGTGAGGCTGGCCTTTGTATTTATAGCTAAAACCATTTGTACATTGCGCAAAGTTGTAAGTTTTGCCGTTTCCGCTTCCATTGTATCTGGCATTTAAACCCAGAGCCACATAAGGCGCATACTTATTATTGCCTTTAACGAGATTATAAGTCGGAATTTTAGCAACCCAATCCGAGCCGTCTTGCATAACTACTTTGTAACTGGTTATCTTCTTGCAGTTATCATGTTCATCTTCAGTTTGGAATGTTGTGTTGCTTATTGTTGAAGAGCCATCGCTTTCTTTATCGGTATAAGCATACCACGGTTCCCAAGTTGCAGCCAAACCCCTGTCATCTTCGTCTTCGCTGCCGGCATTTGCAAATTTGTCTATTGAAGTGCTTGTGCCATTAAAACCGCCACCGGTGGTCATATTAGTACCGCAGCTTTTGCCTGCATTGGCGCAAGCTTCCAAGTTGGGCATATTGCCGGTGATAAGCAAGCCGGTTAAAATGCGCAATGCTTGGTTAAAATACGGTTCGTTTTCAATGCCGTTCAAAACGCTCCAATATTCGTTCAATCGGTCCTGATGGGCAGAATTAGCCGTAAGAGCGCATGCCAAGGAGCCTACATAACTGGAATTGCCATTATCTCCCCATGTTCCGTTTAATTGAATTGGGCCTTTGACAAGGCTAGGATCTTTTCCATTTACCCAAGTACCTAATTTGGTCAACAGAGTTTTTGCGTCAGCGTGGCCAAACCAAGCGTTTGCCGTTGCCCAGCGCCAAGGGGCGCGCACTGCGTCTTGGTCGTACGCTATAGTGTTAATGCCGCAGTTGTTTGAACAAGTTTTAGGAGTGCCGTTGTCTTGAGCCCATCCGGATGGCAAGCCTGTAGTTCCGTTTTGATTGTTTTTTAGAAATGTGTAATTTGCGGAAATGGCAGAGGTCCAGTTCGCTGCGGTTGAGGTACCGGGGTTTAATTTGAAAAGTTCATAAGCTGCAGGGGCAACGTAGCTTGGATTGTAATCATTGCACCATTGGTCACCAGCGCAATGCAAACCGGAGGAGGAGTTGTGTTCTTTGTTCCAAATGTTTCCAATCAAGGTTTTCGCTTCGGTCAGGTAGTTGTCGCCGCCAAACTGATGGTGAGCCATTATAAGAGCAAGAGCTGCATCGTATTCAGCATCAGTAGCACCACCTGAACCGGAGACGCTTCCATCGCTAAAAGTGCCAGTGCTGCCATGCTTTATTTTCCAATTCATAATGCCATTACTGTTGGAAAACTGCTTGTAATACCTCCACAGTCTGTCAAAATGGTCTTGATAGCTTGTAGTAGCGTCGCTAAAATAAACCATCATTATCATGCCATAGCCAATGCCTTCCGAAACCGTTTCCGTTGGATCGCCAGGTGTGCCAAACTTAATGCGGGCGCAATTTTGGCTGCCGCAAGTGCCTGTTACATAAAATTGTGTTAAAAAATTCTGGAATTTTGCCTTTAAATTGGCGCTAGCGGTAGAGCTTGTAGCATTTATGGTGTTATTGCCATAGTTTTTCCTCTGCGGATAAGGGTAATTGACTGTGCTGTGCGAAACAACGATTAGCAGCAGCAAACTGCAGCAGAAAAAGGGGAAAAACCGATTTTTCATAAAAACCTCCCAGGAATAATATAAATATAGAAATTTCTACATTGCCTGCATGGGAAAAATCGCTGCTGTTCGGGACATATTTGGCAATTCTTTGGGGGATTGGGCGCTTGCGCTTGCAATAACTTTGGGAATTTATGTTGTACTTTGGCTAATATTTAAGGTAATCGTTAAACAAATAGACAAAATAGCTAAACGGGTTGGCAATAAACTTGATTGCATAATATCAAATGCGCTGAAAAACAGCAAATCATGGTTTTTTATCGTAATCGCGCTCTTTTTCGGCACAAAAAATTTAAATTTTGAAGAATATGGCTTTGTGCCTCTAAAAATCTTAATTCTGACCTCCTTTGTGCAGATTGGAATTTGGCTAAGCATAATATTTGGCGATGCAATAAAAAACTGGAGCGAAAAAAACAGCCCTAACTCAGCCAAAAACGCCGGAGTGACTATTGTCAGCGGAATAGGCAAGTTTCTCATTTGGAGCGCTATTCTGCTCCTTATTTTAGATAACTTCGGAGTTAAAGTAATCTCGGTAATGGCAGGTCTTGGCGTTGGCGGCATAGCGGTTGCCCTTGCCGTGCAAAGAATACTCGGAGATTTATTCGCCTCCATATCCATAATGATAGACAAGCCATTTGAAATAGGCGATTTCATAGCAGTAGGCGACATCAGAGGCACAATAGAATCAACCGGCATAAAAACCACGCGCATTCGTGCTTTGAGCGGAGAGCAAGTTGTAATCGCGAACAGCGATATTCTGGAAAGCCGCTTGAACAATTATAAACGAATGGAAGAACGCCGCATAGTGTTCAGCTTTGGCGTTTCATATAAAACATCAAGGGAAAACCTGCGGGAAATAACAAAGCTTTCAAAAAACATTATAGAGAGCCAAAGCAACGTGCGCTTTGACCGAGGGCATTTGAAATGCTTTGACGCAAGCTCAATAGACTACGAGTTTGTTTACTGGGTAACCAAGCCGGACTATCAAGCCTATATGGATATTCAGGAAAAAATAAATTTAGCGCTAATAGACGCATTCGCAGAAAGAAATATAGAGATGTCAAGGCCAACTCAAGCGGTATTTTTGCATGGATCTAATTGTTGATTGCTCACGAAAGGGTGTTAGGCTTTGGGCCGGTTTTGAGCTTTCGGAGCCGGAAGCGAAGGGTGATGAATTGAGCTTGCTCATTGACCGGATGAATATCGATTTGGAGCAGGTGAAGCGAGTTCTTGTGACCCTTGGCCCCGGGAGTTTCACGGGCATAAGGGCCGGCATAGCGTTTTGCGAAGGACTTTGCTTTAGCGGCAAAAGAACCTTGCACGGTATATCCACGCTCAAAGCTTTGGCAATGTCTTATGGCGGCGAAGTAATTTTGCACGCAAGAGCCAATTTGTATTATGTTGGAACCGCAGAGAGCGAGAGCATTGTGAAGTTTGACTCACCGCCGCAAACCTGCGAGAATCTATCCATAGCACCCTTTGCAAAGTTGATAGATTCAATTGCGCCATCACCGGTTCAGAAAGCAAATTATATGATTAATCCGTTTGCCTTGAATTGAAAGGTCTCTTAATTTTCTATATTTGGAATTGAATCCAAAAAAGAGGTAAAAATGTCGCAAAGTTGGAATAAAAGTCAAATGGCGAGCAATTGTAAAGAGAGCTTCGCCCGCTTGAAGCGATAAAAGACCAGCATCCCAAGTTACTTTTTTTGGTAAAGTGGTCATTGGGAGGGATATAGAAAATTGTTCACTGCATTTTTCTACTTTACCATTTGATGCTAAAAAAGAAAATTTTCATAAGCAGCGTGCAAAGCGAGTTTAAGGCAGAAAGGCTGGCTATATATGAGTATATTCTTTCTGACCCAATATTGCGAAAGTTCTTTGAGCCGTTTTTATTCGAACTGCAACCCGCAATTGACAGAAAACCAAATGATGTGTATCTAAAAGAAGTTGAACATTGCGATATTTACCTCGGACTTCTAGGCAAAGAATACGGAAACACTAAAAAAGGGCTTTCTCCCACGGAAATGGAATACAACCAAGCTTCCAAACGCTTTAAAACCCGCTTATTATTTTTGACAAATCATAAAGACCGAGAAAGAGAAGCGAAAGAAAGTAAATTTATAGCAAAAGTGCAAAAAGAAGTTGTTCGCAGAAGATTTTCAAGCGTGGACGAGCTTAAAGTTGTGGTTTATGCCGCTCTTGTTAAATATATGGAAACAATGGAACTTTTAAGAGTATTGCCTTTTGATGCGGCTTTTTGCCCAGCGGCTTCATGGAAAGACATTGACCGCAAAAAAGTTGACACATTTATAAATCTTGCCCGCTCAAAAAGAGGTTTGCCTTTAACTTTATCCGACAACCTCAAGAAAATTTTCACGCATTTGCATTTGATAGACGAAAAAAATCGCTTGGTAAATGCAGCCATGCTTCTCTTTGGAAAAGACCCTCAAAAGTTTTTCATAACATCAGAAGTTCGCTGCGCGCATTTTTACGGCAAACGTGTGGAAAAGCCTATTCGCTCCTATAAAGTTTTCAAAGGTAATGTCTTTGAGCTTATAGACCAGTCAATTGAATTTATTTTACAGAAACTGGATTATTCCATCGAAACCAGAGCAGAACATGTTTCTATCCCCGGCAAATATGAAATCCCTAAAGAGATAGTTACAGAAGCAGTTGTAAATGCTGTGGCACACCGGGATTATACCAGTAACGCTAGCATTCAAATCATGTTATTTTCCGATCGTTTGGAAATATGGAATCCGGGCTCATTGCCAATTGGGTGGTCTGTTGAAAACTTGAAACAAGTTCATCCTTCCATTCCTGCAAATCCGCTTTTGGCAGAACCGATGTATTTAGCCGGTTATATTGAACGAATGGGAACCGGGACTTCGGATATGGAAAAATGGGCCAAAGAAAATGACTTGCCTGAGCCCAAATTTAAACAAGAAGAAGATTTTCATATTATTTTATACAAAAAAGCGGACTCCCAAGGTAACGAGCTGGACTCCCAAGGTAACGAGCTGGACTCCCAAGGTAACGAGCTGGACTCCCAAGGTAACGAGCTGGACTCCCA
>WQTK01000170.1 GCA_009786285.1 Candidatus Fibrimonadales bacterium | reverse complement strand
GTCAGAACCCCGATACCCCCGAGATTCCGATTATCCCGATTTTGTAGAGACGCAATGCTTTGCGTCTCTACAATGTAAATTTCGCAAATTCTGATAATACTGAAAATTCTGTGAATTCTGGTTCAGACAGTATTGCAAGTCCTATGTATACAAATGTTCGCCATTAAGGTGAAGATAGAAAATTTTGAGTTAGTCTATGGGAAATGGCAATTTCTCCAACAAACCCAAGCCTCCCGGCTCCATCTTTGAAAACGCAAACCACCTTTTGCCCAAATCTTTCAAGCTCGCCCCCAAATGATAAACCTCCTTGCCGTCTATTATCAAAAATCTGTCATGGCTCAAATCAAAGATTTTCGCCTCTATTGTATTAGAATATTGCAGGTTGAATTTGTCAACATCCAAGCTCAATTGCTTCGATATGTTCTTTGAAAGCAAAGTGACTTTCACATTTTTAGACTTCTTGCCAAACATTGTCAAAACAGAATCGTCAATGTAGTTGTCAATCAAGATTATGGATTGTTTTGCAGACTTTATAATATTATTCGCCAAAACATAAGCGTCAAATATTTGGCCATCAAAAAATACTCCGCATTTGGGAATAGCATCCTTGTTTTCCCACGCTTTGAAAAGCGTTTCAACTTTTTTATCAGTTTCTATCTGCTTTATCTCAACTGTTTCCAAGCGTTGAATGAAACCTGTGTTGGTGGATAGTATCCTTCGCATTGCAACGAAGACTTTCATAATTTGGATGCTGACTTTTATCGCCATATCACTATGCAATACTGTAGCTAACATCGCTATTCCCTGTTCGGTAAAAACATATGGCAGATATCTCCTACCTCCACGTTCATTTGAGGTCGCAATTTGCGACCTCAAAGTTAAACCTTTAAACTCCGGTTCCGTAAGCTGAAAGCGAAATTCTTCAGGAAATCTTGCTATGTTTCGTCTTACTTGTTCATTTAACCTCTTGACTTCCACATGATACATAGCTGAAATGTCGTTATCCAACATAACCTGCAATCCACGAATCGTAAATATCCTGGATTCTATTTTGCTTATTTGCTCCATAAATCTGCCTCCAAATTTTCAAGCAAATATAAAAAGGTTTTTCCGTTTTGTCAAGGGTTAAGGCTCATTTTGCAAACAAGTGTTTGCATTTTTAGTGTTTTTTCCACTAGCCACTAGCCTAACCATGAAATCCGAGCTAATTACGAATATTCTGGTAATCCTGAAAATTCTGTGAATTCTGGTTCAGACAGTATTGCCAATTCTATGTATGCAAATGTTCGCCATTAAGGTGAATGATAGGAAATTCTGAGCCTCTCCTCTAAGCTAGCGGAAAAAACGGCAAAATACAAGAAAAATGCGAAAAAATAACAAAAAAACGCTCAAGATGTCACTTTTTTTAATTCAGAAGTGATCGGTTTGCCGGACGAGGAAATTAAGCGGCTGTAAAGATTTTCACTGAAAAATTTCCCGCAACTCCTTATTGCTCAGCTTGCCAATCCAATTTTCGCCGCTTGCTACCGTCATTTCTGCGAGATGCTTTTTCTTTTGAATCATTTCGTTTATGCGTTCTTCAAAAGTATTTTTGCAAATCATGCGATGCACCATCACATTCTTTTTTTGCCCTATGCGATACGCACGGTCGGTAGCTTGATTTTCAACCGCCGGATTCCACCATAAATCATAATGAATCACATGAGACGCAGCAGTAAGATTCAAACCGGTTCCGGCCGCCTTTAAAGATAGTATGAAAATTTTATCAGCACGGCTTTGCTGAAAACGCAGAACCATTTCCTCTCGCTGTTTTATGCTGCAAGAACCGTGGTAAAACAACGGTTTTTCGCCAAAACGCTCCGCAATGAAATGCTCAAGCAATTTACCCATTTCTGTGAACTGGGTAAATATCAAAACCTTTTCGTTGCTTTCCATAATGCCATCGAGCAATTCAAAAAGCAATTCCGTTTTGCCGGAATATGAAGCACTCTTTTTGCCGTCTTTTAAAAACTGTGCAGGGTGATTGCAAATTTGCTTTAACGCAAGAATCATCTGCAAAATCAAACCTTGCCTTTTAAAAAGCGACTGAGAATTGTCATCGCAAGATTCTATTTGTTCCATAGCCGCAGTCATAGTTTTTTCATAGAGCGCAGCTTGCTGCTTGGTTAAAAGCGCAAATTGATCCTGCTCAATTTTGTCCGGCAAATCGGAGATAATGCTTTTATCGGTTTTCATGCGGCGCATCATAAACGGAGCCGTAATTTTGCGAAACCTTCCGGCAACCTGCTCATTGTTGAACAATTGAATAGGTGTCGCAAAATTATCTTTGAATGCTTTCACATTTCCCAAATAACCTTTATTAGCATAATCCATAATAGACCAAAACTCCGTCAAACGATTTTCTACAGGCGTTCCGCTCATGGCAATGCGAATGTTTGCCGGAATGCTCTTGACCGCTTTAGTCTGCGCCGTTTCATGGTTTTTAATATTCTGCGCCTCATCAACAATTAAAATTTGCCATTTGTGTGTTTTTAGTATTTCAAAATCACTGCGCAAAACTCCATAAGTGGTAAGCATAATATCGGCTTTGAATTCTTGCAGTTCGCGACACTGCCCATGGAAAATATGAATGCTGAGAGTTGGGGCAAATTTTTCTATTTCAAATTTCCAATTGGTTAGCAAACCGGTAGGGACCACAACAAGCGCCTGCTGCTTTTGATTTAAAACATCCTCTTCCTTGTATTTTAATAAAAGAGAAATAACTTGCAAGGTTTTTCCAAGCCCCATATCGTCTGCGATAATGCTTCCAAAACCGATGCTGCTATTGCGATACATCCAAGAATATCCGCGTTCCTGATAAGGACGCAGTTTCGCATTTAAGTTTGAAGGCAAAGGAATGTTGCTCTCCGATGTAAGCTCTCTGATTAAATCGCGAACTTCATCCGTGAGCAGCACGGGAGCGCCTTCGTATTCCTCGGCAAGGGCTGTTTGCAGCAATTGAAGCGGAGACAGCTTTTTATCCGAACTGAGTGCTTTGTGAATTTTTTCAAGCTCTTGCTCATTCACATAAAAATATTGCCCTTTAAATTTGAATAAATGCGAAGCGTGTTTTAACAATTTTGCAAATTCTTCGGAAGAAATCACATTGCTGCCTAAAGCAATTTGCCAATCAAACAAAAATAAATCCTGCAAGTTAATAAAGCCTTGACCCTTTTCGCTTTTGGATATTTTCAGCGAAACTTTTGGGTGCAGCACTTCTTGCAAGGATTTTGGAAGAATCGTTTTAATGTCCAGCAAACGAACAACCGGCAGTATTTCCATTAAAAAAGGAGCAAATTCATCCTTGTTAAAGCGAATTGCCGAAATACCGCCTGTATTCACATAAGAATCCAATCCTCTGATGAATGGAGCAAGCAAAGATACATTCTGCAATATCTTGAATCGCTTTTTTTCGTATTGTTTTTGAGTTAAAATTTGTTTAAGAGGCATTGATAACTCATCAGGCTTGGTGGTATCTTCGACTGAAATTTGAATGTCAAAATTATCATTCAAAGCTTCCGATATGTTGATTATGGGTTTGTAAGTTTCTGCGGTAAGGAAAAATCTATCCAGCCAAACTTTAATGCCGCCGGTAAGCGCATTTTCTCCTACAGAGTCAAATCCATAAACATGCCCGGCAAAAAACATTTCTTCATAGCGGTCGTTGCCGGAAGTTTTTGAAAATTGAAACGCAAGCGAAGTGATGAAAAGAGATAATAATTCCAATGTTTGATTTTTAATGCACTCAAATCTTTCTTTATTGCGAACAATTCTTTTCGTTTGCAATAAATCTTCGGGCAACATTGTTGATAATTTATTAACAACTGTTTTCACACGGTTGTCGATGAGAGCTGCAAGCCAGCGTATTGAATATTTTTTGTCTTCAAGCTGAACAATTTGCGGGATGATCATTCCATTTGCTATTATATTCAACGAACTTAGCAAAACTTTGTAAAGTGCTTCTGTTGAACAATCATAATCTCGCAAACGATCCGGATTCAGCGAAAAAAGAGCCGGGATTAATTTTTCGATTTGCTTGATATTGTGATTTTCGCCGATTATTTCAAGTTTATTGTTGCCATTTATCGCTAATTTAAAAACGCTTCGCGGCGTGATTAAATTCGGAGTTATATCATCAAATTTTGTTTTGCCGGAAAGAATCCGATTGACATTCCTTGAAATGTTATTCAATTGAACGCTGTATTTTTCTTTAAAATTGCCGGAATAATAAAACGGAGCCGTTTCTGGCAATAGTTGGACTAGTGTATTGGAAATATTTTGAAAATCGGAAAAATCGATATTGTTTGCAAGAAGTTTTTCATCAAACGGAGCGATATTCTTTTTTATTTGCCACAAATTTTTTAAAACCGGGATTTCTGTTTTTTGAGAATCGCTGACAAATATGCCACGTTTTTCAAGTTCTTCGAGCAAATTGACATTGTGCATTTCAAAAACAAGAAACGGATTGTTGTCTATTTCGCGGCTAAGGATATAAAGAACCGCTGCCAAATGCTTGCATGGAACCGCCCAGTCCGGACAAGAGCAGTTCATTTTGAAATCAGTCCATTTTTGAGGAAAAATTTTAAGCCCAAAATTTTCCGCAATGGTTAAAATAGAAGGGTCTAGTTCGCGATTCAGCAATTTGGAAATCAAAGCGGGTTGTTTGATTATTTCATCTATTAGCTTGGCTGTTTCTTCTTCGGAAAAAGGCGGCACTACAATAAGCACTCTATAAGGAGAAGGGCGGCTTCCGCTTACTTTCGCACTCACGTAATTGTCAGTGATTTTAAGCATTTTAACTGCACCTTTTTGCGCATAGGATGCGCCTCGAGGCAAGCGATTATCATAATCCACATTTTCAAGAGAGCGAAGAAAATGCTCTCCCCACCATGTTTTCCCAAATTTTTCAGCCATATTTTAAATTCCTTTTTCGCAAGGGAATATAGAAAATAAGAGCTTCTGGCATAAGCTCATCTCACTTTTTATATATTAATTATATGAACCAAAAAGAATTACAGCTAAGAGACCCAAATGCAATGCCAACAAGCGAAATGTTGCAACTGGTTCTTGGAGACAGCTATGCCGCATACGTAACATTCCAAAACGCTGTGCCCAATCTTGATATAAAGCAGATATGGCAGTGGTACACTCCTTACAAGGCATGGTTTGCAAGAGGGCAGTATTGGCAGGCTTCGGGAAAAAAAGGGAAAGAGAAAACCCTTTACTGGCTTCATGTTTACGAAGGATATTTTTGCGTGGCTGTTTGGTTCAAGGAGAAAAATCGCACGGAAGCGCTAAAAGTCGATGTGAGCAAAAAAACAAAGCAACTAATTCGCGATGCCGAGACAATGGGCAAAATGCCGACTTTTCCCGTGATATTCGAAATAACTACCACAGAATCGCTTGCTGATATATGTGCATTAATAAATTGCAAAAAAGCAATAGAATAATCAGGGATCGCTTCCATACCCCTTATTAAATATTTTCTATTTTTATATAAAATGCAACAGCGTACTTATACAATGTATAAATATGCTAGAAGTGAAGATGGTTATATTCTAAAACGAGGTTCACAATATGGGATTGATAAAAGCATTAACTGGCTCGGTTGGCGGAGTTCTGTCTGACCAATGGCTGGAGTTTTTTGTTTGCGAAAGCATGGAAGCAGACGTGCTTGCCGTCAAAGGGCAAAAAAGAGCAAGCAAAAGAAGCAGCAATACCAAAGGAGAAGACAACATTATCTCCAATGGCTCAGGCGTTGTGGTAAACAAAGGACAGGCTGCCATAATTGTTGACAACGGCCGCATCGCAGAATTTTGCGCAGAAGAAGGAAGCTACACATACGACCACTCTTCGGAGCCTTCTATCTTTTACGGCGGCCTTGGATCCGGCTTGATTGGAGCAATCAAAAACATGGCAGACCGCTTTAAATACGGCGGCAGCCCCGGCAAAGACCAGCGAATATATTATTTCAACACCAAAGAAATATTAGGGAATAAATACGGAACCCCAAACCCAATTCCTTATCTCATAGTTGACCCGAACATAAACCTGCGCTTGACCATAGGGCTTAGGGCAAACGGAGAATACTCCTACCGCATGGCTAACCCGGCCCTGTTCTACGCAAATGTTTGCGGCAATGTGGAAGAGCAATACACAAGAGATAAAATAGACAGCCAGTTGAAAGCGGAAATAATCACAGTTTTGGGACCATCGCTCGCAAAGCTCGGCCCAGGCTTGGAATATCATGAAATTTCCTTCCATACGGAAAAACTTGCCGCAATTCTCAATGAAGCGCTCAGCGCAAAATGGAGAGACGGAAGAGGGTTGGAGATTGTAAATTTTGCGATAACCTGCTCCGCATCCCCCGAAGACGATAAGAAAATCAAAGAGCTTCAAGCCACGGCTGTAATGCGAGACCCAACTATGGCGGCTGCGGCTTTGGTCAGCGCCCAGAGCGATGCCATGCGTGCGGCTGCGGCAAATGAAGGCGGCGTAATGCAGGGCTTTCTCGGCCTTGGCATGGCAAATCAGGCCGGCGGCATGAACCCGCAG
>WQTK01000169.1 GCA_009786285.1 Candidatus Fibrimonadales bacterium | reverse complement strand
ACCCCACGGTTCAAAACGATATTGCATAAATATGTGGGACAAATACGATGTTTATCGGCATTTCGTAGGGGTAAGGCGAGCCTTACCCTGAATGAACCTCCTCGCGGCAGAAACCGCGAGGTATCAAATCAGTCGAAAAGCGTAAGTTGTTGTACTAATACCCGCTTGTATTCGGCTTCTTTTCCTTGATTTTTTATATACTTGCTGACAGTTTCTTCGTTGCCATGCTGGCCTACCGTAGCCACGAAATATCCATCCGACCAGAATTCACCGCCCCATAGCTTCTTCTTTACGCCTGGGCAGCGGATGAAGACCTCTTTTGCCGTTATGCTTTTTATCGTGCGGATTATTTGAGTAGCACTTATTTTCGGCACAGATTGTATCAAAAAATGCACATGGTCCTTATCCGTGCCTATTTCCAAAAACCTTATGTCATAACGCTTTTTACAAAGGGTAATGGCGTGCCTTGCTCAGTTAATTGCACAATAGAGACGCAAGCATTGCGTCTCTACAAAAATTGGGCAGTATAACGGTTCTTGCCCAAGGCCATTTCCCGAATAATATCGCCATCGTCAAGGTTGGAGCGCATTTTTTTTATTTTCTGTGTTATGAGAGACACAATTTTCTGCATTTTGGCTGATAAACCGGTAAATAAGATAACCGCTGCCCTTTTTTTTGCCATTGAAAGGCATATAATTGAGTCTGGTTTGGGTGAAGACAAAGACAGTTTTGAGACCATAAAAAGCCGGTTGCTGAATCCACCGGTTTTAAATCCGGAGAAATTTGCGGAGGAATGCGTTTATGTTATTTTGGCAGGCGGGTTCAGGCAAAAAATAGCAAAACGGAAATTTGGCGAAATTATGGCTTATATATATGGCGGCCACCCTGTCTGCGAGCAAAACCTGCTGCCGATTTTCGGAAATGTGAATAAAATAAGAGCAATAGTGAAAATTTGGAACAATCGCGAAAATTACAGAAACGGATATTACGAACTGAATGCCGAATCGGAAAAATTGAACTACCTGGCAAAGCTGCCGCACATAGGCGAAATAACCAAAAACCACTTAGCTCGCAATTTGGGCATTAATGTTGTTAAGCATGATGTTTGGATTCAAAGGCTTGAGCTTGTGCTGGGAGATAAGATGTTCGCCCAATTGGAGAAAGCAACTGGGCTGAACAGGGGATATATTGACGTTGTGCTGTGGAAAGCGTGCCAGGTTGGAGTGCTAAGGTTTGGCAAATGATGCCGCCATAGTACCGCTTCTGCTACTGCGGCACTAGCTTTCCGTCTTCTTCCTTGAGCCTGTTTGCCGCATCTTGGAAAATTCCTGTCACTTTTGAGCGAATTTGCCAGTTCTCCAACTTTGAATCAGATATAAAACCTACGCCTTGCAAAACATCGCCGGTTTCTCCAACAACACGCACCGGGCCGTCTGTGCGAATTTTATCGTCTCTTTTCAGCCACATAAGAGAATCTGCCCTGACTGCGGCACCTTTTGGCGAAAGAGCGTAAACCCTGCCGTAAGCCCTTACAAAAGTCATGCGCATATTCAAATTCCCAGAATCAGCACGCAAAAACGCTGCCTTGTTTCCAAGCGAATCGTAAATATCCGCAAAAATCGGCTTCACAAAAATGCTGTCCGAACCACCCCATCTCTCCAAATACGCAGTCTTCACTTTCCAGGAAATTCTCGACCCCTCATATAATTCCAAAACAGTTGTATCGGAAAAAAGCATAACAGGATGCTCCTTAGGCTCCCAAACAGCGCTATCCTCATCCGTTTTTGAGCAACTCGCAAGCAATATCAAAACGCAGCTAAAAAATATCCACATTTAAATCCAGTCCACGGCTTTTTATTCTTTCCATCAGCTTTTCTGCGTCTTCCGCAATTTTTTTCATTTGAATTCTCAGCTCCCCGTTATGCTTTTCATCCAAAGCAAGAGAAATGGTATTGCTGCCGCTTTCCAGTTTTTCAGCTATGGAACTTACACGGCTTTTAACATCTTCCAAAGATTTTTCCAAATTTGCGAATTTTGCCTCCATCTCATCCATGTTTTTCACCAAGCTGTCAAAATTTGCTTCCATATCGTCTATAATTCCGGCAACCCTGTCTTTTGCCATAACCAAGGAATCAACCGAGGCGATTATAGAATTCTCTGCCGAGTTCACAAGACGAGATGCCTTGTTCCCAAGATGCGTCGCTTTTTGCCCAAGCTTTTTGTACTCTTTAATCTTATCATCGGAAAACAGAGTATCTGCGACTTCAGCCAAAATATCGACCATGCCGCCGGCCTTGTCCAAAATATCCAGCGCAAGGTTGCCTATGTTTGTACTCCCCATGTCAAAGAAACCCATAATATGATCGCCAGCCGCATAATAGCGATTTGAATTCCCAAGCGTAATCTCAATTATCCGCTCTCCCATCAATCCGGCGTTGGCAACACGCATTCTGGAATCTATCGGAAATTTAACTTCTGCCAACACGGCAATGTCTGCCCATACGCAGGAATCCGTCAACTCAAAACTTTTTACGTATCCCTTTGACAATCCGTTCACCTTTACAATATCGCCAACTTTCAAGTCTCCTATTTCCTCAAAAGCAACCTTGTAATGATAGCGCAAGTGCCAAGGGCTGTTTGGGTGGAAAAAGAACCACACGCCTACCAAAGACAGCGCGCACAAAAAAACAATAGTATAAAACAACAAATTGCGATTCATTCTTTATTCTCCATTTTCTGCTTTATTTGAGTGATAAGAAAATCATTTATGTTTTTGGAACTGTTCTGACCCTCTTTTTTCAATAAATGATCCATAGCCACAACCTCAGATATAACGGCAATGTTTTTTCCCGGCAAAACCGGAATTACAATATGAGGAATGTCCAAGCCAAGAATGTTGTTTGTAATGGTATCCAGCCCGGTACGATTATACCGCTCTGCGGCATCCCATTTTTGAAGCTCCAAAACTATATCCAGACGTTTTTCCGTTCTAACCGCTTTTACTCCGAACATGGAACGCACGTCTATAATGCCAATGCCTCTGATTTCAATGTAATGGTTAAAACCTGCCTTGCCAGCTCCAAAAATCAAATCTCCAATGCGCCTTAAATCTATGGCATCATCTGAAACAAGGCAATGCCCCCGCTCAACCAAATCCATAATGCACTCGGATTTTCCAACTCCGGACTCTCCTATAAACAACGTGCCAACCCCGTAAATATCTATCATGCTTCCATGCAAAAAAACTCTGCGGGCAAAATAATTTTCCAAATTTCTTTGCAGCGGCCTCGCAAAATTCACAGTTGGCAATTCCGTAACAACAAGAGGAGAGCCAACAATATCGCACATCTCCATAAACTCTTTGTGAGGTTCAAGCCCATGCGTTAAAATCCAAAGCGGAGATTTGTAACCAGCAAGCCTTGAAAAAATTTTCTGCCGCTCGCTTTTTCCCGATGATTCCAAATAATTCCATTCCGTATGCCCCAAAAGCTGTATATGCTCGCTGGCGTAGTCTCCAAAGAAACCTGCTAGCGCAAGGCCTGGGCGGTGCAAATCCACGCTTGTTATTTCCGAATCCGGGGCTTTGTTTTTTAAAGACAGTTTAAGCTCCGTGCCGTATAGACGCAACAACTGGCTAACGCTAAGAATCTTATGCGGGTTTTCCGGAATTTGCGACAGGTCTTTGTAATTCATTTGGCTGCCTCCTCTGCTTTTTGAAACGGTTTCGCCAAGCCAAGCTCGCCAAAAACCGCAGCGCTTCTTGCCGCATAATCTTTATTGCCTGTAATTTCCGCCAAGCGGAGCAAAATTAAACCCGATATGAAAAACTGTTTTTTCTCAGTGGAAATACGCAAAGCGTTTTCATAAAGCTCACGTGGCTTTTCACCATTCAAATCCGCTACCTTTGCGCTGTAAAAAGCGAGTTGCCCAGGAGAATCGCTTTTGTTTATTTTTTTCAAATAAGCATCCGCTTCGCTGCTGTTTTTGCTGCCAGCCGCAGCTATTGCCGCTTCTCCGCAAAAAGCGGCAGACGGTTTTTTGGATGAATTTTTTTTCGCTATTTCAAATGCCTCTTTGTATTTGCTCTGCAAATTGTAAAATTCCATATAAGTTCTGTAAAAACTTTCCTTGCTTGTTTCGTCCAAAGTGTTTACACGTACCAAATCCAGCAGTTTTGCCGATTCTTCGTATTGCATGGCATGGTTTGCAAGCGTTGCCATAGATATTAGAATTCTTCCCTCCGCCACAAGGTCGGCTTCTTTTTTGGCTTCTTTCAAAGCGAGCAAGTATTGATTGTAAGCCGCCTCATAGCGCCCCTGCTCAAAGTATTTTTTCGCATGAAAAGCATTGCCGCCAGAAGCCGCAAAACCTGCCTGAATCAAAAATAGCAGAACCACTAGCCATTTGCCACTAGCCACTAGCCAATTTACCATGCTTCCTCCAAAAGAGGAATTGTGTCTTTTTTCGGAATTTTGCCACGTATAAACCAGAATTTTGAAACTCCTCCCACAAGATCATCTGCTTTGTTAAGAGTTTGTGAGCCATCTGTTATTATATTGCCCACAGAACCCACCATAGAGTTCATGTCATTAACCATGCCGCCAACATTGCGCATGGTTGTATCCAGTGAATTCATCAAAATGCTTGCCCTGCCGGTAAGGTCGTCCAAACCTCCCATAAGTCCCATAACGCTGGAGGAAAGCGTATCGGCAAAAGCCATCGCTTTGGGCATGGCGCTGTTCACGATTTTGAACATGCCATCAACATCTACCATAAGCCCGCCTGCGCTTGAGAGCAATTTGTTCAGCTCAACTGACGCAAAATCCAAATTATTATATAAAATGCGAGAGCCAAGCAACATTCCAACCGTGGTATTAGTATCCTTAATCATGCCCAAAAGAGTATCTGCCGCTATAACAAGCTGGTTTATGCTGGCTATAAGCTCATTGGCTGTTTTCAGAACGGTTTCAATGTCTTGCGCGGTGCCGGCTGCCAAATATTCGTTATTTTCCAAGATTCTGCTGCCTTTTTGCGAAATATCGATGTTCAAAACTCTTTCGGAAATTATGTTTTGGTCACGCGTGGCATATACAACGGATTTGTCGGTAACCCATTTCTTATACTGAGTGTCTATGATTAGCTCTAATTTTACAAAACTTACGGAGCCTTCATTGTCAAGGGATATGTTATTTACGCTTCCCACATTAACTCCGTTTATTTGAACTTTCGTGCCTTTGCTAAGACCCTGCCCGGAAACAAAGTTGCTGTAAAGAGTATATTCGTCTTTCCACAGAACGCCTTCTTCCTCAAGCTTTAGCACCAAAACAATTGTTGCGACGCATATTGTTATGGCAAGCGCAGCTCCAACCAGCAAACCTGAAAGCTCAGACCAATTTATATTTCGTAAAACCTTGAACATTGTGATAGAATGTAGAAAAATATTGCCTGTCGAGGAGGTATTCAAAACCATCCTCCGAAGGCGTTTTTTGAGCTTTTGCTGAAAGGCTATGCCACATTACCAAAGTGCTCAAGGAAAGGTTGTTCCCTTGCTAGCCCCCGTCCACGATCAACCCTGCTCTGTCTAATCCCTTTGGAATGCTCTTTATGGGGTTCCCGGACACGCCAATCAAACACAAAGAGGCGCACTTCGCCAAACTCGCCGGCAAAGTCAAAAGCTGATTCTCGTCCAAAACAAGCTCCCGGAGCTTTTTAAAACCGGAAAACTCCGCAGGAATGCGCTTAAGCCCGTTGCCGGAAAGCACTAGCTCCTCCAAATTGCGAAGGTTAACCATTGACGCAGAAACGGAAATTAAATTATTGTTGTCTAAAAAGAGCTTCTTCAAGCTTATCAAATTGCCAATGGATTTGGGCAAAGATTCAATCATATTGTCGTGCAAACTGAGTTTTACAAGGGATTTAAGATTGCCGAAGTTTTGCGGCAACGCAGTTAAAATATTGCTTGCGGCGTTTAGCATCTTCAAGCTCGGCAAATCGCAAATCGAGTCAGGAAGCTCAGATATAGTGTTGTAGCCTATGTAAAGCTTCTCCAGCTTTTTGAGCTTGCCCAAGCTTTTTGGCAAATTCATAATGCCATTGCCGCTTATTGACAACTGCTTAAGCTTTTTTAAATTGGATATTTCTTCGGGAATGCAGGTTATCTTGTTGCCGTCCAAGCATAATTTTTCAATGTTTTTGAGCAAAAAAAGCTCCTGCGGAAGCTCGCAAAGCTCCATATCAGACAAATCAAGCTCCAAATCGCCACGCTCTGTCGCTTTCTTTATCTTTCTTTTTGCGGCTCCAAAGGCTTTTTGCGCCCTGCCAAAATATAATTTCGCTGCTTCTTCTAGTTCCATATCTCTAAACCTTTAAAATGTCAGCCTCCTTCTCTGCCAAGGACGCATCTATTAAACCTATAAACTTATCGGTAATTTTCTGAATATTCTCAATTTCTCTTTTAGACTGGTCTTCCGGCATTTCTTTGTTCTTTTTAACGGCTTCGTTGGCTTCTCTGCGCAAGTTTCTTATAGCTGTGCGGCCGTCTTCTGCGTGTTTTTTTGCCATTTTCGCAAGTTCCTGCCTGCGCTCGG
>WQTK01000168.1 GCA_009786285.1 Candidatus Fibrimonadales bacterium | reverse complement strand
AACCCCGCTGTCAAACCCCTCCCCGTGCGCTTTGCGGCTAGTACGCACGGTTCCCGTGGAGGAGAGTTAGCTATGGCGGCTACAGGGAATAGCTTGGCGATCTTGGGATATAAGTATAGTCTATTGCTTTATGGAGGTTAATATGGACTTTGCAATGGCACTACAAAAGTTAAATGATGCTTTGATGAAAGGCTATGGTTTCTATGACGGCAAGCGAATAGAAAGCGGGTTGTGGGATTTCTACGGTTTTCGAGTAATTGCCACACTTGAAAGCGGTAATTTTACCGTGCATTGCGGAGTTAAAGAGGATGACAATCGTATTTTTACGCCATTGGCATTCAAGAAGGCTTTATCTGGCTTGAAAGATTCAGATATGGGGTTAGTAATACGATATGTCAACGATTGGATAGTCTACACGCCACTATTCAATAAAACTCATCCTTATCATATTGACCCAAGCGAACGCCATAGGTTTATCACGAAACGCTCCCCCTAAGCGATTTTTTAGCCTGCGAAAAAATGTATATTCATTCGGTTCACTGCATAGTGCAGTGAACATAGCAGGGCGTTTTTAAGGTGGTTACGCATTGCTTTGGTTTCCGAACCCTTTAAAACAGAGAGGTCTGATATGGACAACGAAATAATTGAAAGCCTGATATTTAACGATGCGTTCGTTAAGCAAATCAATTACACTAAATCATGCTTACGTGAATGCCAATTGAAGCATTTGGATGAGCTTATCACAAATTATGCAAAAATAATCAAGCGTTATAAATCCGACAAAACTAAAAAGCAAAAAGTAAACATTGTGGTTGCCGTACATGAAGAATTAGAATTGTATAAAGAGGAATTGGAACACGAGCAAAACGGAGATGTTTTAGACATAAGCAGTTTATCTCACCTAAACCCTAGACATCCAGATAATGCAGGTATGTACCGCATAATGGATCATAGTATCTCAAACGAAAATTAACCTGCTATATAATATTTTTTAAAGAAAAAATGAAGCACCTCACCCCAAGAGGCGAGGTTTTCCGCCCCTTTGATTGCCTATACGCCGCAAGCGGCGGGGTTTTTGAATCCCGTTCTTTTATAAAGTATACATCAAAAGAACGCCTTTGCGAACTTGACAGCGGCTCTATATTGATTTCTGCGCAGCTTCGGAAAGTCTTTTTTGTTGCATTTTTCCATAAGTTCATCCCAAGTCATCTCAAAATACGCTCCGAAGGCCATGCCGCATTTGGTCAAGGTGAGTAGGTTTTCATCTATCCCGATTGGCGATATGGTCACATAATCGGAAGTTGCTTCTATTTTCACATCACCGCCTATCCTCGCCCTGTACCGCACCACAGCCTCTCCGCATGCCTCCGCATTGCCAAACAAGCGAGCGTTGTCGTACACAGCGGACTTGCCATATATCTGCGCTTTCTCGCATACAGTAGCATGGCCAGATACCCTTGCGTTTCCGCACACCTGCGCATCGCCGGATATTTTGGCATTGCCGAGCACTTGGGCTTCCCCGTATACCTTTGCGTTTTCGCCCACGGAAGCGCAATCTGACACCGTTGCGCTGCCATATACCATCGCATTGCCATCCACGCTCGCCTGCTCACTTACCAAGGCATTCCCATACACCCGTGCGCTTCCGCTCACCCACGCATCATCGATCACCCGTGCCTCGCCATAAACCTTGGCCTCGCCTGCGACCCATGCGTTGTTGTAGTCAGTTGCCAAATTAGCCTCGCTCTGCACCCAGCCTCCCAAATCGCCCTTCCGCACGCAAGCGAAATCTCGCAGGGCACGAATCCGGTATAAGACAAGACCTTTTTTAAGGGTCATTTTTTGGTTCGTCAACTCGTATTTTTTTATGTACTTTGGCATATTGCCTCCTGTCTGTTGTTGCTTACCTTTGCCATTTCGGACCCCATTTCTAGGCAGCAAGCTTATCTTGGCAGTTATATACATAAGTTACTGGATCCTCCCCGCCAGCCCATATAATATATAGGTTCCCCGGGCAATTTTTGGACAGCAAAAATAGACTCTCAAACCTGTTGGGGAGGGTTAGCTGGATGACTTTCAAGTCAATATATTCCTAAGCTAGCCAAGTTGTTTTTGAGACCATCTTAACCTTGTGGGCAAGGCTCTTTTTGTGGGTAACATGACTTTTTTCATTTTACCCCTTGACAAGGTTCTAAAATTTTTCTATCTTTTATCAGATTTAAAAAAGGAGATTCTTGGAATGCAGTATTGTTCAACAGATGTAAGAGCGTATTTTGGAAAGATAGATAAGCGCATAACTATGCTTTACTCTGATGGGAGTGTTGAGGTTCAGGAAGGAAAATATACGGATAAAGAAAAAACGCTATCCCTTGAGAAAAACCTTAAAACCTATAATTTTGGCAAATAATGACTCCTGAAGAAAATGAAATCATAAAGTCTTGCTGTGAAGATTTTAAGAATGCAGATATTGCTATCTTAAAAGTGAAAAGCTGTATTGATACCGAAGTTATCCCTGCGGTCTTGCATTTAAGATACGCAGGATGGCATTTGTCGGAAGGGATTATAAATAAAGAATATAGACATTTGCACGAAGCAAAAACTCACTCTGAAAAAGCAGTAGTTGAAGCTTATAGGTTCGGTATTTTATACTATCTTGATGTAATTAAATTATTCAGAGATATACATGGTAAATATATTTCATCAGGAACTATTCCCAATTATTCAGAAAAAATGCGAGTGGCTGAAGAAATAAGAGTAAATTATATGGATAAGGAATATTACTACCAACATGGTAATTCATCAGACTCATTCCTTAAATTGAAATCTATTGTAGATGAGTTGATAAACAGTCAACCAGAACTGAATAAGTTAAGAGTAAAAAATAAAATTAAAGTTATCGTTTCTTGTACAATTTCTATTGTCGCTATTATTATAGCAATATTATCAATTATATTTAAATAAAATACAGAGGTTTTTAATGAATCCAGAAAAAATAATAAAAGGTTTATATGAAGATTTTCAATTAGCGGACAAAACCATTAAAGAGTTAAAGAACCTCCTTCTTACTGAAGAAAAAGCTATCTATGAAGAAGCTGTTGATGTTGAAGGTGAAGCTATTCATGGCATCAAAGAATTAAAAAATATTCACGGTATTAAAGAATTAAAAGAAGCTTGTTTTCATTTGATAAGATGGAATCTTTCCAAGGAAGAAAAGGATTTATATGAGGCTCAAGGACAGGTCAAGCAAGCGATTTATGAATCTTCTTACTTTGGGATGGAGCTTTGTTTGAAGCAAATTGAAAAGTTTAACAAGCATTACTATTTATCTAAATTCATAAATTCTGACTATTCAAAAAAGAGACTTGAGGCACAGGATATAAAAAAAGAGTATGTAAAAGCCATAGAGCAAAAAAGAAGTCTTTCCAGAGAGAGCAATAAAGCATTTTCGAAATCAAAAGAAATTTTAAGCTACCTAAGAGGCTTACAGCCAGATTTAAATAAGGACATAATCCTTATTGCCATTCCGATTGTAACAGTAATTCTAGCAGTAATTACAGTAATAATCACACTTTTTAAATAAGCCATTGTTAGAAATCTAGACTGATAACAATTCTTGAATATAGTTCTGCTTATCTTTCTTCGGCACCAGCTTGTCCCACGGCAGGCTTACTCCCCAACATAAATCAATGAACTTGGCAAGGGCATCCATAATGGGCACTTCCGTAGTCTTGTTGTTCCTGCGATATGCTATCTCGTCAAGATAGCGATGCAAATGCTTGGGCGATGGCCTGTGATACACCGCACGGCTGGCATCCTTAGCAATACGCCATATGCTTTCTATGGTGTTCGTGTGCACGTAGCCGCCAAGTACATAAATCTTCTTTGAGTGGATTACCGAATGATGCTCATAGCCAAGCGATTCCACCTTGTCGTAGGACGGGCAGCCATCGGTGAAAACGGTCGAGCCAAGTTCCACATACTGGCAAAGCAAACCAAGCAGCGTCTCTTTGCTAGTGTCAGGAATCACTTTGAACACAACTTTGCCCCCGTTTCGCTCCACCATGCCCATAGCCCAAGTTTTCTTGTTGTCGCTCTTTTTGTCCCAGTGCTTGTTCCGCCTTTTTCCTCCGAAAGGCGACTCGTCTGATTCAACATCGTCATCCAGCATTGCGTTTTTCTTGTCAGCGGACATTGCCTCCCGTATGCGGTGGCCAAGGTGCCAGCCCGACTTGTAGCTTTTCACCTTTGCCCATCTTTTGGCAAGCTGCCGCGCCGACTTGCCCTTCAGTTCAGTCAGCAGGCAGAAGATGGCATGCAGCCAGCTATGCAGGGGAATCTGGGTATGGCTGAATATTGAGTCATGCTTGACGGTGAACGCCTTCCTGCACTTGCGGTAACGGCACTTGTACCATCCAGAGTAGCAATCGGGAAGGCCGGGGCGTTTCCGGAGCCAAGCCTTGGCAGGGCTCCCGCAGACGGGGCACACAGGGTTGCCGCCCCACCTCTGCCATTCAAGATATTCCCTTGCGGATTCCTCGTCCGGAAAACGCGCCCCAAAGTCCATCGGACTTACGATTTCAGTATATGTATGTTTTTCCATACAATGTACTTCCTGTACCCATTTTGGGAATTGATGGGTCTCATATAAAGCGAAAAACAACCGCTAAGTTTTGGGAAAAACCGAGTCGTCATTATTTTTGTTGAGAGACATTTTGTTTTGACGAGCCAATCTTTCCGATTGCGCCGTCTTGGACCCCCAGAGCAACTTGGGGGTTATACAAGATATAATGTTCAAAGTCCATTTTTGGATTTTTGAAATTGCCCTCTGACTTTATATATTATATATTAGGAAGGGAGGTGTGGGTACATAGCGGTATAATTCCCAAAATTTTTCTATTTTCCATTGGGAATGAATGAAAACGAAAATGTGGAGTTTAAGGAGAGTTTTGATGACCGGGTCATTGAATCTTTGACCGCATTTGCCAATACAAAAGGCGGCAGGGTGTTAATAGGTGTTAATGATAAAGGCGAACCTGTCAAAAATTTGAAAATAGGAAAAGAAAGCATTCAAAAATCGCTAAATGAAATCAAGACTAAAACAGAACCGTCTATTATCCCGGATGTAGAAATAATCAGCTACAAAGGAGTGGCTGTTATTGAATTTTCCGTAAAAGAGTTTCCGATAAAGCCGATTGCTTGCAGAGGCAGGTATTATAAAAGGGTAAACAACTCAAACCACAGGCTTTCAGCTTCCGAAATATCAGATGTTTATTTGCTGGCAATGCAGTATTCGTGGGATTCGTATCTATATAACGGAGCGACACAAAAAGATTTAAATATTTATTTGGTAAAAAAATTTGTAGAAAAGGTAAACAAAAGCAGACGTTTTTCTCTGCCAGCAGAGCCAGTTGAAGCTTTAAAAAAATTGAACATGATAAAAAACGGCTATCCTACCAATGCGGCTATGATTTTATTTTCAAAACAAGATTTAAGATACAATGTACATATAGGCAGGTTTAAAACGCCGTCTATGATAATTGACGACAAAATGATTAGCGGAGACTTGTTTTCTGTTGTAGCAAAGGCGATGAAAGTAATCATAGGCCATTTGAAATTTGCCTTTTTCATTTCCGGCAGAAAAATAGCCAGAGATGAAATCCCGGAATATCCTTTGGATGCGATTCGTGAAATTTTGCTGAATACCTTGATACACAGGGATTATCAAAGCCCAACTGATGTTCAAATAAAAATTTTTGACAACGAAATAAAATTTTTCAACCCAAGCGGCTTGTTCGGGAATATTACGGAAGAAAAGTTAAAAACAAACGGATACTCCGCAAGCACAAGAAACAAGCAACTGGCAGAGGCGTTTTATTTGACACACGATATTGAAAAATATGGCAGCGGGTTTATTCGCGTTAGAAAAGCGATAGAAACTTACCCTACAATGAAATTCAATTTTTCTGTAATAGACAATGGCTGTGTATCAGAATTCAAGTATTCGGAGCAAAAGATTGAGCTGCTGAAAAATGAGGAAATTTTTGACATTTCCATCTTTGGAGACGATTTGTGGCTTGACAATGTAAATCCTGAAAATGATACTGTAAATCCTGAAAATGACAATGTAAATCCTGAAAATGATACTGTAAATCCCGAAAATGACAATGTAAATGATACTGTAAATTTAACTGTTAAAATTTTAAGCATATTAAAAAAAGAGCCTGATATAACCCAATTGGCTATATCCGAAGCGTTGTCTGTGTCAAAAACTACCATTGTTCGTGAAATAAAAAAGTTGCAGGAAAACAACGTTATAAAGCGTGTTGGGTCTGATAAAAGCGGTTATTGGGAAATTTTATGATTCTTTCTACAAAAAGTTAGGGTAAAAACGGTAAAAATGCAATTTTTTTAAAAAAGTTGGTACTTTGCAAAAAAATAATCTATCTTTACCCTTAATGGCAAATTTTGCGCAAAATAATATAACCGGCAAGCCTGCTGTGCAGGCTTCCGAGCCTATACTGGAGGCTCATAGAAATATTTTTATGCGTATAAAACATAATTTAGATCG
>WQTK01000167.1 GCA_009786285.1 Candidatus Fibrimonadales bacterium | reverse complement strand
GCTGCCGTTGTATAAAACAACTGGTGCTGCGTTAGCGATTGATATGCAAAGCAACAGAAAAGATAAAAAATGGCATCTATTCAAAAACATCAACATAAAACTTAGAAATGTTTTTGAGGATTGTCAAGGGTACCATTTATTTTTTTATCTCGGTTTAGTTCGGTTTAATTCGGTTTAATTTTTTGAAGGACGGGGGGGCCGGAATAAATATCTACGCTAAGAGTAGCCTTTTTTTTCCAATTCGAGCGCAAGTTCCGAGCCTCCGGTGGCGGCTATTTTGCCATCTATCAAAACGTGCACGAATTGGGGTTTTGCGTATTCCAGCAGGCGCTGGTAGTGCGTTATTAGCACTACTGAACATTCCGGGTTTGCCAAATGGTTTATTGAATTTGCCACGATTCTAAGAGCGTCTATGTCCAAACCGGAGTCGGTTTCGTCTAAAAATGCTAAAGCGGGTTCTAGCATTGCCATTTGCAATATCTCGTTTCTTTTTTTTTCTCCGCCGCTAAAGCCTTCGTTTAGTCCACGCTCCATGTACCGGCTGTCCATTTCCAGAAGCCGCATGTTTTTTTCCATTTTTTCGTTGAATTCTTTTTCGCTAAGTCTTGGCAAATTTAGAGCTTTGTGCTTTGCGTCTATGGCTGCCCGCAAAAATTCCCTGTTGCCAAGCCCTGCGATTTCCAGCGGGTATTGGAAGCCTATGAAAAATCCCAAGTTTGCTCTTTCGGATACCGAAAGCTCAAGCAAATTGTTTCCCAGAAATTCCACGCTGCCTTTTGTGATTATATAATCAGGATGCCCGGCTATCACTTTGGAGAGCGTGCTTTTTCCTGCGCCGTTTGGCCCCATTATGGCGTGGATTTCCCCTTTGCCAACCGTTAAGTTCAAGCCTTTGAGAATTTCCGTGCCGTCTGCGAGCTTTGCGTGCAAGTCTTTTATTTGAAGCATGAAGAGAATGTAGAAAAAACCTCTGCGCCTTCCTTCATGGTAGGGTATTTCAAGCATTTGGCCAGGGTTTCTGGTTTTGACAAATCGCATACGAATGTCTTTACTGTTAGAAATGTCAAATGCAAACGCAATGAAAATTCTTAAATTCTGGCCAATTCTGATTCTGACTATTATTTTTGCAAATTGTTATTCTCTGGAATCTCTCGACGAACTTCCATTGCCGGACCAGTCGCAGAAAATTCCTCTTCAAGCAGCGAAAAAGTTATAAATATTAGCTGAATTTTTTAATTTCTATATTACATACCATGTGTGGAATTGTAGGTTATATAGGCTTTAGGCCGGCCCTTCCTGTTTTGCTGGACGGGCTTAAAAAACTTGAATACAGGGGCTATGACAGCTCCGGGATTAGCTTGCTCGACTGCGGCAAAATAAAAACCATAAAGGCTGTTGGCAAAATAAGAGAACTTGAAGAAAAACTGGAAAAAGATGACTTTAAGGGTTTTTTGGGCATTTGCCACACACGCTGGGCAACACACGGAGAGCCAACCGAAGCGAATGCGCATCCGCACCTCTCCGCAAACGGAAAAATATCAGTTGTGCACAACGGTATTATTGAAAACTACGCCTTGCTGAAAAAACGCTTACAGGATGATGGAGTAAAGTTTGTCTCAGAAACGGACACGGAAGTGCTTGCGCACTGGATAGCCAAGTTTTACAAAGGGGATTTGAGCGAAGCGGTTTTGACAGCCTTGGAATCCATAGAAGGAACCTTTGGAATTGCGGTTATAAGCGAAAGCGAACCCGATGTTTTGGTAGGCGCTCGCAGAGGCAGCCCTCTTTTGCTGGGTGTTGGGGAAAACGAAAGCTTTTTGGCAAGCGATGTGTCTGCGATAATGGTGCACACAAAAAAAATAGTGTATTTGGAAGACAACGATGTTATAGTTGTGAGCAAAGACAATTTTAAAATAAGAAACATAAAAGATAAAAGCGTTAGCCGCGAAATACAGGAAATAGACACGGATTTGGAACTTGCCCAAAAAGGCGATTATCCTCATTTTATGCTAAAAGAGATTTTTGAACAGCCGGAAGCGCTTAAAAACTGCACTAGAGGCCGCTTGCTTTTGGGAGACGGCAACGCCAAGCTCGCCGGGCTGGACAACTCGCTAAAAGAGCTTCGCTCCATAGACCGCATAATAATAACCGCTTGCGGAACAAGCTACTATGCGGCGATGGCAGGGGAGTATCTGATAGAAGAATGGGCGGGAATTCCCGTTGAAGTGGAATACGCATCCGAGTTTCGCTACAGAAACCCTATAATAGGCTCAAATACTTTGGTTTTCACAATATCGCAAAGCGGAGAAACCGCAGACACCCTCGCTGCGCTTAAAGAAGCTCAGAACAAGGGCGCAACCGTGCTTTCCATTTGCAACGTTGTTGGCTCAACCATAGCGAGAGCTTCCAACGGCGGCGTGTATTTGCACGCTGGGCCTGAGATTGGCGTTGCCAGCACAAAGGCTTTTAATGCGCAGGTAACCGTTTTGGCTTTGGTTGCGCTTTTGCTGGGAAGGCAGCGCAGGCTCTCTTCTGTAAGGGGAATGGAGATTGCGCAGGCTATAAATTCTTTGCCGGGCGCAGTGGAGCAAACCCTGAAACTTAGCGAAGAGATTCAAGAAATAGCAAAACTCTATTACAAGCACACGAACTTTCTTTATTTGGGCAGGCATTACCACTATCCGGTTGCTATGGAAGGCGCGCTGAAATTAAAGGAAATAAGCTATATTCACGCAGAAGGCTATCCTGCTGCGGAAATGAAGCACGGGCCTATAGCGTTGATAGATGCGAATATGCCTGTTGTGATTGTGGCTCCCAAGGATGCTCTTTTTGATAAAATTGTTTCAAACGCAAGGGAAATAAAAGCTCGCGGCGGAAAACTGATTGTTGTTACGACAAACGATTGCTCTCCTCTGGACGAAATTGCGGACCACATAATAAAAGTTCCTTCCATGCACTGCACTCTTATGCCGGTGATAACCTGCGTTCCTTTGCAGCTTTTGGCTTATCACATTGCGGTGTTGCGAGGCAACGATGTTGACCAGCCAAGAAATTTGGCGAAAAGCGTGACGGTGGAGTGATGGCAGAAACAGATTTCTATGAACTGGAGCAGGACGATGTCTATACAGGACCTCTAGACCTGCTTTATCTTTTGATGAAAAGGGAAGAAATAGACTTTGAAAAGATTTCACTGGCAAAAATCACAGACCAGTACTTGGAATACACAAATGATTTGGAAAATGTGGATTTATCTTATGCCGCAGATTTTTTAAAGTATGCAAGCCATTTAATAGCTCTCAAAGCGAGAGAACTTTTACCAAAAAATGAACAGAGCGAAGAGGAGTTGCTAGATTTTGAAAAAGATAGGGAAGTTTTAATCCGGCAAATACAGGAATACCAGAAATTCAAGCGTGTTGCGTTTGGTTTGCAAGAGCAGGAAGGAAAAAATTTTGGCACTTACGGTCGCGGACGCATGGAAAAAATAAGCAAGGAAGGGCAGCTTGCGGATGCCAATATATGGCAGTTGTTCAAGGCGTTTCACAAAACTCTGCAAGCTCATTCATACAACAGCGTGCATACAATAGAAGTGGACAATGTGACTATTGAAGACAGGGAGCAGCATATAAACAGCCATTTGTCGCAGCGTGGCAGGGCTATGTTCCAGGAATTGCTTGGCAAGGAAATTTCTCCGATAATGACTGTTGTAACGTTCATAGCTCTTTTGGAATTAACCAAAATAGAGAGCATAGTGTTCAGACAGAGCGAAGTTAATGGTCCTTTGTGGCTGTATCGCAAAAAGCAAAACGACGAATACAAAGCGGAGCTAGCCCAGGAAAAAATTTATTACACCAAAGATCCGGAATTTGCATCCGGCTTGGCAGACTATTTGCGCAATCGTTCCTTGGCGCAGGAAATTGAAGAAAGGAGCAGTTTGGATTCCATATTGAAAAATGCGATGCAATTAATTGAAACCGGAATAGAAGTAAAAGAAACCGATGTGCAGAATATGTTGGATGGAAACTTAGTGAGTGGAGAGTTGAGAGTGGAGAGTTGAGAGTTATTATGTTGGGTCACGAGTTCTTTCATGAGCAGGCGCACTTAGAAAAGCATCACGAATTGAAGCGTAGAATATTCTTAGTTGTATGCTTATCTATCTTAATTATCAACTCTCAACTCTCAACTCTCAACTCTCAACTTTTGCTTGCGTTAGTATTAGCCCTAATTTATCGTTTTTTCTGCCACCGCCAAGAGTATGAGGCAGACAGAATTGCGGCAAAGAAGTGCGGCAAAAAAGCGGCAATTGAGAGTTTGAAGCTGTTGCCGCCTTCTTCACGTTTTTTTTCGTTGCATCCGAGTACTAAAGCGCGAATCTCACACCTTCGCTAAATCCTCGTACTGTTTCCACCTTGCGTCAACAAATTTTTGCAGATTGTCTGCGAGCTGCTCCGCAGCCGCAGGATCGGAGGCGGTTAGCATTTTGTAACGGTTTTCGGTGTAAATGTAGTCCTTTACGGGAAGCGTGGGTGCTTTGCTGTCCAAAACAAAGGGATTTTTGCCCTCGTCAAGGTTCGCCGGAATGTAACGGAGCAAAGGCCAGCAACCGCTTTCAACTGCCATTTTCTGCTGCCCCAGCATATAACGCATATCTTTTATGCCATGCGAAATGCAAGGGGAGTACGCCAAAATCAAAGAAGGGCCATTGTGCGCTTCCGCTTCACGGAACACTTTGATTGCATGAGCGTCTCCATTGGTTGCTCCCATTGCCACTTTGCCAACATATACATTCTTGTAGCTCATGGCAATTAAAGCCAAGTCCTTTTTGGGAGCACGCTTGCCGCTTGCGGCAAACTGCGCAACCGCCGCCAAATTTGTGCTCTTGCTGGCTTGGCCGCCCGTGTTGGAATACAACTCGGTATCCAAAACCAGAATGTTCACATTCTCGCCGCTGGCCAAAACATGATCCAAACCGCCGTAGCCAATATCATAAGCCCAGCCGTCTCCACCCATTATCCACACGCTCTTATGAACAAGATAATCTGCCACGGAAAGCAGTTTTGCGGCAGCAGGGGACTTAACGCCTTTTAAAATTCCTTTCAGCTTATCAACATTTTTCCTTTGAGCTATAATGCCGGCTTCGTCAGTTTGGCTTTGCTCTTTGAGAGCCGTTGAAAGGTCTGCCGGGATTTCGCTGATTTGCCCCAAAAGGTCTATTGCCTGCTGTGCATGCTGGGCTATGCCAAGGCGTATGCCCAAGCCGAATTCAGCATTGTCTTCGAACAGGGAGTTGCACCATGCCGGGCCCCTGCCGTCTTTGTTCTTTGTCCAAGGCGTTGTTGGCAAATTTCCGCCGTAAATTGAGGAACAGCCGGTTGCGTTTGCCACTATCATCCTGTCGCCAAATAATTGCGAAGCCAAGCGAACATAAGGAGTTTCGCCGCAACCCGTGCATGCGCCGCTGAACTCAAAAAGAGGCTCCAGCAGCATAGCGTCTTTGACACGTTTAAGGTCAATTTTTGTTCTGTCTATTTCCGGTATGCTGGCAAAGAATTCCCAAGCTTTGTTCTCTTGCTCGGCAATCCCGGTTTGAGGAACCATGCTTATGCATTTTTTGCTGCAAGCCTCCACGCAAACTCCGCAACCGGTGCAATCGTAAGGGCTAACCTGAACGCTATATTTAACAGAGCCTTCAAGCTGCTTAAAGTCTTTGCTTGCGTCAATGCTCTTAAAGCCTTCCGGCGCGCCGGCCAAAGCAGATGCATCGAACGCCTTTGTGCGAATTGCGGCGTGCGGGCAAACTATGGCGCATTTTCCGCATTTAATGCAATCCATGTTCCAAACAGGAATTTCCAAAGCCAAGTCGCGCTTTTCATATTTGGATGTAGCGGTTGGGAAAGTGCCGTCCACAGGCATTGCAGAAACGGGCAGGTCATCGCCGTAACCCTCTATAATCTTTGCGGTTACGCTGTTCAAGAACTTGTCGTTTGTGCCTATCAAAGCCGGGCGGAAAGTTTTTGCTGCAGTTACGCTGCCGGGAATTTTGACTTCGTGCAAGTTCGCAAGGGTTTTGTCCACGGCTTCCCAATTTTTGTTCACAACCTCTTCGCCTTTTTTGAAATAGGTCTTTTTAATGGAATCTTTAATGTGGTTAATTGCTTCGTCTTTTGGCAAAATTCCGGAAATAGCAAAGAAGCAGGTTTGCATTATGGTGTTGATGCGGCGTCCCATGCCGGTATCGTGAGCTACTTTGTAGCCGTCTATCACGTAAACTTTAAGTTTTTTCTCTATAATGGCGGTTTGAACCTCTTTTGGGAAGGAGCTCCAAGCCTCTTCTGCGCTGGCCTGCGTGTTCAGCAAAAACACTGCGCCGGATTTCGCAAAGCGGAGCATGTTTATCTGGTCGAGGTGCGGAGTGTGGTGGCAAGCGACAAAATCTGCCTGATTCAACTCGATTAAATATGGAGCATTAATAGGTTCTTTGCCAAAGCGCAAATGCGAGGTGGTGCCGCTGCCGCTCTTTTTGGAATCATAGACAAAGTAGCCT
>WQTK01000166.1 GCA_009786285.1 Candidatus Fibrimonadales bacterium | reverse complement strand
CCGTGATTTCCCCCATGGCCGGAACTCCGGCATTCAACTTGGGCATAATGGCCGGCGATAGAATAACCCACATAAACAGCAAGCCCACTAAAGACCTTACAATAGATGAAGCTGTTGAAAGACTGCGCGGCAAAGTGGGAACAGATGTTACAATAACAATAGCTCGCGAAGGCGCAGGCACTCCGTTTGACATAACCATCACAAGGGCTAAAATAGTGGTGCATGCTGTTCCATATGCCGGAATGCTCGATAAAGACATAGGCTATATATGGCTTGCGACTTTTAGCCTGAAAACGGCAAACGAATTGGAAGAGGCTATAGGCAAGCTCAAAAAACAAGGCATGAAAAAACTTGTTTTGGATTTGCGCTCAAATCCCGGAGGGCTTCTGAACCAGGCTGTAGAGGTTAGCGAATTGTTTTTGAAAAAAGGAAACCGCATAGTCAGCGCAAAAGGAAATGTTATAAACTCCGACCACATAGCTTCAAGGAACGGCATAATAAGCGAAGATATGCAAATTGCCGTGCTTGTGAACCAAGGAACAGCGAGTGCGGCAGAAATTGTTGCCGGAGCCTTGCAAGACCACGATAAAGCGATAGTGGTGGGCAGAACAACATTCGGCAAAGGAAGCGTTCAAACTATTTTCCCGCTTGATCACGAGGGTCGTGCATTGAAATTAACCACTGCTTTTTATTACTTGCCCTTTGGACGTTGCATCAGCAAGCCGGAGCAGGGAATAAAAGGGCATGGCTTGCGCAACAAAGCCCAGGCAGAAGACTCGGAAGACTCCGAATCGGTTGCCAAAGATACCGCAGTGCGCGACACCCAAGTTTATTATACGTCCGGCGGCAGGAAAATGTATGGCGGCGGCGGCATAACTCCGGATGTTGACATAGAATCTAAAGCCGTTCCATGGATTGCCCATGTCAAAGAAAGAATGTCTTTGTATTTCCGCTTTGCTGTTAAATACCGTTCGCAAATCGGCGATGCCGCTGCGAAAATAGACTCCACATGGCAGGTTCCGGATTCCTTGTTTGCAATGTTTCAGGCATTTGCCGCAGCAGACACAAATTTCACAAAACTGAAAAGCCCATCTCAATTAGAAATAGACAAATTTGAAGAGATGCAGATAAAAGAGCAAAACATTCTTTCCGGCGATTCCTCCAAAGTTTTGAAAGATTCTTTGATTGTAGCAGCAATAGCGCATATGCGCCTTGCGCTTGAAAAACAAACCGAAGCACAGACGCTTGAGATAAAAAACTACAGCTTGAATGCGATTAAAAGAGAGCTGATAACAGCTTCGCAAGGCGAAGAAGCCCGCACAGCATGGATGCTCAGAGATGATCTCCAGTTGAAAGAAGCGTTAAAATATTTGCGCAACGACGCACTTTACAAAAACAAAATGAAAGCACCTCCAAAAGAAGTGAAAAAGACAGTAAAAAAATGACAAGCAATTCAATGATAGTGGAGCCGCTAGGCAGGTTTGTGCGCCGTGGACTGGGTGGAGGAATTCGCTATTTTGTGTTTATTCTGGAATCGCTGAAAAATATTTTTGCCTTAGTCCAGTGCAATCATTTAGCAATTGAACAGATGCACCGCATAGGCATAACCAGCATTCCGCTGGTGCTTACAACTTCCATTTTCACCGGCAGCATAATGAGTTGGCAATTGGCATTCCAGTTCGCAGACATGATACCGCTCACATACGTTGGAATGGCTGTTGGAAAATCCGTTATGACTGAGCTTGCTCCCATTTTAACAGCTATGGTTTTAGCCGGGCGCGTAGGAGCTTCAATGTGCTCCGAGCTTGGCACAATGGCTGTTACGGAACAGTTGGATGCTTATAATGTTTTGGGAATGAACCCGTACAAATTTTTGATAGTTCCCAGAATTTCCGCCGCAGTCATAATGCTTCCGATTTTGACAATTTTGAGCATTTTTGTTGGGCTTTTGGGCGGGTTTGTAGTTGCCTATTTATATAAAGACGTAACTTTCCATATGTTCTTTTCCGGAGTTCGTTTGAGCTACAAAGACTGGGATTTTATGGTTGGTCTTATAAAAGCGTCTTTGTTTGGATTTTTCATTTCAAGCTATGCTTGCTATTTTGGCTATTACACAATAAACGGCGCAGAAGGCGTTGGCAAAAGCACAAAAGCAACCGTTGTGTTCAGCATGACCTCCATTTTGATAGGCGGCTTTGCGCTGTCCAAGATATTGTTGATATAGGGGAAAATTTCTACCTTACCCCCATGACACAAGTTCCAAAGACTGCGACCGAAATTCGCAACTCATTTATAAAGTTCTTTGAAGGCAAAGAACACCTATTTGTGCGCTCATCGCCTGTTGTTCCGCAAGACGACCCAACGCTCATGTTCATAAACGCCGGCATGAACCAGTTCAAAGCTTGTTTCTTGGGCGATAACCCGAACAACTACAAACGGGTGGCAAACTCGCAAAAGTGCATACGAGTTTCCGGCAAGCACAACGACTTGGACGAAGTGGGCAGAGATACTTATCACCACACTTTTTTTGAAATGCTCGGCAACTGGAGTTTTGGCGACTACTACAAAAAAGACGCAATAGCTTGGGCTTGGGAGCTTCTAACCGAGGTTTGGCAATTGCCCAAAGAGAGATTGTTTGTAACTGTATATAAAAATGACGATGAAGCTTGGCAAATTTGGAAAGATGTTTCAAAACTCCCGGACAACCGCATAATGCGTTTTGGCGAAAAAAGCAACTTCTGGGAAATGGGCGACACAGGTCCTTGCGGGCCATGCTCGGAGATACACTTTGACAAAGGCGACCTGGCAACGCAGGAAGCTACATTCCAAGACCCGGTGAACGGCGTGAACGGCGCAAACTCTCGTTACATAGAAATATGGAACAATGTTTTTATGCAGTTTGAACGCATATCAAGCGGTGAGCTGCTGCCGCTTAAAAACAAAAATGTGGACACGGGCATGGGCTTTGAACGTGTGTGCGCAATTTTGCAAGGCAAAGACTCAAACTACAATACCGATGTGTTTGCTCCTATAATAAGCAAAATCGCAGAGCTTTCCGGCGTTCCATACGGTGAAGGCCAAAGCGGAATGCCGCACCGTGTTGTCGCAGACCACCTGCGCTCGCTTTCATTCGCAATCGCAGACGGCGCGCTTCCGAGCAACGACGGCCGTGGCTACGTGCTTCGCAGAATTTTGCGCAGAGCCAGCCGCTATGCGCGACTCCTGAACCAAAAAGAGCCGTTCATTTACAAGCTCATGCCAACTCTCACGCAATCTATGGGCGAGGCGTTTCCCGAAATCAAAGAACGCGAAGCTTTTGTCGCAGAGATTATCCGCTCGGAAGAAGAACGCTTTATAAAAACATTGGATGCAGGGCTTGAAAGATTTGATAAAATTGCAAGCAGCGGAAAGCTGATACCCGGAGCTCAGGTATTTCTTCTTTACGATACCTATGGATTTCCGCCGGATTTAACACGGATTTTAGCGGAAGAAAAAGGTTTGCAAATAGATGACGCAGGTTTTGAAATTGAAATGGAAAGGCAGAAAGAGCGAGCCAGAGCAGCGCAAAAACAAGGCATTAGCGCAATTGGCTCCGAGGGCTGGAAAATTTTCGCAGAAGGTTCAACTGAATTTTTAGGTTATGAAACGGGCTGCGCAACCGTAAAAATTTTGCGCTATAAAGAGGGCAAAGGTTCGCTTTCAATAGTTTTGAACCGCACTCCTTTTTATGCGGAAATGGGCGGCGAAGCAGGAGAGCAGGGAACGCTTAAAAATTCAAATGTTGAATTGAAAATTTATGACACGGTAAAAGTGAATGATATTTGGATTCATTGCGCAAAGATTGTGAGCGGCGAAACAAATGAGAAAAATATGTCGCAGGAATTCACTGCGCAAGTAAATGAGGCACAGCGTGCGGCTACTCGCAAAAATCATTCTGCGACGCATTTGCTGCAGGCTGCGCTTCGCAAGGTTGGCGGAGCGCATATAACTCAGCAAGGTTCTCATGTTGACCATGAAAGCTTGCGTTTTGATTTTACCGCTTTTTCTGCGTTAACACCGGAGCAAATTACGGAAATTGAAAATCTGGTAAATGAGCAAATTCAAAAATGCTTGCCCATTGCAACGGCTATTATGTCTGTTGACCAAGCGAAAGGGAGCGGCGCGCTGGCTCTCTTTGGCGAAAAATACGGCGCAGAGGTTCGTGTGGTTTCCATGGGTGAATTTTCCAAGGAACTTTGCGGCGGTTTGCATGTGAGCAATACCGGAGAAATAGGCGTGTTCCGCATTATGTCTGAAAGCAGCATTAGCGCAGGGATTCGCAGGATTGAGGCAGTCACTGCCTTTAAAGCTATAGAGAGTTTCAGGGAAGAAGCAGAGGTTGTTTCTTCGCTTAGGGAGCTGTTCCGTTCTAAAACGGAAGGCATTGCAGGGCGAGTTGCGCAACTGTCTGAGCAGTTGAAGGCGAGCGAGAAGCTGGTTGCGGAATTGCGTGCGAAAATTGCGGAAGGGCAGAGCGCAGAAATATTTGAAGAACCTTTGCTGGTAAAAGATATTCCGGTTTGGGTTTTGCAAGTGAGCGCAGAAGGCGATGAATTTTCTGCGTTGTTGGAAGGCGCTCAGAAAGCAATGCCTGCGCAGGGCATAGCGGTGATTGCGAATTCTTCGTCAATAGCTGTGATAGTTCATGCAGAGCTTGTCAAGAAAAAAATCAATGCCGGCGACATAGTTAAAAAGCTCGCAGAACTTGCAGGCGGCAAAGGCGGCGGCAGGGCTAATTTGGCACAGGCCGGCACAAAGACTCCGGAAAAAATTGAAGATGCGCTGGCAGCGGTGGAAAGAATTGTGGCGGATTTTTTAAATGCCTTACATTCTTGATTTAGACGGGACTTTGGTGGATAGCATTGAAGACTTGGGCAATGCGATAAACCATGCGCTCTCGGAACTGGGTTTTCCTGTTTACAGCAAAGAGATGGTAAAAACTTTTGTCGGCAACGGCTCGGTGAATTTTGTCATTAAAAGCTTGGGTGAAAATGGGAAAGAAAAATTTGAAGAAGTTTATGAATTGTTTGTTAAATATTACAGCGAGCTTTGCACAAACAATGTAAAGCCTTATCCCGGAGCTGTGGATTTTTTGGAAAGAAATTCCGGCAAATGCGCAATGTTGACAAACAAGCCAGTAGAGCAGACTTTGAAAATTTTGGAAAAATTGAACTTAAAAAAACATTTCACATGCATTTTGTGCGGAGACACCGCGCCCGAAAAAAAGCCGTCTCCAACCGGAATCTTGAAAATAATTGAAGATTCAAAATGGAGCCCAAGCGAAACAATTATGGTTGGAGACGATGTTCCGGATATTGGCGCAGCCCGTGCCGCAAACATAAAAATTGCGGCAATTCTGGGCGGCTTCGGCAAGCCAAGCGAGCTTTTGGAAATGAAGCCCGATTATGCGTTTGAAAGCTTTGCCGAATTTGCTAAGTCTTTTAGAACCTAACTACTGCCATTGTTGTATAAGGAGGCATAATGCCTGCGCCTTTTGAGCCGCTTACCGCAGTTAAGCTGTTGGTCTTCGGATCATAAATGTTAAGGCGTTCTATGGCATCTCCAATGAAAAGTTTTTGGCTTCCATTGTCAAAAAGAAGAGAGCCATTGCCCCACATATTAGCATTCCATATATCATCAGGCTTAATGCTTGTTATAGTGCCGCTGCTTAAATCTACGGATTTAACAAGTTGCTCGTATTCATCAGGATCATCAACGGTTACATACAGCACTTGATTTGCTTCATCCAGTGTGAGGAATGAAGCGGAACCGCTAAGAGCAATGCCGTCTTTCAGAATGGTTGATGTTTTCGCGCTTAAGTCCACAACTTCAATTCCGTTTACATTAGTACCGGGATATTCCCAATAAGCATCCATCGCTCCTTGCGCAGAAACATAAAGTTTTCCATTGCTCAAAACGCTGGAATACGGATTCCACAACTTTAACTCTATCTCATCTATTTTTGCTTCTGTGCTTGCGTTTATGCGAACAAGAAGGCCGGGTTGAGTTGCATCAAATCCAACCAGCCTTTGCGCAACAACAAGCAAAGTATTTCCGTCTGCTTTGATTGAAGCGGCATGAGTTGCAGTTGCTGGCAAATCTATTTTATTTCCCAATTCGCAAGTATTTATGTCAAAAACTTGCAGATATGTTTTGCCATACAATGCAATGTATCCTTTGTCGTTGATAAATGCGATATCATATGGATTTGCTCCGGTTTCCAAATTTGTGCTTTTAACAGCGTCTTCGTCGCCCATTAATCTTTCAGGGGTGAAGCAATGCAATTTGGCAGTACTTGATCCTCCATCCACAACGAAAAAATTTCCATTGTGAGCGAACACTCTTGAGTCTCCGGTAACTGCTATTTTATCATTTACAAGGCTTGTAGAATTCGTATTCATCCAACGAAGTTCGCCAGCCGTGAAAGAGCTTGTCATATAGAGCAAGTAGGAATTCGGACGCAATATAATTATCGGTTTGTCACTTCCGCAT
>WQTK01000165.1 GCA_009786285.1 Candidatus Fibrimonadales bacterium | reverse complement strand
GTCTGTATTCAACCGTCATATTACAAATATAGCAACTAAAAGTTCACCGCCTGAAAGGCGGTGGCTTTAACCTTCAAAAATGGAAGTAAATCAACGTTGCACAGGGGCAATCCCCCGTGATTGCCCTGTTATGCCGCGATTTTCGCCTGCAGCAACGACAGCGGCACGGAAGCGCAGCCTGCCGAGCCATCGTCTTCGTCTGTTGAGGCTGCTGAGGCTGGCTCATCCAGTTCCGGTTTACCGTATTCGCCTTGCCCTATTGAAAGAGCATGGCGGGATAGATGGGTATCATGCGTATTTACGTGAAACAGGTCCAAAGTGGGAAGCTATGGGGTTTCGCCAAAGCCATAAATAATGCGGAAGAGTTCAACGATTGGGATAGCGTTATTAACCCCTAACCCGTTTTTCATAAAATTCCCCATACCCTAAACCCTAAACCCTAGCGGAGTAAATCAGCGTTTTCTATATTCCCACTCACAATGACGCCTCCAAAATACGATGACAGCAGCATAAAAAGCCTTGATTGGCACGAGCACATAAGAACCAGGCCCGGCATGTATGTAGGCAAGCTGGGAGACGGGCAAAGCCCTGATGATGGCATTTACGTCCTTGTCAAGGAAATTATAGACAACTCCATAGACGAATTCGTTATGGGAGCAGGCAGAAGAATTGAAGTTGAAATCACGGACAATTCAGCTCGCGTCAGAGACTACGGGCGAGGCATTCCGCTGGGAAAAGTTGTTGAATGCGTTGGCAAAATGAACACAGGCGGCAAATACGATAGCGAAGCTTTCCAAAAATCCGTTGGCTTGAACGGCGTTGGAACAAAGGCCGTAAACGCGCTTTCCTCTTATTTCTGCGTGGCTTCGCACAGAGACGGCAAATGCAAAAAAGCAGAGTTCAAACAGGGCAAGCTAGCAAAGGAATATCCTGAAAAAGCCAGCACGGAAAGAAACGGCACAGAAGTTTATTTTGAACCTGACGCAGATATATTCAAAAATTTTCGTTTTTTGCCGGCTTATATGGAAGAGAGAATATGGAACTACGCCTATTTGAACACAGGGCTTTCCATAAATTTGAACGGCAAAATTTACGAAAGCAAAAACGGGCTTTTTGACCTTCTCTCAAATCAGGTAAAAGACGCTGCGCTTTACCCAATAATCCACTGCAAGAGCAAAGATATTGAAATAGCCCTCACCCACGGCGGATTTTACGGCGAGCACTACTTCAGCTTTGTGAACGGCCAGCACACAGCGCAAGGCGGAACCCATCAAGCAGCCTTCAAAGAAGGCGTTGTGAAAGGAGTCCGTGACTTTTTCAAAAAAGATTTTGACGCCTCCGATATTCGCAACTACATGACTGCGGCAGTTTCCGTTCGCATTCAGGAACCGGTCTTTGAAAGCCAAACAAAAACAAAGCTGGGCAGCACAACTGTTACCCCTAAGGGTGCGGCTCTTAGGGGCTGGATGGTTGACTTTATAGCTCAGGAAATAGACAATTATCTGCACAAAAACCCAGACACCGCAAAAGCCATTCAAGAGCAGATTGTCAAAAACGAGAGAGAAAGAAAAGACATAGCCGGAATTCGCAAGCTGGCAAACGAGCGCGCAAAAAAAGCGGCCATAAACAACCCAAAATTAAGAGATTGCAAAGTTCACCTGATAGATTCAAAAAACGCAAGAAAAAACGAAACCATGATATTCATAACCGAGGGCGATAGCGCAAGCGGCTCGATTACAACGGCGCGCGATGTTCAAACCCAAGCTGTCTTTAGCCTCAGGGGCAAGCCCATGAACACTTTTGGCGAAAGCCGCAAAGTGGTTTACGAAAACAAGGAGCTTAACCTTTTGCAGCATGCTTTGGACATTGAAAACGGTCTTGAGAATTTGCGCTACAACAAAGTAATAATAGCCACCGATGCCGATGTTGACGGAATGCACATAAGGCTTTTGATGACATCTTTCTTTTTGCAGTTTTTCCCGGAGCTTGTAGAGGAGGAGCATCTTTACATTTTGCAAACCCCGCTTTTCAGGGTGCGCAACAAGAAAGAAACCATCTATTGCTACAACGAAAAGGAAAGAGATTCTGCGCAGGCAAAGCTTGGGGGGCACAGCGAAATAACACGTTTTAAAGGGCTTGGCGAAATAGACCCGGAAGAGTTTGGCTTGTTCATAGGCGAAAATATGCGATTGGAAAGCGTGATTATGCCGCAAGAAGCGAATATCCAGAAGATGCTTGAGTATTATATGGGCGAAAACATTCCAAAGCGCACCGAGCATGTGATAAACAATCTGCGTACAGAGGCTGTAGCAGAGCTTTAACGTTAAGGTTATGGTTTAGAATAGCGCGTACGAGATTTGAACTCGTGTTACCGGCGTGAGAGGCCAGCGTCCTGGGCCACTAGACGAACGCGCCAAAAGTGGAGATGGTAATATAGAAAAATTCCTCACAACGCCGCAATCTTACGTCGGGAAAGACCAGTGTAATTCATGATTTTATCTATCGCCTCACCTGCAGTCTTCATAGCCTTAGCTACTTGGCTTATGCGCTTCTCCGCTTTAAGCTCAGCTTTAGCCTCAGCCCTTGCTTCGGCCCTTGCTTCGGCGTCATCAATCTTCTTGAGCACGCTCTTATTATACATCTGCTCTATAGTCATGTTATCCTCCCGGAATTCTTTGTATCCGCCGTAAAGCCTGGAATGCATATTAGACATACGCTCCTGAAGCATTGCGACATCAACATCAGTAATATAGCTATTTTCTTTGCTCCTCTGCAAAACTTCGCATATCTCTGCTACATAACCGGACAATTCTTTTGCCAATTCCTTGCGCTTTTCAGAATCCGTGCCTTGCTTCTCCAATTCCTTGCGAATTCGCAAAATGTAAAAAGGAAGCAAAAGAGCCATATGCTCAAGCTCGGAAACTTTATGCTCAAGTACCTTGAACGCAGGAACATTGTAAGTTACGCTCTTGTCTCCCGGAAACTTTACCTCTATGGTCAAAAAGTCCTTCGTGTTGCTTGTTTCCAAATAAACCACAGCAGGTGCTGGCATATCTATAAGCAGACGAGAGCCGTCAGCAGAAATGCTTTTGTTCTCTAAAGCGATTTGAACGGAATAATTGAATACCCGGAGAACCATCTCCGAATCGTCTTTTATTTGGGCTTCAATAAGATATGTGTCCTTTTTTCCATCGCTGGACAAAATTACGACCATATCAGTGAATATTTCCCCCAAATTTCCCGATTCTGGGTTTTCTTTTATCAATTCTCTCGGTTTCCTGACCTCCACAATGGTGTTTGGCGGGTAGTTTCTTGGAAAAAGCCCGTTTATCAAGTGCACCACGGCGGGCGAGCTTGCCTTTGCGATTATGAATTTGAAATTGTTATCAAACAATTTCCCTGCTTTTCTTGACATAAAGATTCTCCAATTTTGTCTTCATATATACTTAGACGCTCGGGACAGGCATTTTCCGTCAAAAAAAAACGAAATTTGCAAAAATGTTAATTTTGTGTGATATTTGAGGGCATTTTTTGCATTTTCATAAAAAATGTATGATGCTATTTTCTTATATTTAATCCATGCCAAAAAACTATTTAGCCATAGATTACGGTGAGCGTCGCACTGGAATAGCCTTTGCCAGCGACTCTGTGGGCATAGCATTCCCCAGAGAAACCATAGACCGCAAGCAAAAAGACCTGTGGGCCGAGCTGGAAAGGCTGGTAAAAGAAAACGCAGTAACAGATTTCGTTTTGGGAATGCCAATCCACCCCAACAACCACCCCGACAGCAAACAAAAAACCGTAGAAGCATTCGCAGAAGAATTAAAACAGAAATTCCCGCAAATAAATGTGCACACCCAAGACGAATCATACAGCACCCAAGACGCACAGGCACTCGTAGGGGCAACCCCTCGTGGTTGCCCTTACAGTGCCGCCAATCGCAATGCCGCAAAACCCCGCATCGACCGAGCCGCAGCCACAGTAATTTTGCAACGATTCATAGAAGGGAATTTCTGATGCCATTTTATTCAGACGAAACAATCAGGCAATTAAAAGAAGCTGCGGACATAAGCTTGGTAATAGAACAATTTGTACCCTTAAAACGCAGCGGCAGCGGAAAATTCCTAGGGCTATGCCCATTCCACAATGATAGCAGCCCAAGCATGAATGTAAACCCGCATATGGGAATTTACAAGTGTTTTGCCTGTGGAGCCGGAGGCGACGTATTCAAATTTGTGATGGAACATGAAAAAATGGATTTTCGCTCCGCAGTGGAATTCGTGGCAAACGCAGTTGGCTTTATTTTGCCAAAACTTTCACAGGTACAAGACGAAAACTACGAAGAAAAGGATTTGATAAGAAAAATAAACGAGCTTGCAAATTCCTGGTTCAAAGAGCAGCTTGCGAAATCAGACAGCAGCAAGCTTTATTTGGACAAAAGAGGAATAACGGAAAAAACAAGGGATTTGTTCGGGCTTGGCTATGCGCCTCAAGCGGGTTTTTTGGAAGTTGCCGGCAAAAACGGTTTTAAGCCAGAGCTTGTTGTGAAAGCCGGCTTGGCGGCTGAAAAAGAAGGCCGTGCGATTGATAAATTCAGAGACCGCCTGATGATTCCAATATGCAGCTTGTCCGGCGCGGTTGTTGGCTTTGGCGGGCGGGATTTGGGCGGGAACAGCCCAGCCAAGTATATGAATTCCCCGGAAACACTTATTTACAACAAAAGCGAAATTCTTTTTGGGCTGAACAAAAGCCGGAGCGCTATTTCAAAGGAAAACAGCGTAATTTTGGTTGAAGGTTACTTTGATGTGATATCCATGTTTCAGAGCGGTGTGGAAAATGTTGTCGCAATTTCCGGCATTGCGCTTTCCGAAGTTCAGGCAAAGTTGCTTTCAAGGTACACAAAGTCCGCATATGTGAGCTTGGATGGGGACGAGGCGGGGCAAAAAGCAACGGAGCGGTGTATAGAGGTTTTGCTAGCGCAGAGTTTTGCCACCCTAATTGTTAACTTGACAAGCGAGAGCGGCGAAAAAATAGACCCGGATTCTCTTGTTATGCAAGGCGGCGCGGAAGCTTTTAGAAAGCAGCAAGGCAGGGCAAAAAACTGGCTGAACTATTTGGCAGACAAAAACCCGCTCACAACTCCGGATGAAAAAGCGAAGTTTGTGGATAGGGCAAAAAAATTGATAGCTGCAATGAACAACGCTGAGCTTAGAACCCAGTATTTGAATTTATTGAAGGAAAGATTTGGAACTTCCATAGCACTGCCTATTTTTCAGCCCAAAGCCCCGGTAGAGACTGCGCAAGCCACAGAGGAAATTCCTTGGAAGTCTTTGCCCAGCAATGAAATTTGGCTTGTGAGCGTGATTTTCAGAAATCCGGACCTTCAATCAGCGGCCATGCGAATTTGCGACCCAAGTCTTTTAGCTTCTCGCTGGCTGGCCGAGCTTTTAGATTACGGCTACGCTCTTTACGAGGAAACGGGCAAAATAGATTTGAAAATTCTTTACGATAAGCTGCCGCCTGCGCACAGGGAGCTGCTTGCGAATTTGCCAGAGAAGCCTTGGACAAAAGAATCTGCGCTTATGGATTTTTCAAATGCCGTGCTAAAGCTGCGAATTTCGCGGCTTAAAACCGAGCTAAGGGAATCCAGGGAAAATTTTGAGCGGTATATGGATATTCAAAACCAGATAATGCACTGCGAGGAATTGTCAAGGCAGGCAAATGAAGGAAAGGACGTGCTGGAAGAGTTGGGGTAAGTAACGTCCCAGGCAGCCCACCGTGGTTGTCCTTTTTGCTACGTATGGTTGTAATTGTGCCATTGCGAAAACGTATGGATTAACGGTAAGACAGCGTTTAATTGTATTTTTATGGGTCACCAGTGGAATTTTCTATATTTACCTTGCTTCGGGGAACATTCATTTCATTCCTTTATTTCGCCCTGTGGTATTTGTTTATATGAAATTTTAAAAGAGGAGGCATTTATGCCGAAAAAAATTGTTGTTTTTGAAAGCGAGCTTGTTGCTGCGGCTCTTGGCGAATATTCTGCTCATCAATGCCAAAACTGGGCTCAAAGCAAGAGGATAACAGTTTATGAGAATGAAGCCAAGTTGAGGAGTTTTATTAAAAGAGCTTTGAGCGATAATTATTTCAAGGATAAAATGTATTTTGGAGTTATTCTTAATGTTCTTGCGAAAAAAATTAAAGATGAAACCGGAATAGATGTTGGAGGTTACAATGTTTCGCTTGCTGCAAACGAAATAAGAAAAATCCATAAAGATCATGGAAGCGAAGCTACGGAATTTCCAAGAGGACAAAGGGCTATAACGGAAGATGATTTTGTAAACATGCCTTTAGTGATGCAAAATCCGGATAGAATAGAATTAGCAGCGGATACTTATAATGGAAAGCCGGCAATTAAGTTTATTAAAACTATTAACGGGAGAACTACAGTGGTTTCTTGGGTTTCAGATAAACATAGGGACCTTAGGGTACAAACAATGTATTCTGGCAAGAACAAAGACGGAACCC
>WQTK01000164.1 GCA_009786285.1 Candidatus Fibrimonadales bacterium | reverse complement strand
AAGTAACAAATTAAAAAAGATGTGGGTAACGGGAAGCGCATTGGGGGTGGCGGAAAACGCCAAAGGCGGTTGCAGACAGGGGGAATTTCCCCCAATAGAAGATTAATTCGTTTTGAATTTTAATGGGCCACCAGTGTAATTTTCTATATTACACCATAATTTTTTCAACAGGAGATAGTATGAAGAAAATTAAATTGGCACTTATCGCTACAGCCGGCTTTTTGTTTTGTGCTTGCGGAAGCAAATCGGAAGTTGATTTTTCGATAATTCCCGTAAAAAGTTCCGGCGCGGAATATCAATATATTGACGTAGCCAAAAAGGGGAAAATCATAATCAACCCGCAATTCGGCGAATCTTACATTTTCAGAGATGGCTTAGCTCTGGTAAAAACAAGCGGCAAAGACGGCAAATATGGCTATATAGATAAAAAAGGAAAGTTTGTTGTACCTCCGGTTTACAGCGTAGCGCAAAATTTCAGCGAAGGCGTAGCTTGGGTGCAAATGGACAATCAGGCGCCAATGCTTATAGACAAAAAGGGCAAAACAATCTTCCAAAGCGATTCCATGACAAAAGCATATCCTTTTTACGGAGGGCTGGCGCTTGCGGAGTCTTTCACTTCGCAAGGAGAGAAAAGTTTTGAATTTATTGATAAAAAAGGAAAGTCTTCGGTGAATATACAAGCCGGTACCTTTAAGTCATTTATAACAGACGATGTTTACGCTTTTGCTCCTGAAACAAAAGAGGCCCAAAAATGGGGTTATAAAAACAAAAGCGGTACTATGGTAATAGGTGCCCAGTTTGACTATGCGCACAGTTTCATAAACGGCATGGCAATTGTCAAGACCGGCGATAAATACGGAGTTATCAACAAAAAAGGCGAATATTTAATTAACCCCCATTACGATGAATTGGAATACGATAGCGATAAACTGTTCATTGCAACAATAAACAAGAAAAAGGGTTGGATTAACAGCAAGGGCGATGTAACCATAAATCCGCAATATGACAATGCTTATCCTTTTTTCGGCAATAAATTAGCTCCGGTAAAAATGGGCAGCAAATGGGGCTATGTAAGCAAAAAAGGCGAAATAGAGATCAATCCTCAATTTGAATTTGCCGAATCTTACATTAACGATTATGCTTTGGTGAAAAATAGCGGCAAATATGGCTTTATAGATACAAAAGGCGAGTTTATAGTTCATCCTTTATATGATGGCATTGGCTCTGATTTTTATGTGACACTTAAGCAGCATTCGCAAGGCATTCCTGCGGTAAATTCAACAGAATTCAAAAGTTACGAAAGCCTGAAGGAAAAAATAACTGCGTATGAGACAGCAAAAGCAGAGCGTGAAAAGGCAGAAGCGGAAGCCAGATTGCAAGAACAGCTTTTGACTATAGACACTGATCCTAGCCCTGCTACTGCCGAGTTGGAGCGTGAAGCGAAAAAATGGCAGGCAGGCTTTGGCAACAACGGTTCCAACTCTTACAAATCAAACGAAGGCGGATTTTTCTCATACAAAGCGTGGTCGAAAAAAAATCAATGGGGCGGCACTGATCATTGGTGGAGCGCGACCAGCAAAATGAAAATAGGCGGTTGTCCGGAAAAAAGCGCCATAAGCCTTACAAAGTCATACTTTGGCAATTATAATCCGGATGGCAAAAATTCAGTTCCTGCCAAGTGCAAAGCCATAGCGCCAAAAGTTATATCCAGCCATTATTATTACGAGGAAGGCACATAGCTTTAATTGCGTAATGCCAAAGATAAAAATATGCGGGCTTTTTAGAGAGCAAGACATTGAGTTTGCTAACGAAGCGAGGCCCGATTTTATAGGTTTTGTTTTTGCGGAAAAAAGCAAAAGATTTGTTGAACCCAGTTTTGCGGAAAATCTGAGAAAAAAGCTTGCAAGCGGCATTGTTCCTGTTGGTGTTTTTGTAAACGCAAAAATAGACAGCATAGTTTCTCTGCAAAAAAACGGCATTATAGACATGGTTCAGTTGCACGGCAACGAATCCGATGAATATATTGAGGAATTAAAAGCCAAATGCAACGCAAAAGTAATCCGCGCATTAAATTTGAATAACTCTCAACTTTCAACTCTCAACTCTCCTCTCTCGGATTACATTTTGCTGGATTCCCAAGTTCCTGGCAGCGGAAAGTCTTTTGACTGGGAGTGCTTGCGAGGCATTGATTTGAGCGGGAATGTTTTTTTAGCCGGCGGCATAAATTTGCAAAACATAAAAGAGGCACTGAAATTAAATCCTTTTGCAGTGGACATTTCAAGCGGCGCAGAAACAGATGGGGTTAAAAACAGGGATAAGATGCTGAAACTGGTTTCGCATTTTCTATATTTTTAGAGTGAAAGCCGGTGTCTCATATTTTGGAGTGCGAAATCCCGAATGGGTTCGCAAAGATATGCAAATTATCAAACAGGCCGGGTTTGACTGCGTATTGCACACATTCTCGGAAGAAGATTTGCAATATTACCCGCAAACCATGAAAGAAATCATTGCCATCTCAAAATGCGAAGGCTTAAGCGTTTACGTAAACCCTTGGGGCGTAGGTCGGGTTTTTGGCGGGGAAGCATATACCGAGCTTGCGGCGCGGAATCCCAAAATGGCGCAAATAGGCCAAAACAGAAAAAAACTCGTTGCCGCCTGCCCAAGCAGCCCCGCATTCCGCGACTATATGAAAAAATGGATAAAATTTGTCTGCGAGTGCGAAATAGAAACCGTGTTCTGGGACGAACCTCATTTTTATTTTGAAAAAAACAATCCTAAGCTCAGTAGCTGCCACTGCAAGCATTGTTTGGAATACGGCTCAAAGCAACAAAGTTTGATATCGTTTATATCCTTTTTAACAGAAGAAGTGCGTAAACTCGGCAAAAGAAACTCCGTTTGCCTGCTGCCGCCTTGGTTCCCTGCCGGGCTGGAAAATTGGGATGAAGTGGCAAAAATTCCTTTTGTTGACGAAATAGGAAGCGACCCATATTGGGAAAAAGGCGATTCAATTGAGAAAGTTCGAAAGTCTTATAAAGAAGTCAGCGAAAAAATTGCGAATTTGGCGAAAACACACAATAAAGAGGCCCAAATGTGGATAAAAAACTACCACATAGAAGCCGGAACAGAGCATTTTGCAAAAGAAGCAACTGAAATAGCTGTGACTGCAGGCATAGAGAATATTTTTGCATGGTCTTATCTTGGCTCCAAGTATATGGACTGGCTGCGCTCAGACAACCCGGAACTGGTGTGGAAAACGCAAATAAAAGCGTTTAGTCTGGCAAAAGCGCACAACAATTTTCTACATTCCCATCTATATAACGGAGGTTTTAATAGTGGAAACTGACAACGACATTCTTGCTGAATATGTTGAAGAATCTCGAGAGCATCTCATTCATATAGAAGAGATTTTCGAAATTCTTCAGAAAACCGGCGAAATTAGCCTTAGCTCTATAAATGAGTTATTTCGTGCCATTCATACCATAAAAGGTTCTGCGGGCTTTTTAGGCCTAACAAGCATAGGTACGCTTACCCATGCCATGGAAAGTCTTTTGGACTCTCTACGTGAGGGTAGGCTTTCCGTAACGCAGCCTATTTCAGATACTCTTATGGAAGGAACTGACAGGTTAAGCGAAATGTTTGAAGATGTTAACAAGAGCAATACTGTAAACGTAAGCGAACTTGTAACCACCCTGAAAGCCTTGAACAGCGGAGATACTCCGGCAGCAGTTCCGGCGGCAGCCCCTGCACCGCAAGCTCCCCCAGAACCGGTAGAGCAACGCTCCGTAGCAGACGTTTTGTCTCAGTTCCCTGAGCTTGCAGCATTTGTTCCGCAAGAGCCAGCAGCAGAGCCGCCTCCTGTGGCTCCAGCTCCTCCAGCTCCGGCTCCAAAGCCCGTAGCAGAAAAACCCGCAGCGAAGGCCCCTGCGCAAGCCAAAGCAGAAGCGCCTGCGCAAACAAATTCGCAAGACAACAAAGACAGCAGCAAGCACGAAGAATTTTTGCGCATAAAGGTTGACCTGCTTGACCGGCTTATGATGCTTGCCGGTGAACTTGTTCTTGTTCGCAACCAGCAACTTATGCACCTTGAGCAGGCAGATGCCACGCTCCGCAGCATTACCCAAAGCCTTGACTCTGTTACAACGGAACTCCAGGAAACCATTATGCGTACCCGAATGCAGCCCATTGGCACTGTGTTCTCGCGCTTTTCCAGAATGGTGCGCGACCTTTCCCGCAAGCTCAACAAAAAGATTGATTTTGAGACCAAAGGTGATGAAGTTGAACTTGACAAAAACGTTTTGGAAGCCATTGGCGATCCTTTAACTCACTTGGTTCGCAACGCTTGCGACCACGGCGTTGAAAAGCCCGAAGACAGGCTTGCCGCAGGCAAAAGCGAAGCCGGCATGGTGACGCTCTGCGCTTATCATGAGAGCGGGCAAATACACGTGGATATAAAAGACAACGGAAAAGGCATGAACCGCGATGTTATTCGTCGCAAGGTTTTGGAGAAAGGCCTGAAAACAGAAGACGAGCTTGCAAGAATGAGCGAGCAGGATTTGCTCAATCTTGTATTCTTGCCCGGCTTCTCAACTGCTGCAGTATTAACCGATGTTTCCGGGCGTGGCGTTGGAATGGATGTTGTGAAAACCGGCGTTGAAAAATTCGGCGGCTCGGTTTCCTTGACTTCTATTGAAGGCGAAGGCTCGGTTGTGAAACTGCGCTTGCCTTTGACTCTTGCTATTATTCCTTCTCTGATAGTTCAAAGCGGCAATGAGCGTTTTGCTATTCCGCAGGTCAATCTGGAAGAACTCGTTTGCCTTTACGACAAAGATGCCTTTACCAGAATTGAATGCGCCGGTGCGAGGGAAGTGTTCCGCTTGCGCGACACTTTGCTTCCGATGGTTCGTTTGCGTGAGGCTCTTGCCCGTGAGAAAATGTTTGACGAAGACGCTCTTTCCGAGGTTACGGAGCAAAATTCCGAAGCTCGCCAGGAAATGGCAGAAAAATACAAGGAAGCTGAAGAGGGCGGCCATACAATTCATTACTCGTTGAATTTTGCCGTTCTGCGCAGCGGAAATTTGCGCTTTGGCCTGATTATAGACCGCATTCACGGCAGCGAAGAAATTGTTGTGAAGCCTATGCACAGAGCTGTGAAAGGCATTCCGCTTTATTCCGGCGCAACGGTGCTGGGAGATGGCAAAGTGGCTATGATTTTGGATGCAACCGGCCTTGCGAGGCATTACAATGTGCGTGATGTTGGCGGAGGAAAAGACGGCAAAAAACAAAAAGCGAAAACCGAGGAAGGTACCGAGCTCCGTTCCCTGCTCCTGTTCTCAAACGGAGGCAGCGAGCAATTTGGTGTTTCCATGCAGGATGTGAAGCGTGTGGAAGCTATAGAAACAGCAGCCATAGAACGTGTTGGCTCTCAGGAATATATTACGCTGGATGGTATTTCCACTCGTGTTGTGCGTTTGGAAGACGGTTTGCGTGTTCAGGGCAGCAGCCAGCCGGAAAATATGTTCTTCTTAATTCCGCAAAACGCTCGCAAGCCTTATGGCTTGTTGGTTGAAAAACTTATAGACAGCGGCCATTACGAAGTTAAGCTGAACAAAGAGAGTTATCAGGCAGAGGGCGTTGAAGGCACTGCTTTAATAAAAAAGAAAATGACAGTTCTTGTCAACTTGGAGCAATTGATGCACTTGGTTGATGGAATGTGGTATGGAGGTCAAGCATGAACGAAGATGAAGAAGCATCGTTAAATTCAACCATGCAAATGTGTACATTTCGCATGTCAAGCCGTTTGTTCGGAGTTAATATCCTTGATGTTAAGGAAGTAAATGAGAACACGAATGTAACCCCTATTTATCATGCGCCGCCGGATATTTGCGGATACATAAATATTCGCGGCCAAATTCTTTTGGTGGTAAATTTGCGTGAAACATTTGGCTTTGACCAGAGGCATAAAACCGAAGCAGTCGGTGGCAAAGTTGTGGTGTTCAAGTCTGGTGTTGACGAGCCTTTCGGCATTTTGGTCGATGAGGTGTGCGATGTGGTGTCTGTTGAGCAGAACCGCATTGTGGACAGGCGCGCCGGCGACCCCAACACTTCGGATGCTGTGAGAGAGCTTCGCCGTGCGAAAGACGGCATTGTTGTGGGAGTTTGCCCGCTAGACAGAGAGCTGCTTTTGGTGTTGAACGCCCGGCACATTTTGGGCCGGCAAAGCGTGAAGTCTTTGGAGAGCAAGTAGAGGAGACTTAAACCAAATAACTTATGAACGCATATTCTATTGATTATCAAAAAATAGAATTTACCCTCCATGCATATCTTGTTCAGATACAAGATATGCTTGAGTTATTAGATGCCGACAAAGATGCAATTTCTGTTATTAAAAATAATATAGTAAGCAATGATTAACTCGGATTTCGTTGCTTGGCTAGTAGCTAGTGGGGAGTGGCTAGTGGAAAAAACACTGAAATTTGTTCAAATTC
>WQTK01000163.1 GCA_009786285.1 Candidatus Fibrimonadales bacterium | reverse complement strand
CGTCGCCGGTCATACCAACTACATAGTTCAAATCTTGGGTTATGCGAACCAAGCGGCTTTTATCCGTTGGCAAAGCACGAGCCACAACCTTTATATTCTTGATTTTCTCCTTTATTTCATCATCGCTGTGAGCGGCGAATTCATCTGAGGTCAAAACAATATCGCTGCCGTTTTTCATCAATCCGGCGTCTTTGGCAATGGCAACCGCTGTTTCTTTGCGGTCTCCTGTTATCATAACAACGTTTACGCCTGCACCCAAAACATCTCTTATAGAAGTTACGGAATCCGGGCGAACTTCATCCCTTATGCCAACAACGCCAACCAAAATCCAATCGTCTTCCGGCAAAGCCTCGTCTTTTATCTGGGTCTCGGAAACCGCCAAGGCAACAACTCTAATCGCTCGCTCCGCAAGATCATCTATGTTTTTATTGAGCAGCGCATGGTCGCTGTACTGGCATTTCTTTCCATCGCCATCAAAATAATATTTGCATTTAGCGAGAATTTTTTCCGGCGCTCCTTTGATTAAAGTCAGGCCTTCTATTGAGGTCGCTGAATATTTGTTCGTGCTGTTGAAAGGAATTTTATTTATAATATTCGCTTTCTCTGTTTTTTCATTGGAAAATGCGAGAATGGCTCGTTCCGTAGCATTCCCGCCCACTATTTTATTGCCGGAAATAATGCTGTCAGTATTTTGGTGAATTGAAAGAGACAGGTATTTTTTTAAGCCGCCTTGAACTTCGCCATAACTTTTGTATTCTTTCAGGGAAGCGTCTATAAATGCCACAACTTCCAGCTTGCCTTTTGTGATTGTGCCTGTTTTATCGCTGAATAAAAAGTTCAAGCTGCCTGCAGTTTCTATGCCTGCGATTTTGCGGACAAGCACGTTGTCTTTTAACATTTTTCCCATATTGAGCGCGCTTACTATCGCAATCATAAGAGGCAACCCTTCAGGAACTGCGACAACTATTATAATCACTGCCATCATCACAGCATGGACAATATCGTTTAGCAAATACCCCCAGTGAGAGAAATATACGGAAATTTTTTCAAGATCATAGTCATTATTCATCACTATGCATTTGAACAAAAGCACAAAGGCAATGGACGTGCCGCCAATGTATCCGAATTTGCTTATTTTTCTTGCCAATTCAGTAAGCTTGATTTTAAGCGGGCTTTCACGGTCATCCACTGCCTGAAGCTCGTTTGCTATTTGCCCGTAAACGGATTTGTCTCCAACAACGCTCACCTGCATAACAGCGTTGCCATTGCAAACAACCGCGCCTCTGAACACCTTGTGCGCATGCAAAAAATCCATCGGCGCATTGTCATCTTGGTAATCCGCAGGAACCGCTGTTTTCGTGGCTTCTTTTGATTCTCCGTTCAGCACGGACTGGTCAACCTTTATATTGCCGTCTATTATTATTCCGTCTGCCGGAATTTTATCTCCGGGCTGGAGCAAAACAGCATCTCCTTGAACAAGATCGTCTATGGAAAGTTCAACTACAACTTCATTGCGATATGCTTTCACTTTTATTTTGGAGGCTTCTTCTTTGAGTTTTTGAAATGAATTTTCGTTTCTGTGCTCGGAAAAAGTTGAAACGAGCGTTGCGAGCAAAATGGCTATGGCAATGCCAACAGGTTCGTACCAAGCTATTTCATCTTCAATGAATCCAATGCCGGAACCGATTACCAACAGCACGTTTACTGTTAGCGCAACCAGTAAAATTTTTATCAACGGATCGCCAAAATTCTGTTTCAACTTGTCAAAAAAACTTTCTCGCTCAACTTCCGTTAAGCGATTATCGCCGAATTTTTGTTTAGATTCAGCGGCTTGAGAGTCTGTCAGGCCAAAATACATATATGAGTGAATATAGTAAACGCATTTTTCTACATTACCATTATGCCTACTGTAAATGTATCCAGGATTTGGAAGCAAATTCAATCTTCGGACTTTAATCCCGCACGCGACAGCCAACTTGTTGAACAAGTTAAGCAAGCAGCCATAAGCTCAGCCAAGCCAGCCAAAGTCAGCTTTGGCACTAGCGGATGGCGAGGCGAGATTGGTTCGGAATTCACACTCAAAAATATTCAGGTCGTAGCAAAAGCTATTTTGCGAATTTACAGAGATGCAGATTCAGCAACGTTTGAAGCTTTGGGTGTTGGCTCCTTTGAAGAATTGCAAACAAAAGGATTGGTTGTTGGGCACGATAACCGCTTGCTTGGCAAAGAATTCTGCGAAGTTGTCGCAGACCAGTTCATAAAAGCCGGCGTAAAAGTTTATTACGGAGGAGAAATGCCAACTCCGGAATTCAGTGCGGCAATAGAGTCTCTAGGCGCGGCTTGCTCTGTGAACATAACGCCATCCCACAATCCAAGCAACTACAACGGCATAAAATTCAACCCTGCGGACGGAGGCCCTGCCGGTCCGGAAATAACCGATAAAATAACAGAAAACTCAAACACCCTTATGGAAACTCACGCTTGGGAAAAGCTTGGCAGCATAAGCTGGGAAATAATAGACCCGGTTAAAATTTACAAGAATTTTTCCGAAAAACAGGGAACAATAAAATACGGCAGAATTCTGTCATTGCTTTCAAAAGAGAGCACCGACTTGGTTTGCGACCATGTAAACGGCTCAACAAGAGGCCGCCCAGCCGCTATGCTTAACAACCCGCAATGCCTAACAAGCCTTAGAACAGAAAACGACCCTTTGTTCGGCGGCGCCAAACCGGAACCGTCTTCAAAAAATCTCGCAGGAATAAAACAGGTTTTGGACGCAAGCAAAAGCCGCTTCAGGCTCGGAGCGATTTTTGACCCGGATGGAGACCGCATTCGTTTTTACGATGGCACCAGAGAAATAGACATGAACAGCTTTGGTGCGATAGCTTTTCACTATATGGTTACATGGCGCAAAGAAGACGGCGTTTTGGCAAAGTCCGTGGCTACTTCAAACTTTGCGAATATAATAGCCGCAAAACTAGGCGTTCCCGTTATGGAAACTCCGGTTGGCTTTAAAAATTTTCGCCCCTGGCTAAAAAGAAGCGCGAATCCAAAGGCGCTTATAGCCTTTGAAGAATCCGATGGCATAACAGGCTTGAACAACACTTTGGAAAAAGACGCTATGTTCGGGCTTTTGATGGCTTTGGAAATAATGGCGGTAACAGGCAAGAATCTTGGCGAATATCTAGACCTTTTATATGCGGAATATGGCCGTCTTTACCCTGAGCGTTCCGGCTTTGAAGTGGACAAGTCTCTTGTTGGCCAGCCGCTTTTGGACAGAGTAGCGGAAATAGCGAAATCTGCCCAGCCCGGTTCCAAAATAGCCATTGGCAAAAAGAACAAGATTGTGCGCGAATTGCTAACGGTTGACGGCATTAAAATAATCTTTGACGATGATTCCTGGATGCTTGTGCGCCCCAGCGGAACCGAGCCAAAGGTTCGCATTTACGCTGAGTGCAGAAATCCGGAAGAAAAGGACGAGATGTTTGCCACGGCAAAAAACCTGTTCTTTAAATAAGCTCTGCGCATTATGGTAAAATGATGCTAAACAGAAACCACGGATGGGGGTGATAATCTCGGTATAACCGCAACAAATAACCCGCTTTTCTCATCATTTATCAACTCAATATTGGGCTGCTCTTTCAAAGCTCTCTTCAATCCGGAACCCAAACCGCTATATGGTAAAGTATGAGTTGCAAATTTAACAAGTTGATGGTTTCTGGTGACAGGATTCCCAAACTTAGCTTCTTCTACGGTTAATGTGTTCGGCAATGAACCGGGGCTTATTATTTCAACTCTGTTATCAAATATAATTATTCTAATCGGAGAACTTTTAAAATAATCTCTGTGCAAAAGAGCATTTTGCACCAATTCTTCTAAAGCAATTTTGGAAATTTCAAGCTCTCCTTTTGAATTGAAATCAGGATCTTTCTGCACATGAAACAAACTGGCAGTTAAAAACATCATAGCTTGCTTAAAAAGCTCTGGTATTGTGCCAACTAAATCATTTGGTTTATTTCTGTAATTGTTACCTGCAATATCGTTTCCAAAATAAGATACCGTTTTAATAGTGAATACGGGTCTGAAATTTTGTGGTTCGTTCCCGAAAAACATCAGGCCGGCTAAAGTAGCTTGGCCGTTTTTTAATGTTCTTTTTACCGTAAGTGCCTGTTCATAAGACAAACCTAATTCGGCGTATGTTTGTCCAAATTCTTTTTTAAAATACGCATTAAAAAGCCATTCATTCAAATCATTTATACCCGTTCCATCTATTTCCATTTCATCAGCGAAAAGTTCTTTGCCTTGTTGCAGCAACCTAGCTATAGCAGCGTTATCAGTCAATTTTCTTTTATCCGAACCTTGCTTTACCCATATTATGCCACTTGTATCTTTATATGGCTTATTAACACCTTCTTCTACGCTTATTACCAATATTTTCAAATTTTCACTGTCTTTTTTTACACTTACAACTTCTGTGACAATAAAAATTTGCGGCTTAACTTTATCGCTTGCTATAGCTGCTATGCGGTTATTATATTTTTGCAACTGTTCAAAATTTAATCCAGCAATTTCCCCTGTCTTGTCGTGTACGCCAAGAAGTATAACACCCCCTTTAGTATTAGCTAAAGCAATTATTTCAGTTGCGATTTTATCTTCGTCCATTTCAATCTTGAATTGAACACGGCTCGTTTCACCTTCTTTAACTAACTCTACAAGCTCATCTGATGTCATGTTAGTAATATAGAAAAGCGAAAAACTGAAATCACTTTTTCTTTTTCCGTGGAGGCGGAGTAGGATAGTCTTCCTCTTCATCCTCTTCAACTACAGGCTTCTTTCTCTTCTTTTTAGGCGGAGGAGGAGGATCGTCTTCTTCCTCTTCAACTACAGGCTTCTTTACTCTCTTTTTTCTCGGCGGTGGAGGAGGATCGTCTTCTTCCTCTTCAACTACGGGCTTCTTTACTCTCTTCTTTTTAGGCGGTGGAGGCGGATCATCTTCTTCCTCTTCAACTACAGGCTTTTTCTTCTTTTTCTTAGCCGCAGCAGCAGCGGCAGCAGCTCTTTCTTCTTCCTCCCTTTCCTTGTCTAGGGAATCTTTAACATATTTTTTGTATGTAGCTATGGAATCTTTTCGCTTTTTTTCCGCTTTCTTAGCGGCTGCGGCTGCGACGGCAGCTCTCTCCTCTTCTTCTTCCCGCACTTTAGCTAGAGAATCTTTAACACGTTTTTTGTGCGCGGCAATGGAATCGTTTCTCTTTTTTTCCACTTTTGCTATGGAGTCTTCGACTCTCTGTTTATGTGCTGCAATGGAGTCTGCTACCCGCTTTTTATGTGCTGCGATGGAATCGCTTTTCCTTTTTTCCGCTTTCGCAATGGAATCCGCAACCCGTTTCTTTTCTGTCGCAATGGAATCCGCAACCCGCTTTTTATGCGCTGCTATGGAATCTGCTACCCGCTTCTCTTCTTTTGCAATGGAATCTGCTACACGTTTTTTCTCTTTTGCGATGGAATCTGCAACTCTTTTTTTCTCTATCGCAATTTCTTTTTCAACATCGGCTTTATCCAATGCGGCGGCTTGCGCTTTGATTATAGAGGCATCGTATTTTTGCATTTTAAACACTTTTCCCTGCTCAAAATTCCATGTTTTAGCCTGAGCGAGAACAGCCGAGCTTGCGGCGGCAGGGCCAAGCAAGGTAAAATTCAAGTTTGAAATTTTAATAGGCGCGTCGTCAAAATATATCATAAAATCAAAATAAGCAGCCTGATAGCTTGTGCCATCCGGCGCTTTTCCCGGAGTTTTGTAATATGCCACAATTGCGATTAAATCGCCGTCTTCGCCTAAATCCGGGGTATTGTAACCGGCGTTTGCGACTCCTTTAACTTCAAAAAACCAGGGTTTATATTCAACAGTCATGGTAAAAGAGCGTTCATTGCCGGAAACAGCGCCGAATTTTATGAAGCTGCCGGTAAATCCGACAAAAGATGGTTCTTTAGTTTCAAGCGTAACAGATGGTTCCGGAGCCGCCTTAGCAGCCGTTTTAGGCGCAGGAGCCGGTGCCGCTTTTTTCTTTTGCGCTTGCGCAAACGCAGTGCCGGCAAAGATAAAGGCCAAAGATAATAGAAATAAAAATTTTTTCATAGGCGATAATATAGTAAACGCTGATTTACTCCGCTTGGGAAATGGGACATGAAATTGTAAAAAATCATGTCCCGTGTCCCATATCCCAAAACGATGATATCTGAGTTAATAAACGCTTAAATGTGACGAATATCACACATTTTTGCATTTCCCATACCCCTTAAATTCGCTCAAAATCGCCGTTTTTGCGAAAAAATCATTTTTTTCATCACTTTTTTTGATTTTTTCCTTTTGAGAAGCGTCTAAGTAAATAGGTAACTATAACGGAGATTCTTTTTATGAATTCAAAAGAAATGATGGAGAGGCTGAAAGAGCTGCAAAAGCTCGAAGGCAAAA
>WQTK01000162.1 GCA_009786285.1 Candidatus Fibrimonadales bacterium | reverse complement strand
TGCCACTATTGTTATTGAGCGGTCTAGAGGCTTGTAGTTGTCTGCGGAAACATCGTCGGTTATTATTGTTGCGGTGGCTTTTTGCGTTGTTTCCACTCGTTTGGCGAGTATAGACTTGTTGCCTTGCGAGTTGCCGTCTTGGTCATTGTAGTCAATTTTGACTTTTGCTTTGCCTTTGAGGACTGAGGCATCATCGGTTTCTTTTGTGACTGTGTTTGTGGCAAAACCTTCGTAGGCTACGATTGAGTCTAGAATTTGCTGGAGGGCGGCGGTGTCTGAGAATACTTCTACTGGAACAAGAAGAGTGTTGTTTTTGTATTCGAAATCGGGGAGATCTGTGGAGAAATGCGAATTTAAATTTTTCTTTATAATTTCATAATTCTTGTAGTCATTCTTGAGAATGTAATTATGCGCTATTCCTTGATTCATAATTTGAACGAATACTGCGTCTCCATTTTTGTATTTGCCAACAGATGTTTTCTTATTGATGTACCTGAGCTCAACACCGGGTTCAGATACGGCTAGGCTTGCGCTGGGGGATTGATCCATTTTGTTGTAAACAAAAACAGTATCGTCTGACCAAGTTACTTCAAGCGTTTTCTTTTTTATGTCATATGGTTTGCTTGCGCTTGCCAAGATTATGTAGTCATCATATTCTTTTTGTTTTGCGATCGCTGTATAGCCAGTGCCGGCTTCCGTTTGCTTGCCTTCAATCTCCAACTCTATCTCAACGCCTCTATCGAACGCTCTCGCTGTAGGGGCCTGTTCCAAACCGTTGTATTCAAATTCCGTTTCGTAATCCCATTCCACATAAACTTGAGCTACTGCTGTGAGCGGATATATTATTTTAAAGGTTCTGCTGGCGGTTCCAGCATAATTTCCCTTCCCCGTCACGCTGACCGAACCTTCCACGGTTTTGTTTTCGCCGTATGCAATGGTGTAATCAACATTTTGAGTCAACACTTTTGCTCCGTCTCTCACCGTGACATCTGGTTTTATTTGTTCGCCCGTGTAATAGAAATTGTTTATTGAGTTTATGGCATTTGAAGAAATTGGTTTTTGAATGATTGTGAACGATTTTGTGGTGTTTGTAAGTTCATAATCCACGTTGGGAGTTACAAGTCTTGCTGTTGCGGTATACGTACCTGCGTTGACCTCACCGTTAATTGCAAGCTCAAAACTTGCTCCATTGGGCAACGAGGCAGTTGCGGCAGGCACTTGTTCAAAGCCAGTGTAAACAAACTGAGTCTGGCCGCTCCATTCGACGGCTATTTTTACCGGGTCTCCTTTGATTATTGCGAAACTGACTACAGGTGTTGTGCCGCCAAGATAATTTGCGCTTTCGGCTATGATTGCTTTTGCGAAATAGATTCCTTGTGTTACAGGTGGAGTTGTTGCGTAGTCTCCGTTTTCAGAAGTTGAGTACTGAAATGAAGGTGTTGTGCCGCCAAGATTGCCGTTCACGCTGGGGGCAGGAGTTTCGCCGGTTTTTATATCTGCTATGTTAAGCGTGGGTGTTATGGGGGCTTTGGCGATGTGGAACTGAATGCTGGCATTTATCAGTTCATAGGCATGGTTTGACGTTGCGAGGCTTGCCACAGCAGTGTATGCGGCTGTGCTTGCGTTTGTTCCTGATCCGTTCACTTTCAAAGAAATTGGGACACCATTATGAAATGCTGTTGCGTTTGGGCTTTGCGGCAAGCCGTTGTAGGTTAATATTAATGGTTCGGACCATGTGACTGCGATGGGTGTTGTCTTGATTGCCTCCACGATGTTAAATGTAGCGGTTATGGTGTCTTTGTAGATGCCTTTTCCTGTTATTGTTGCTATAGCAGTGCCTATGTCGGTATTGTTGAGATATGTAACTTCATAATCCGTTCCTTGAGTCAGAAGTTTTATGCCGTCAACTATGGTAATTGCAGGAGTCACTGGCTGCCCTGTATGTTTCTGGTCGGGAATTGGGATGATGTTTGACTTTGTGATATTTCTTCTTAAAATAGGGTAGCCATCGTTTATAGCTGCGTCAATATACCAAACATTAGTGAAATCCCAGTTGGTATAAATAATATCATATTTCATTTCTTTGGTGGTTTTGGGAGTGCCCAGTGAATTTGGTGTTCCCATTATGGCATCTCTATTGTAGAAGGAATTTGTTACCGCATTATTATCCCAATGATAGCCAACTATGCCGCCCATAGCACTACTCTTACTAGAAGCTGATACATTTCCTACGAAGTAGGAGTTTGATACGGCCATACCAGAACCGGATCCATCACCTAATATGCCACCAACTCCATAACCATAATCGGTTGACACATTGCCAATGGCATAAGAATTAATTATACTGCTACCTGTACCAATTATGCTTCCTGTTCCATTATCACCTTTTACATAAAAACCAACAAGTCCAAGATTGCTTATACTCACTCCGATTGCATTGCCGAACAATCCTTGATTTTTATCGTTAGTACTTATGTAAAGACCACTTATTACTCTGCCATTGCCGTTAAAACTGCCTTTGAAGTTGTTTATTGGTGTCCATCGTTCCAAGCCAGTTGTAGAATTATTCCATGTTCGCCAACCGCCTTGTGCATTGGTATCATTCAAAGCGATATCTGCGCCAAGACCGATATACTGATCTTGAAATGTTATGCCCGAGTTGGCACAGAAAGCAAAATTTCCAAATTGATACTTTGTCATTATTATATAAGGATTGGTTACAGTTCCATTGCCTCCGGCGAAAATCTTAGACCAATCAATAACTGTAGGTGCTTTTGAGCCGGAAAAAGATGGATAATCGTTTGCATTATATACCCAACCCATAAAATTATTGTTTGTATTAGCCGCATTTAACACACCAGCATATGCTTGTAAAAGTTCATAAAATTCGTTGCTTTGCATTTCGGTTGTACTTTTCGGTGTGCCGAGCGAATTAAAATTGCTTGTATTTGCTAAATCTGAGTTATAGTAGGAATAAATTGCTCTAAGAGAGCCGCTTATGATGCCGCCAACATTAGAACCTGTTACGGTTGCATTTCCAACAACGTAAGAATTCGTCACATTGCCATAGCCGGCTATTCCGCCGACATCGCTTAACCCGTACACATTGCCTATGGCGTAGGAATTGGTGACCGTGCCACTGTAACCGATTATGCCACCAACATAATTCCTGCCTTTCACATAAAAACCAGCCAAGCCCAAGTTGCTTATGCGACCACCATAGCCGAACAAACCTTGATCGCTAGAGGTAGTATTTATGTAAAGACCGCTCACAACCTTGCCGTTGCCGTCAAAACTGCCTTGGAAGCTGTTTATAGGCGTCCATTGTTTCAAGCCAGCCGTGTTACCGTCCCAATTTCTCCACCCACTATACGCATTGGTATCATTCAAAACGATATCCGCCCCAAGCATTATGGTTTTGTCAGAAAAAGTTATGCCTCTTTTCACAACAGCCGCAAGTCCGGCAAGTTCTTCCGCTGTGGTGATTGTGTAGTTGGCGGCGGCCTTATTGTTGACGTACCAAGCTGTGTCTGGAGTGATATATGTACGTGGAGTAGCTGGAGCTTTTACGCCGGAAAGAGACGGGTAATTATTCATGTTATATGTCCAGCCCATGAAATTGTTACTTTCGCTGTCAGCATTTGACAAGCTTGCGTACGCCTGCAAAAGATTGCGGAAAGATTCTTCTTGCATCTCTGTAGTGGTTTTTGGAATACCAAATGAATTAAGATTGCTTGCATTTGCCAAATCGGAGTTGTAGTAGGAATTTATGACGTTAGGCGCAAAAAACAAATAGCCGTTATTACTATTACCTAATATGCCGCCAACATAGTCTGTTCCCGACACATTGCCAATGGCATAGGAATTAATAACAGTATGGCCAGAACCGCCTATGCCGCCAACATAGTCTTTCCCCGACACATTACCAACGAAATATGAATTTGTCACCGTGCCGGAGTTGTGGCCGGTTATGCCGCCGATATAATTTGATCCGGACACATTGCCAATAGCGTAGGAATTTAAAATAGTACCTTCGTTGGTACCACTGACAATGCCACCAACATAATTTCCGCCTTCCACATAAAAACCTGCCAAACCAAGATTGCTTACGTTGCCCTTACTTACACATCCGAATAATCCTTGATAGCCAGCAGTAGTATTTATGTAAAGACCGCTTATGACCTTGCCGTTTCCATTAAAACTGCCTTGGAAGCTGTAATCAAGGCTTGACCCCCCTATCGGAATCCATTGTTCCAAGCCAGTTGTAGTGTTGCCCCAATTTTTCCAGCCGCCATTAGCTGTCGTATCGTTTAAAACGATGTTTGTGCCAAGCGTTATCGTTTTGCCTTCAAACGTTGTACCACCATTCACAAGTTGCGCAAGCCCAGCCAGCTGCTCTGCAGTTGTAATTGTGTAGGCGTTTAGCGATTGGTTGCTTGTGTACCAATCGGTATTAGCCGTGCCGTTCCATATAGTTTGGGCAAAAAGCAGCGTGGGGAATATAAGGGCGAGAAGAGAGAGTTTTTTCATGCTGGACTCCTGTAAACTTAACGAGGGATAAATGGCAAAAATTTCCATATTAAATTAGATGCTATATTTATCATTATTCCAAATAATGTTGATACTAAAACTGTTATTATAAGAAGAAAAACAAAATTTCTCTTTACAAGCGTCTTTTCTTTTATAATACCTGTTATTTTATAAAGAAACCCTTTTTTTATTCTCGAAATTTCTTTCTTTATTTGATTTACGCTATTGTCCGCTACCCCAGCAATTCTTATTTGTTCAATGCATTCATCGCAAATCGTCGGTTTATCAAGGGAAAAAACAACATCTTCTTTGTTTACATTCATATCAAATATGCAACCATGAGTATCATCGTGAGTAAAATTTATTTTCTTGTCCTTATGAACAGGAATGTGCTCGTCATATCTCATATAAACTAAAATATGCCTATATATTGTTCTTAATAATAAATTTTCAACAGGAATAAATCCTCGTTTCAGAATATCATACATTCCAAAATAAGTCAATACAATTCTATTAGAACTTAAACGCCTCACAAAATAATTATCTTCAATAGGTACATACGTAATCCATATAGAAAAGTCAACCTTTCTGTTTTCAGGAAATTCTTTTTCCAAAAGAGAATCCTTGTATATCCAAGAATGCTGTTTTTTCCCATTGTTTGGCTCACGTGTTACCATGAATCGTTTGATCCATTCCAAAAATCTCCACGAGCCTGAATCCGAAGGTTGTTTCCGAAAACGGCGAGTTTCGATGTCACCGACTATTTCAAATATATCGGATTTCCATTTTTTAATGAATTTTTTATTGAATTTAAATGGTGGATATCCCATTATTCCTATCTTGATTTTTATTTTATCCGTGACAGTCATCTTATATTCCTTGACTTAAGGTTTAACGAGTCTATTGAAAAAATTGAAAGTTAAAATCCCGTAAATCCCCAAATCCTGAAAATCGGGGTTCAGGCAATAAACAAAAAAGGATGAACTTTCGTTCACCCTCCTCATATTATTTTTTAGATTTTTTGAATTTTTGGGAAAAAGAGCCTCAGGAGGAGGCTTTCGCCGTCGACCCACGTGGCTATAAAACATCAAATCCCAATTTCCCATAATATATAATATACATTAATTTTCGCAAAAGCGTATACTTTTTTCAATCTTTCTCATAAAATTTGCGAAAAATTGTGATATTTATGCAATCTTGAGCTAAAATGACGAATTTTTGTTAAAAAGACCCTAAAACAACGATTTTCTGACAAGATATGGGGCAAACATTTTCTATATTACCCCTGCTTCGGGGAATATTCTTTATTTCTTTCCTGTCGCCCTGAAGCATTTATTTAGATCCATTTTAACCATTGGAGGCATTTATGCCCAAAAAAGTCGCTATTTCCCAAAGCGAGCTTGCCCAGACGGCCCGCTTCGCATCCCTTTTGCTCGATTTCACTTTCAAAAGGGTATTCACAACAGAGGAATGCAAATACCTGCTCATAAGCCTCATAGAAGCATTCCTGCACGGATACCTTCCGGCAAAAATCGTGGATGTCACTTTGCTCCCGAACGAGAAAATCAACAAAACCCGCAAGCAACGTTCCGCCGTGTTCGATCTGCACTGCAAAGACAGCGAAGGAAACAGATTCATCATAGAAGTCCAGATTTCCAAGCAAGACCATTTCATCGGCAGGCTGCTCTTCTACATCAGCCAAACCATTTCAGGGCTTGCCAAGAAAGGCAAAAAGTACAACTTCAACTATCCAAGAGTTTTCTCCCTCAGTTTTCTCAACTTCGAGCCTGAACCCGAAGAAAAAAGCCGCAAAGTTGTTGAGCATATTGGCCTTGTAAACCTTGAACGCTCCAAAAAACGGTATCCGCACATACACATTGCCCTTGTCATGCTCACTCGGTTCAAGAAAAGGCTTGAAGAGTGCAAAACG
>WQTK01000161.1 GCA_009786285.1 Candidatus Fibrimonadales bacterium | reverse complement strand
ACTGAAATTTGTTCAAATTCACCGTTTTGATTTTGCTAACCACTAGCCACTAGCCACTGACCACTAGCCTAGAGGAGTTAATCAGCGTTTACTATAATAATCCGTTAAGCCAATACATTGTATATGCTGGAATAAGTTGTTCCACCGAGCAAATACGGATTGGCGGCAGACTTCACTTCACATTCTTTAACGGCGTTTGCATAAAGCGCCATGAATTGCGAAGCCCTTGTTATTTCATCTTTTGTAAGGGTTTCTGTCTTCCAAACTCCGTTGCTGCCACGTGTCATCAGCGTTTCATTAAAGTTTCCGTAAATAGAATCTCCCATACCGCTGAATTTTTCATAAGCCGCCTTACGATCCGGTGACGCAACGGATATATATTCCGTTAACAATTTCGCATATTCCTTTGTTCCAAAAACCCCTTTTTCTGCGTTTGAAAAAGCCAAATCCCGGATAGCTTCCTTAAACTCTTCTTCGGTCATCGCTTCATTTTTGCTCGGAATGCTGTTCCAATCCGGCTGCAATTGCGCGCTTTTGGGTAGCATAGGCATGCTTGTTTTAAGAGACAATGTATTATCCATATCTTTCTTGGATGCTCCACTCTTTTTTTGCCAAAGATCATCCATTGAAGCCAAAGGCTTATGGTCTATTAAAGCCAGAGTAGCATAATCCATAGAATTTGAATATATTCTCATAAAAGAATAATATGCAAAATCCATGCCAATTCACTGGGGCTTAAATTCGCTGGGAACTGCTCGACGCACTGGAGCTGCTTGGCATCGTATTGCCATTCAGCACGCACCTAACAGAAAGAGCCACTATTTTTTTGTTGGTACAGGGGTACAATCTGGAGCCATTAAATTCATAGCAATGCGCATGTTCTTTTGAGCCATCATCTGAGGAAGTCCACCAAAATGCATTTTTTTCCAAAAGTATAAAAAAATCTTGGTCATAGCCATCCAAAATTTTTTGCCCGCTTAACAGAACATTAAATACACTAGAAGAGTTAAGAAGCTCCACAATTCTTTTTTCTCCTAAATCAAGTAAAGCATCAAAATCTTTTTTGCTCGGCAATCTATAGCCGCTTGGGCAAACATTGTTTGCCGCTTCCCAGTCGTATAGCCCTCCGTAAGTATCGCAATTTTGCCTAAAATTACTATAACACCACTTATTCCCTTTTCTTGGTTCTGCGTTTGTATTTTCAGCAAACCATATTTGAGAACCAACTTGCACTAGCGAACCGGATTTTACAATTGTTAGCGAAGAAGATGAAGACTGCGACGAAGGAACCGAATTCCCCGCTCCATTATCTTGCTCTTCACCGGTAGAGCAGGCAAAAACAAATACCGCAAATAAAAATGAATAAATTAAATGGGCTTGTCTACCCAAACGGCGAGTGGCATCTATATTAAAAAGCTTGCGCATTGTGAGAAAAATAGAAATTTTTTCTATAAACGTGAACCTTGCGCGGCTGGCTCTTTTCAGTATCAAGCGGTTCTTTAACATCGTGGTTGTGGACTTTATCTAGAAGACCAGCCTAATTTTTGTTCGATTTCTTTTTTAGCAGGGAAAATATTCTTATACTTTCCAGGCAATTTTTTAAAAATCTTATATTCGCTAACTCCTATTGGCTTAGACATATCTTTTAATGCGAATTCTGTAATTATATTATTTTTAGTTTTGCATAATAAAATTCCAATACTAGCATTATCGCAATCTTTTTTTAGAACAGAATCCACCGCAGACAAATAAAAGTTTAATTTGCCGGCATATTCGGCTTTGAATTCGCCTGTTTTCAATTCAATTACAACATAACAACGTAAATTAAGATTGTAAAATAGCAAATCTATGTAGAAATCGTCATTGCCTATTTCTAAATGATATTGATTACCTATAAAAGCAAAACCTTCTCCCAGCTCTAATAATAGTTTCGTTACATTTTTAACCAATTCATTTTCTATTTCTCTCTCTATCATTTTATCTCTAAAATCTATGAAGTCAAAAATATATTGGTCTTTAAGCGTTTGAGTAGCAAGCTCGTTTTGCGGATAATCAAGAGTTTTTGCAAAGTTGCTAACTTTCTTATTCTCAATTTGCCTCTTATACAATTCAGATTCTATTTGATGTACCAGAACATTTCTAGACCAACCGTTTTTTATAGTTTCGCTAACATACCATAAATAAGCTTTTGCATCTTTTATTTTATCCATTAAAGTTATATGATGATACCAAGTAATTTGTGCAAGTGCCACTTGCACAAATTCAGCATCCGTATGTATTTTTGCAAATTTAGCCATATATTTCAAATTGCGTACCGAATACCCTTTTGCAAAAGGGAAATCATTCTTAATATCCTTAGCCAAATTATCAATAAATTTACTGCCCCAAAACGCTTTCGAATTTATGATGCCTCCTATTTGCCAATACAATAGCACCATTTCTGAATTTGCAGAGAGAATAGCTTTGTACTGAGCCTTTTTTATCTTATGCTTAATGTCTGCAATAACAGACAAATATTCTTTATTTGTTCGCAAAATTGCTACACTTTTCATTTTTTAACCTCTTTCTACTGTAATATAGAAAATTTGTGGCCTCTGATGAGGAAAACTTGAAATCACAGAACACTTCGTTTCCTATTTTTGCAACATATATTCCTTTTGTCTGAATCAGAATTGGCCAGAACAATCATCTTACCGCTATTTTCAACAGTAGAAAATTATTTTTATAAACGCGAACCTTGCGCTGCTGGCTCTTTTATGCCTTGCGCTCTTATCATATTTTTATCAATACACCTCATTTCAAGTGTAATATAGATATTTTGCCTTTCTCCGTTAACCGATACCTTTGCTGCGGATGATTCGGGCTATCTGGATATACAAGCACTATTAATCCTTGCTCTAAAGCAGGCTTAATGTAAGAATATATAAATGTAGGCCTATGCTTTAAATTAAGCTTATTCATTAAATTAGCAGTTGTAGCATTCATTTCCGTATTAAGCGCTAATAGCAATTTGGTAACTTGTTCGGTAACCGCACGATAAAGTACGGTTCTAAAACCGCTGTCCTGTATGAATTCCGGTTTTTTCAAGCCCTTTTCAATGCAAAGATTCGCAAGTTCCTCCGTGCCGGTTCCCATCCGTTCAATAGTACCACGCAAGTACATAGCTTCTGCGATTAACGGATTCGCAGGAATAGAGCGATGAGCGGCATAAAGTTCATCAATAGTCAATTCATATGGCAAACTCCGATAAAAGTTTGCAAATAAATTTCTACATTCCCATACACAAATCTTATCTAGGAGCGATATGACACCACTGGAAACTTTAAAAAAGTACTTTGGCTACGACAACTTCCGTAATGGACAGGAAACGCTTATAAACGCTGCGCTTGCAGGCAAAGACGTCCTGGGCGTAATGCCAACCGGAGCAGGCAAGTCCATTTGCTTTCAAATACCGGCCCTTATGCAAAACGGCATCACACTCATAGTGTCGCCGCTCATCTCGCTTATGAAAGACCAAGTGAACGCCTTAACTCAATCCGGAATCGCTGCGGCATACGTGAACTCCTCGCTACTCGGATGGCAAATAGCCAAGGTGCTGCGAAACGCCATGAACGGAACTTACAAACTGATTTACATTGCCCCCGAAAGGTTGCTTGCGCCGGATTTTCTGCAATTCGTAAAACATGCAAAAATATCGATGCTCACAGTTGACGAAGCTCACTGCATATCGCAATGGGGGCAGGATTTCAGGCCAAGTTATTCCAAAATACCCGAATTTGTGGCAAGCTTGCCGGAGCGACCTGTTTTATCAGCGTTTACAGCCACGGCAACGGCAAAAGTACGGGAAGATATAGCGAATTTGCTCGGACTTAAAGAACCTGTTACCCTGACTACGGGATTCAACCGCCAAAATCTTTATTTTGAGGTAAAAAAGGATAAGGATAAATATGCGGCGCTTACCGCATTTTTAAAAGACAAAAAGGAGAAAAACGGAATTGTGTATTGCGCAACTCGCGCCTCAGTTGAAGAAGTCTGCGAAAAACTCAAAAAAGACGGATACAATGCTTCCCGCTATCACGCCGGGCTTGCAGATAGCGAACGCCACGGCAATCAAGACGATTTTTTATATGATCGCGCAAAAATAATGATTGCCACAAATGCTTTCGGAATGGGAATAGACAAGTCCAATGTCTCGTTTGTTGTGCATTACAATATGCCAAAAGATATGGAAAGCTACTACCAAGAAGCTGGGCGCGCGGGCCGAGACGGAGAGTCTGCGGATTGCGTTTTGTTTTACAGCAAACAAGACGTGCGCACAAATTTGTGGCTGATTGAAAATGACAAAGATGCGGAATATCCTGACGAGGAAACGGAAAAAGTACTCAAGGAACGTGAACGAAAACGCTTGCGCGAAATGACTTTTTATTGCACAACAAACGATTGCTTGCGAGGCTACATTCTAAAATACTTCGGGGAAAATCCGCCGAATTACTGCGGAAATTGCGGCAGTTGCAACACGAATTTTGAAACGGTTGACATAACAATTGACGCAAAAAAAATTCTCTCTTGCGTGGCGAGGATGAAGGAACGTTTTGGAGTTAAAATTTTAATAGAAGTGCTTAAAGGCAGCAAAAGCGAAAAGGTGCTACGCCTTGGGTTTGACAAGCTTTCAACCTACGGCATATGCGAAAAAAGCGAAAAGCTGTTGCGTGAAATAATAGACCAACTGATACTCTTAGGTTATCTTTTGAAAACAGACGATGAATATCCCGTGGTTAAGCTCGGTGAACGTGCAGGAGAAATTTTGCGAGGCAACGGCACGGCGCAGATGAAGCTGTCAAAAGAGAAACCAAAAGCGGAAATCGCAGAAAGCAAAAAGCAGTTCAGAGTTCGGGAGGTTGACAATAAGCTGTTTATGGCTTTGCGCGACCTCAGGCTTGAGATTGCTAGAGAACAGGATGTGCCGGCGTTTGTGATTTTCCCGGATAGCGCTTTGATTGACATGTGCATTAAAATGCCAACAACCAAAGAGGAATTTTTGAATGTGTCCGGAGTGGGACAGGTGAAAATGGAACGCTATGGGGAAAGGTTTTTGAAGGCTATTTTACATATCGTTCAAAAATAAATTTTTCTATCTTCTCTGCATGATCACTCGTCAACGCTCAACGCTGTCTGTGCCGGGGCATTTGGAAAAAATGCACAAAAAGGCTTTTGAATCCGCCGTGGATGTTATTATGCTGGACATGGAAGACTCCGTCCCTCCTGAATCAAAAAAAGCAGCCAGGGAACAGGTGATCGCTACCCTAAAAGACGCTCCAGAACGAGGAATATCCGTGCGGGTGAACAGTGTTGACACGCCTTGGTGTTTCAGAGATGCAATAGAAGTTGCGCTGGCCGCCGGCGAAAAAATAGATTCCATTGTGCTGCCAAAAGTTGACAGCGCCGGGGACTTGCACTTTCTTTCCCGCCTTTTGGACGGCATTGAAGCGGAGAAAGGCACAGAGCACTCCATAGCCATAGATGCAAGCATTGAATCTGCGCTCGGAGTAGAAAACATTGCAGAAATAGCCTCTGCGCCAAGAGTACGCTCGCTTATATTCGGAATAGCGGATTACAGCGCATCCATAGGAGCAAGGCTTGCCAGCATAAGCGGGCACGGAGAAAACGAGCAGGAAATATATCCTGGGCATAGGTGGCATTTTGTAATGTCTAAAATGGTGCAAACCGCGAAAGCGCATAACCTGCTTGCGATAGACGCGCCCTATGGAAATTTCAAAGATTTGCCGGGGCTTGAAAACGCCGCGAAAATGTCTTGCGCGCTAGGATTTGACGGCAAGTGGGCAATCCACCCAAGCCAAATAGACACCATAAATCTGGTATTCTCCCCGACAAGCGAAGAAATAGAAAGGGCCAACAGGATATTAAACGCCGCAAAATCCAGTCCTTTGCGTGGAGCCGTTGCAGTTGACGGCAGAATGATAGACAGAGCAACGGTCAGGCTTGCTCAAAAATTAGTGGACTCCGTTCAACGCTGATAGCTTAGACTTCATGGCTAGGCTAGTAGCTAGTGGGGAGTGGCTAGTGGAAAAAATGCACAAAATGTAAACATATCTGTTCATTGACTGGACTTTCAAAGCCGTTTTCGGGAAAATACCCGGAATCCCGCTGCTCGCAGCCCTGCTCAACGACTTTCTGCGCAGGGTGCTGCCCTCGCCAATAAAAGAGATAAAATACCTCCCTACCGAGCTTCTTGGAGCGACTCCCGGCAGCAAAAGAGTGATATTTGATATTCTCTGTGAAGACGGGCAGAAAAGCACATACCTCCTAGAAATGCAAAACGGCAAAATTGAAAACGCCGATGACAGATTCGACATTTACATCGCT
>WQTK01000160.1 GCA_009786285.1 Candidatus Fibrimonadales bacterium | reverse complement strand
TTTAAATGCGTTCCTATACGGCTAAAAGCCTCGAACGCAAGGTCGGTACCCATTTTCGACCCCCCGCACGCAAAGTGGCTGGAAGAGCATTTAAACGCCATTGTTATGCACCTCGTTTTTGCCGGAAGAAGATTTCCAAATCGGATGCGACGAACTATCACGCAAATAATCTAAAATCTGAGAAGCAGACATTGAACGAATTTCCCGATCAATCTCACTTTTAATACTTCTTGCCATTTGAACGCAATCAAATTCTTTGTTCATAAAGAGCCTCATCTTTTGGAGAACGAATTTCTAACTGATTATAACCATTTTTTATGTTTACAGTATTGTAGTTTTTAATACGAACTATATTCACAATATGCTTAAAATTCCAACTTACCAAAACATCTATTTTATTGACTGTCGCTGTTGCTATATGAATACAATCATCCTTACTCGCTTCGCCAACTACATTTTCTAATAAATACTTTTCTGCAAGCTCAATGCTCTCGGTCGAAACTTTAATAATGTTATATTCAATAGATAAATCATTAAAAAGATTCCTAACTTTATCAGGTGCTTTTAATAGTTCCCTCTGCGTCAAATCAGAAATAAAAACATCGTATCTCTTATCTTTTATATTTTGAAACAAAATTTGTGTAGAAACCTCAAAATCTGCATCATAATAGCCACCTATAACAGAGGTATCCAAATACAATGACAATTTTTTGCAAGTTTCGCTCATATTATAAATATAGAAATTTCTCCGAGCTGCTCCCCTAGGCTGGTGTGCTATTGCCACTGCGGCTGCGCATATGCCACCAATCGTAGCTGTCTGCTTGGAAAACTCAGCCCGAGTCTGCTTTATCTTGGTTCCTAACCCTGCTATTTTGCTCTCTACCTTGCCTTCCAAGCCCGCAAAATCTGCCCGCAATGCGGAAAAATCTTCACGCAAAATGGAAAACATAGTCGCTTTTTTCGACCATTTTTGCAAAGCATTGAGAACAGCATCTACTTTTTTGTCGGTTTCTATCTGCTTTATCTCAACTGTTTCCAAGCGTTGAATTATGCCTGTATTTGTGGACAGGATTTTTCGCATTGCTACGAAGGCATCCATAATTTGAATGCTAATTCTAATTGCAATATCGCTTCTTAAAACGGCTGAAAGCATCGCAACCCCTTGTTCTGTAAAAACATAAGGCACAGACCCGCCAAAATAACTTTTAGATGGTATCACAAATTGTGATACCATCTTTTCAATTTCTTCTTTAGACAGTTCAAACATAAAATGAGCTGGAAAACGAATAATATTTCTATTAACGGCCTGTTTTAATATACGGGTTTCCGCCTCATACAACTCCGCCAAATCCCTATCCAACATAACCTGCAATCCACGAATCGTAAATATTCGGGATTCTATTTTGCTTATTTGCTCCATAACGTATTCTCCTAATTTGCAAGCAAATATAAAAAGGTTTTTAGCTTTTGTCAAGGGGGTACCCCTTATTTTGCAAACAAGTGTTTACATTTTTAGTGTTTTTTCCACTAGCCACTCCCCGTTAGCCACTAGCCCAGCCATGAAATCCGAGTTAATTACGAATATTCTGATAATCCTGAAAATTCTGTGAATTCTGGTTCAGACAACAATCATTTCCTTCACTTATCCCAATTTTTCTCGAAATATTTTATATTGCGCAAAAATTTGGAATCTTCTTCTGCGTATTTTTTTGTCAATTCTGCCCACTCTTTAAATTTCGGTTTATTTTTAACCAAAAAATAACTGTAAGCCATGTTATGAGCCATTTCAGCTTGCATTTCCTTTGTTTTTGATACTTCAATTCCTTTTAAATAAACTTTCTCGGCCTCTTCCAGTTTGTCTTGGTGTATAAGCGAAAATCCAAGCTCTTTGTAAAGCAAATAATCTGTAGAATCGTATGCTATAGCTTTATTCGAAATCTCAATCGCTTTATCAAAGTTTTTCGTTGCATTATACGCATAGGCAAGCTCAAATTCAACCTTTCTGAAATGAGGATCCTTGTCGTAAACTTTCTGCAAAGGCTCAATAGCTTTATGGCTTGCTCCAATATGATTATAAGAATACCCAACACTCACAAGATATGAGCTTTCGTCTTCGTTTTCCGGCTTGAATTGCTTTAGCCAATCCGGTATTTTAGGCAAGCCTAATTGCTCAATGTCCTTATCAGAAAGTATTGCAACATTGGCTGTGTTGCCGCCCAGTCTAATCTTTGGCAAATCGCTTGCACTGTCAAGCCGCCCAGAATGTTTTTTCAGCCCGGTTTCGGTTATTATAAATGTCGTTTCATAATTGAACAAAAAACCTTCATGCGGATCGATATAAACAAACCCTGCGATATTTGTTGAATCTTTTCCCCTGAAGGCAACCCACTTGTCCACTGCGTCATAAAATTCCGCTGTAAACGAAATGAACTGTACCTCAACTGCCGGCGCAGGCGGTTTCCCGCACCCGGCAAACAACAACATGGCCGCAAAAACACAAGCTAAAAACATAACTCAGTCCACCGTTACATACACCAAAGTCTGATTTACCAACTGGTAGGCGATTTCTCCAAAAGTAATAGGCCCGGCAAATGCGTCAATTTGCTTGCCCTCAAGCCCGCCATACAAAAAATTAAGTATGCAATTGCACGCAAACGCAGCTTTTGCGTCTTTGAGCTTGGCAAGCCTGCTGTTGAATTCTTGTTCATAGTCACCTATGCTTTTCGCTATCCTGTATTTGATGTGGCTAAACACCGGCGCATAAAAACTCACAACTCCGTTTTCAATGGACTTGAAGGAAATATTGACGCCGTTGCCGGCATAATCCCCAACCAAAGGCAGCTTCGTGTCTATTTTGTTTTGCGCAATATAGTCTGATAGCTCCATTTCCTTTTCGTCAACAAAACATTTGATTGCCGAGAAGCCATCCTGCGCAAATGTAATAACAGGAGAGGATTCGTCTTGGGCAAATATGTTGACTATGTTCACGCCAACAATCTTGTTTTTTGGAACATTCAAATGAAGCACAACGGCTTTATCGTTGAACGCAGTAGCGCACAAACCGCACACGGCTATAGGAATTTGGCCGGGAACGCCTAAATTCACTCCGGAAATCCACCCGACAATGTTCTTCATAAACATGTCTTTGTATCCGTCCGCATTGTGGGCGTATTCCTTGTGCACTGCGCTGTCAAACGGGATAATCGCTATGGAAAAGCCATTATCATAGGCATCTGCGGCTACATTTTCAATTTCCGCCGCGGAATAGGTTTTAATTGATGCCTCGTATGCAAACTCTGTTACAAACAGGAGTTCGTTGGATACTTTACCGCCATCTTTGGCCATAAAGTATTCTGTGGAACCTCCCACCCATTTGCCTTTAGGCAACTTTTTGAGAAGGTTTTCGGTTCCGGCAATGTGAAGCGTTTTGCCGCTTTCTATGAGCTTTGTTGTATCTTGAAAAGACATTAACATGTTGGTTTCTCCTATAGTTTTGCTAAAATCGCGCAATCGGTGATCATGGCATTTTGAAATTTGTCAAGAAATCCGCAGATTTCCTTGGTACAGTTTTGCAGCACAGACGGTGATGAATCCTTCATATAGAGCATTTTCAAGCGCACAAGAAGCATTGAAAAGCTCAAATGGTCAAATGTCTGTGTTCCCAGCAAAAGTTTTTCAACCTGTTGGGCCGTTAAATGCATATTATATCTCCTTTCTTAAAAATTACACAGTACAAATATAGTAAATCTCTAGCTAAAACATAACCCTAACCATAATAGACACTCCGCCTAAATTCCATGAATCCAAAATCCCGTTTTTATCGCCGGATTTGACATCCAGGCTCAAATATCCAAGCTCGCCCCATACGGAAAAGCCATTCCATTCCCAAAAACGATAACCAAAAAACACTCCATAGCCACTACCCAAAGGGTCAAAATCCGCTTTTGCATTGCCCCAGGACGAGTAAATTTCCGTGCCCGGCAGCATCCAGTAGTAGCGCAAAAACAGGCTGAAATAATCGCCGTTTTTTATAGAAATTAAATTTGGGGAAACCAAAAGACGATATTCCACAAAAAGAGGAAACGCTTGCAAAGCATATTTATAATTGCGAGTTTCACCTTTCTTGTCCGTTAAAACAACAGATTCGTTGTTATATAAAAAGCCTGCGCCCAACCCCAAGGAATGCATATCATTAAACTGCCAAATTATGCCGGCCATTATTGGAAAAGCCAAATTCACAGTTTGAAAAGGCTGACGCTGCGGAATCAAAAAGCCGGCAGTGTCTGCCAAGTAATCGCCTTGGTATTTTATAAACTGGGTATCTAAAAGAGCCTTGAATTTTGAGCGGTCTTTAAAGTTTATGAATTGCGCGCCAACCGAAACAAAAAAGTGAAGCCCAGGTTTTATGGTGGTGTCTATGACAGTGGTGTCTATGATAGCTATGTCTATAGTAGTTGTGTCTATAATAGTTGTGTCTATGGCTGTCGTGTCTATGATAGCCGTAGCAGTTGTGTCTGCAAAGGCAGTTGCGCACAAGAACAGAAAAAGGATTATAGTTTTTTTGGAAAACATTTTAAGATAATTTAGTAAATTACGCCTATGATTACTGCGCCTCCGTTTCTAGGATTGAAAATTTTTAGCGATATGGACTTGGATTCAATAATTCCGCTGATAAATTGGCGAATGTATTTTAGCGCATGGGATTTAAGGCCAGCGCAATATTCTGAGGCGCACAAGAACTTGGAAAGCGATACCCGTGCTCTGCTAAAGGAAATTGTGGACAAAAAATTGTTGAGAGCGTCTGCGGTGGTAGGTTTTTTTGAAGTGCAGCGTACAGGTGACGATATATGTGTTGTAGAGACGGATAAGTTACATTTTTTGCGTCAGCAACAACCACCGTTTTTATCCATCGCCGATTTTTTTCATCCAACAGAGCCGGATTTCATAGGGCTTTTTGCCGCCACCGCAGGGTTGGGCGCAAATGAAGCGGAAAAGAGGTTCAGAGATTTAAACGATGACTATTCCGCTATAATTTTAGGGCTTTTGGCAGACCGGCTGGCAGAGGCTTTTGCGGAAAAGCTGCACAGAGACATTTTAAACGGAGTTGGCATTAGGGCCGCTCCCGGTTACCCTGCAAGCCCAGATCACACGGAAAAAGCGGCCATTTGGAAATTGCTTTCCCCGGAAAAAAACATTGGAATTTCGCTAACAGAAAATTATGCGATGAATCCGGTAGCCTCTGAGTGCGGCTATTTCGCCATGCACCCCAAAAGCTGCTACTTCAAGGTTGGCAAAATAGGGGAAGACCAGCTTGAGGACTATGCCAAGCGAAAAGGCATGGCAAAAGAAGATTTGCGAAAATGGATTTTCTAAATTACACTGGAATTTAACTATAGGAGTTTCATATGAAAAGAGTACTTTTGTCTCTGCTCGCCGTTTGTACATTTGCAGTAACTACAACTGGTTGCTGGGGTTCGTTTAAGCTAACCAAAACAGCTTACGACTTTAACAACAGCTTTGGTAACAAATGGATTAGTTGGCTTGTATTTTTGGTGATTGGCCACATAGCTACAGGTATTACATTATTTGTAGATTCTCTAGTTCTCAATTCTATAGAATTCTGGACTGGTTCCAACCCAATGGCAATGGGCGATACCTACCATGAAACAGACGCAAACGGCAATTCCGTTACCGCTGTTAAAATGGAAGATGGTTCTCTTTACATGCGCATGGATGCCGCTACCGGCGAGTCTCAGGAATTAATTCTTCAAAAAGACGAAGATGTAATTCGCATTTTAGACTCTAAAGGCCAATTGATTAAAGAAGCTGCTTACGCTGAATAATATATGCGCTCAAAGTGTCCCGAAATACTTCATCGGGACTTTGGCTGCCGTTGATTTTTGTTATTAAGGAGCTGTCATAGGCTCCCAGAACAGCGGCAGTCTTGTCTTCGTATTCCTTTAAACGAGACCTTATCACAGACTCGTCTGCATCGTCTTTTCTCCCTTCGATTTTTGCCCTTTTGAGCAAGCGCTCAACTATAACAGAGTAGTCCGGGATGTCTAGCACAAAAATATGCTTTACTTCAACAACGCTTTTTATAAGACCGGCTTGGGCAACGGTGCGGGGAATGCCGTCTAATAAAAATGCGTCTTTTTCCGAGTCAAATCTATTGGTATCTATTAGGCCGCCAATATAGCGGGAAAAGATTTGAACCGTGACTTCGTCGGGAACCAGCTTGCCTGCGCCGGCATAGCTCGCAAACAGTTTGCCATTCTCGCTCGCTGGCGGCATCCCTCTGAAAATATCGCCGGTTGAAAGATGCTTAACGCCCGTTG
>WQTK01000159.1 GCA_009786285.1 Candidatus Fibrimonadales bacterium | reverse complement strand
TGTGCCTTCCCTGTTCAGCTCCAAAATGGCCTCTCGCACATCGCGCCTGCCCAAAGGATCAAGGCCGCTCATAGGCTCATCCAAAATCAAAAGCTCCGGCTTATGCAAAATGGCCTGCGCCAAGCCAACTCTTTGCTGCATTCCTTTGGAATATGTGCGCAGGCGGCGGTAAATCCAGTCTGAGTTTGCATTCACAAGATTCAAAGCCCAGCGAATTCTTTCCTCAAGAAGCTTGCCCTTTAGGCCGCTCAGCCCGCCGTAGAATTTCAAAAGCTCGTAGCCGCTAAGGGAATCGTAAAAATATGGCTGTTCGGGCAGGTAGCCTAACTTAGCCCTGTTTTTGCTTTCATCGGGAGATTTTCCCAAAATCAAAACTTCGCCGCTGTCTTTGCGCAAAAGCCCGGTCAAAACTTTTATCGCTGTGCTTTTGCCTGCACCGTTAGGGCCAATAAAGCCAAAGACCTCGCCTTTTTTAACCTGCAAAGATATGCCGAACAAAGTTTTTTTCTTGCTCAGCCAAAATCCCTGTCTGTAAGTTTTGTGCAAATCCTTTATTTCAATCGCGTTCTCGCTCATTTGCTTTTCTCCGTTCTCTTTGGCGAAAAATATGGTAAGCAATGGATGCCCCAATGTAAATTGCAACTCCGGCTATAAAAGGCACCCATCTGGTGCTTTCGGCAATCAAGCCAGGAAACCACCTTGAAAAAGTGATTGGCATAAGCGACGGAATAATAAGCAATACCCCGACAAGCCTTATTAAATAAGTCGCTACTATGTAGTTCATAAATCCTCTTCATCCTCCTCTTCTTCGGTTTTTTTAGCCTTTTTAGACTTTTTAGCCTCTTGATCTTTCTGCGGTTCTGCAAAGGCTCCTCGGATTTTGCCGTTAAGTTCGTTTAACAGTTTTGAAACCATTGCCTTTGCAACATCTATTCTCTGCTGCGCAGGCATGGGCTTTGCCTGGCACTCAATCATCCCGCAGTAACCTGTTGTCCAGGAAGTATCCGCTTGCACGGTGCCTTTAAGCTGGCCCAAAACATAATCCGCCTGAATAGAAACTTTCCTCTCGCCTATAAAAAACAAAGCTCCGGCTCTGCTGTGCCTGTCTTTTGCCATTTGAAAATTCAAGTTCAAATCAAGAGTATCGGGCATCTGTACAACTTTTTTGCTTTCGCTTTCAATAAAATCGGCAATTTCAGCGTTGCCGCCGGTATTTACGTTTATAGCCGCCACTGCAAACCCTGCGAAAAGCAATATAGTTGCCGCAAAGTTTGTAAATTTGATATTTATGCGCATATTGTTGAAAATAGTAATTTGTTTAGGGCTTGTGCTATTGGCTGCCTCCTGTACGGTATCTAAAAAAATACAAACCGCAAATATTTTAAGCAAATGCAAATTCACATACCAAAGCGCCAAAATAGAATCCTTCACCGGAGACTCCCTGACATTCAACATATTTTTGAACGCAAAAAACGAAGGCAAAGATTCCTTGTTTGTCGAAAATTTAACAGGTTTTATCTATTTGGATTCGCTCTTTGAAATTCCGTTCAGCCTGCAAAATTCAAAATGGATTTCTCCGGGAAGCAGCCAAATGAGTTTTTCCGGCGCGGTTCAATTGGATTTTTTCAAAATTTTGGCATTGCCCGGCGTAAAAAAGTTCAGAATGCAAGGCAAGGCTAACGTAGCGTTGAAACCAGAACAGGAAGCCATAGACATTGATTTTGACGAAACCCGTGACATTCCGCCGGATTTTATGGAAAAAATGGCGAAGAAACTGATGGGGCTGTAGATATGCGAAAACTGTGCATTGCTTTGTTTTTTATCTTTGCCGCCATTTCCTCGACATGGGCGCAGTGCGCAGATTTTGGAATTTTTGCGAACGGAAATTTGCTCGGTTGCGAAGCCTCTGTTTCAACAACCGTAATGTATGGAGACGCTTTCACGCTCTCCATTAAGCCGGAAGACGGGGATATCAAGTGGAAAGGGAGCAATTTTATTTTGAGCTTGAATGCTGTTTTTAAGCCCATTTTCGAAAATGATGCCCAAATTTTAATATATACAGTGGAAAGGGAAGGCATTTCAAAAACCGTAATAGTCAATTTAACCGAGAGGTCAAGCTACACCGTTTCTTTTAACCCAAACGGCGGAAGCCCCACGCCGCCATCGCAAAGCGTGCTAAAAGACAGCCTTGCTTCCAAGCCAACAGAAACCTTAACTAAAACTGGATATGATTTTGAAGGCTGGGATTTTAATTTTAACACTCCAATAACGGCAACAACAACAATTAACGCAAAATGGAAAGCTAAAACATATACGGTGAAATTTGAAACCGGAGGTGGCGGAAACGTCACAAGCCAAATGGTGAGCCACGGCGAAACAGCTTCGCTTCCCGTACCTCCTCCAACAAAAGCAGATTACGATTTTGAACACTGGGAATTAAATGGCTCTCCATACGTTTTTAGTACTCCTGTTACAGCGCCCATCACATTGATAGCCGTATGGAAACCATCCAAAGCCGCAGTGACAAGAGATATGCTGGATTACATTCTTCCCGCAAATTTAATTTACCAAGGCGCTCCAATAGAACCGATAACAGTAGGCCAAAAAACAAACGTTGTTGGAACGCTCGGCTCAATCACCGTTTTATACGATGGAAAAAACAGCCCGCCTGCAGACGCAGGCATTTACGCAGTATCAGTTTCCGTAGCTGAAAGCAGCGACTATGCGTCTGCGGAAATTTCACTTGGGAACATAGCAATAAACAAGAAAAAAGTTACGCTGAATATCAATTCTGCCGTGGCAAAGAACAAAGCCTATGACGCAACAACAACAGCAAATATAACTAGCATAGATTTTGACGCAACTGAGCTTTTTCAAAATGACGTGGTTTCCGCAAATGATTATTCTGCCTCCGCAAACTTCGCCTCTCCAAATGTCGGAACAGATATTGCCGTAGCCGTGGCGGTTAACTGGCTTTCCACTGGTCCTCTGTCCAAAAATTACACCCTTGAATCACCGGGTTTCACAACACAGGCAAACATAACACAGGCCCTGGGATATTTAGTGATAAATGTGCTTGGAAAATATGAACTCTCAAACCCCGTAAAGCCAAGCATCGCAGCAAAAAACGCATTTGTTGAAAATGATTCCATAACTTGGGAATACAAAATGATAGGCAGCGCAAATTATTCCAAAACCCTGCCGAACAAGGTTGGAGACTGGATGGTAAGAGCATCGTTTAACGGAACCGAGAATTACACGGGAGCGGCGGATTCTGCGGAATTCTCTGTGGAAAGAGGCCGTGATGCAGTCGTTGCGCATAAAATAATGTTTGACGGCAGTTTTGCCCAGGATAATGATTTGAGCGGCAAGCAGCGAAATTATTTTGTTGCCAGCCAGTGCAACTTGAAGAGCGCAACCATTCAAATAACAGTTTTTGAATCGGAAATAATTCTTAGCTTGGGCGAAAACAATCCGCAAAGGGGCGATATGGACGCAGACGGTTTTATGCTATATGAAATTCCATTTTCATTTGGCAAGCCTGGAGTGGACACTCTGTTTTACAAGCTGATGTCAAAAGATGGAATTTACAGCGAGCGAGACACTATTTTAATAGAAACTCCAATTCCGTTTGACTCCGTGGCAATGCAAAAATGGAACAATGTTTTATTCATTAACAACAATCCGCTGACAAACGGCGGCTATGAATTTTCGGATTACAAATGGTTTAAAAACGGAAACTGGGCTGGCGAAGATCAATTCTATTCCGCAGGCCCAAGCAGCGCAGACACCCTCAGTGCGAAAGATATTTACAAAGTAACCATGCACACGGCAGACGGCATGAGAATTTCAACCTGCGAGGGCAATCCGAAGAGCAAAGTTAAAACTGCCCCAAAATCTGCGCTTAAAAAACAGGTGCTTGGAATTAACGGAAAAACCGCAAAATCCGGCTCAAAAATTTACAATCTAAAAGGTTCGCACGTGGAAAGCACTCCTGCCGGAATTTACATTGTAGGGGACAAAGAGTGGAGATCTGAGAATTGAGAGTTAATAGTTATATATTTTTTGCTATTCTTCTGCCTGTTATGCTTTTTGCCAGGGCCTCTTATGAAATTGACGTGCATTACGGCTTTGGAGCTTCTGAGCTTTCTTTCAATAGCGTTCCCGGCATTGCGATTTCTGTTTACCCTGTTGAAAAATTCGGATTGTCGGCAGGGGTTGAATATTCCTCCAGGTGGCGAACAAAAACGAGCGGCAAAAGCGGAGAAAACCCGATTACAGTTGACAGCGAAGGTGACTCGCTTATTTTTAGATATTCAATAAACAAATATAAAGAAGAATTATACGGGAAAATTTTGCAAGTGCCTATTATGCTCAAATACAACAATGATTTTTATTACACGGCCGCAGGCGTAAAAATAGGAAAGCCTCTTAGCACAGGCGCAGATATAAGCTATAATGGCCTTAGAACGGAAGGCTATTATCCACAGTACAATTTAATCCTAACCGAGCCGTTTTTCCAAGGCTTTGGCGATCATAGGGATAGCACTTTCAAAACAAAAAAATCTTCAAAAACGCTGGTTATGCTTGCTTTGGAAGGTGGCGTAAAAATGAGAACCAGCAATAAATCAACCTTGCAGGCCGGCGTATTCGCAGATTATTCCATCAACAAAGGTTTTGACAAATCTTTGCCGCCGGCAATTGAAAGAGAGCCGCACAATGACGGCGCGAACATAGTAGCAAACGATTCATGGAAATCATGGCACCCTTGGAGCATAGGATTTGTCGTGAAAATTTCATTTGCGTCTGCGTCAACGTCAACGCCCGAACCCATGCCAACGCCAAAACCTGCGCCTATGCCAACACCCGAACCCGTGCTGGCGCCAGAACCTGTGCTGGCGCCGGAACCAATTAATCCATTTCTGAACAGAAAGCCTGATTTTATATTTTACTATCCGGAAACGCGCACAAGCCCAAACGATTCGCTTCATTTATTCCAAATTTCGCAAATAGCAGGCATTTTAAGAGCGGAGCCAAACTTGCGACTTCATTGTTTTGGCTATTCTGGAGAGCAAATTTCTGAAATTGATGAAGCCGCTTTTTTTCAGCGTGCGCTTCACATACGTTACACTTTGAGCAATTTTTACGGCATAGATGAAAGGAAAATTTTCGTCTATGCCCAAGAGCCGGAAGACCCTGAAAAAACAGGAATCCGAAGAGCGGAGTGTTTTATAATTAAAGCAGATGCGTTTTAATGAACCTCCAGCGATATTTTCTAAATTACCTTCATGCATATGTCTGATGATTTGATTTCGCCTGCTGTTGGGATAGCAATGTGCGCAGTTAGTGCTGTGGCTATTGCTTATTCTGTGAAAAAATCCGTGAAAGGGGAGTGTTTCAGCAAAGAGAAGCTTCCTATGATGGCTGTTATGAGCGCATTTATCTTTGCCGCTCAAATGGTCAACTTCGCAATTCCCCAAACAGGCTCCAGCGGCCATATAACCGGAGGCATATTGCTCGCTGCCATGATAGGGGCGTTTCCTGCGCTGCTTTCCATGTCTTTGGTACTGGTAGTTCAATGCTTGTTTTTTGCCGATGGCGGCTTGCTTGCCCTAGGATGCAATATTTTCAACTTGGGTGTTATCCCTTGCCTTATTGTTTATCCGCTGGTTTTTGAGCCGCTTGCCAAAAGAAACATGGCACTCGCTTCCGTTCTCTCTGTTGTTTTAGGCTTGCAACTGGGCGCTCTTGGCGTGGTGCTTCAAACTTATGCTTCTGGTATAGCCGGGCTTCCGTTTGCGGCTTTCGCCGCTTCAATGCTGCCTATACACTTGGCTATTGGCGCCTTGGAAGGTGTTGCTACCGCTGTTGTTCTTTATTTTGCTTATGCAGTCCATGCCAAAAAAGCTGCTTTAGCCTTTGCGTTAATGGCATTGCTCTTTGGCGGCGTTTTATCACAATTCGCCTCCCAAGCCCCTGATGGTCTCGAATGGTCAATTGAAAAGGCAGAATCACATGGAAAACAGTAAGTTCATTTTGAAAAACCCAAAGCCCCAGCCTACAAAACAGTTGAGCGATGAGGCCGCGAAAAAAATTGCAAATGTCATAAGCATAATGCTCAAAGACAAAAAAAAATAGGAGGCCGGAATGCTTCGTTTTATTCTGCCAATCTTAATTTTGGCCTCTTTTGCCCTTGCCGAGGGAGAAAGCAAAATTGCCGCTTGGATAACCCTTGAAGGCGATGTTGATCCCGGCATGAACGACTACGCTCGCCGAGCCATAGCAGAAGCCTCTGCCAAAAAACCGGATTTGATTATTTTTGAAATAAACACTTTTG
>WQTK01000158.1 GCA_009786285.1 Candidatus Fibrimonadales bacterium | reverse complement strand
CGTTCCTCTGCCGCCGCAAGCCGAGCCGCTTAAGGGGCTGCTCCCGCAAAAAGGCATTTCCGACGGCATGCCGCTCAAGGCCAACAGGCAGCCGATTGTTTATGAACATGGAATAGACTTTGAAAGCAGGTCCAGCGTTGTGCAAGCCGGGATTGTGAGCAGCATGAACAAAGACACTTTGCCGCTTTGGGACGCCTATTACCCTGAGCTTGCGGATTACTCGCTGGATATGTTCAACATTGGGCTTAACAGGCTTTGGCTGAATTCGTTTATAGGGCAAAGGAACGGCGGAGTTGATGAGCCTGCGGAAGGCTCCCTTTTCAATATATCACTGCCTATGAAAATACCGAACTGGATGAAGGATTTTGGCTTTGACAGGCCAAAGCTTCTATTGCAAGGTACAATGGACATTCGCTTTCACGGCATAGGCATCTCAGACGATGCGCCCGGCAGTCATGAAAACAGCTTGTGGCCATCGCCTTCTCTTTCATACGTTCCAAGCTTTATTGTGCAGGGGAAAATAGGCAGAAATATTACGGTTGAAATAAACAATACCGAGGGCGGGCTTGGGGTTAGGAACAGGGTTCGCGTAGTCTATGCAGAAGAAACTCCCGGCGAATTTGAAGATTATATTTTGCAAAGGCTTGAAGCCGGAAACACTTCGCTGAGCTTGGCCGGCACAGAGCTTACAGGCTATGCAGAACAGCATCAGGGCCTGTTTGGAATAAAAGCGGACTGGAAATTCGGAAACTGGCGATTAACCACAATAGCCTCGCAAGACGCTGGCAGCCAGGAGAGCTACACCATAAGGGGCAAAGACGAAAGCACGGAATTCCAAGTTCAAGACAAGGGTTTCATTGCCCACAAATATTACTTTTTAACTCATAGCATGCGAAATGCTTATGTAACTGCAAAAATAAACGGCAATATGCCGCCTCGCTGGAATTTAGCCGGCCTTAAGCTTTGGAAAGCGAGTGTGGTGAACAGTAAAAACACAACCATTAATGGCATTACCGGAATTTATTATCCTCCGGGAAGCAGCATTGCTACAAGAATCCAGGGGCTTTCAATAATGGAAATGCAAAATGGAACGGATTATGTTTTTGACGCCAATACCGGAATTTTGCGGATAAAAAGCGGCGCTGCCGGCATGCTTATCGCTGCGTCTTGGAGCGGAGATGGCACAAATCGTGGCGGAACATCTGCGGTTAGAAATAATCAAGGGGACGAAGTAATACTCATTCAATATGACCAGTCCACGGATAATTTGAAAGATATTGAAAAATTGATGCTGAGGAATACTTATAACATTGGAGTTTCTTCGGAGAATGCGAGCAATTTTATTTTGCGGATGAAAGATCGTTCAAGAAACGCCGTTGATTTTTTGAAAATACTGGGAGTGGCAGATTCTGCGACCGGAGTTATTCTGACCAGCGATGTGTCAATTTTTTTAAAGGAAGGAAGCGAATACACCGGAGATATGCGCCTGCCTTGCCGTGATATAAACTGGTATATGCGAAACGGCTTTCCAAACAGGGAAGACGCAGTTAAAACCGCCACAGAACGTTGCTTGGAGCCTTTCAGAAACGTGGACCCTTCCAGCGCAATGGCTTCGCTTTATACCATGTCTATAAATAATTTAGGTAGCGCTTACCAGTATCGTTTTTATTTTGAAGCCGTTGGAAAACGCAGGCGTTCCAGCATAAGCGTTAGAGACCCGAGCAGCAGTTATTCGGTTAGCGGCGGTGGCTGTTTGGACATTGCGCCTAATTCGGAAAAGTTGAAAGCCGGTTCCGAGGTGCTTGTAAGGGATGTCGATTACCAAGTGAATTACGAGCTTGGGCAAATTGAGCTGATCAGCGAACGTGCGCTGGATCCGAACAAGGAGATTACGGTTAATTTTGAGTGCGAGCCGCTTTTTGAGCTTCAGAGCAAATTGCTTTTGGGAGCGAGGGCGGAATATCCGCTGAAAAAATTTGAAGACGGTTCTCTTTTCGGATTAACCGCTCTTTACAAGAATCAAAGCGTTTCCACGGAAAATCCAAGGCTTGGCGGCGAGCCGTTTTCCGGGCTTTTGCTGGGAACAAATTTGCGTTTAAAGGACACTTCGCAAACAATGGATAAAATGATAAACGCCGTGCCTTTTATAGATTCCAAAGAAAAGTCTAGGTGGAGCTTGGAAGGAGAATTTGCCGCAAGCTACCATAATTCAAATACAAGCAACAGAAAATCCGCTTTGATAGATGATTTTGAATCAAGTGCTTTGAATTTGCAATATCCGCTTTACAGGCTTATGTGGTACAAGGCAAGCCCTCCGGGAGGCATAGAAAAAGACCTGGGAACATTTATAGAATACCAAGATTTTAAACACGCTGGGGAATTTGTGTGGCACAGCAATACATCCATGCGCTACCGCCAAATTTACACACCGGTTGGGAATAGCGATGTGGACAGCAGAGAGATAACGATTTTGAGTTTTAGATTGCGGCCAAATGACAATTTGAGCGGAAAAAGCTGGGGCGGCGTTATGCGGCCAAACGGCGTTTACTATCAGGATTTGTCGCAAAAAAGATATATAGAAGTTGTGGTTCGCGGAAACGTGGGTTCTTTGTATTTGGATTTGGGCAGCGTTAGCGAAGACATAAGCATAAACGGCTATGAGCCTAACGGATCGCTGGACACCGAAGCGGATCCTGGCACTACAATGCCGCTTAACGATCTGGGGCTAGGCCATTCTGCAAAAGTGGATGGGAAATTGCTGGTTTGGGATTGCCGTTATTCCGAGTGCCGCTCCACAGAGCTGGAAAGGACAAATGATAAATTCAATCCGGATTTGCTCGATTTAAGCGACCCTCCTACCCAGATAAACGAAACAAAAGGCAATGTGGGCGAAAGGTCTTTTGATACAGAAGATATAAACCGCAACTTGCGGTTAGACACTGAGATTCGTTTTGCCCGCTACAAAATAGATCTATCGGATGAAGATCCCACAAAGTTTGAAAAGTTGCAAAACGGCTGGCGCAGATTTCGCATTCCCTTGGACCAGCCTGATACCATAGTTTCAAGCATTGGAACGTCCCTTAGCAAAGTGCTTTCCGAGGCTATATTCACAAGGCTTTGGTACGGAAACTTGGGCCCCGGCATAGCCGAGGGCAGAACGCAGATAGCGGATTTAAAAATTGTTGGCAATGAATGGCTGGAGAGCGCAGGCAGCAATGAATTCGGCGTTATTTCCAATCCAATCACCCAAAACGTAACCGGCGGCCTGACCGGAGAAATCTATGCGCCGGGCTCAGTGGTTGTTCCGGATAGCAACTATATGAGAATTCAGGTAATCAACAATAGAGACAACGCAGGTTTTTATTTCACTTCTCCAAATACTCCAAAAGAAAGAGATGAGGAATCAAATGCTCTTTTAAAAGAGCAGAGCCTGTTGCTGGAATATGGCGGCTTGCACCGTGGGCAGGAAGTTAGCGCAACCAAGTTTTTTGACAATGAGGTCAAAGATTTCACATCTTACAACAACATGAAGCTGGAAGTTCACTACGAAACAGAGGCAGCCGCAACTCCGATTAGATTCGCATTGCAATTCGGGCGCGGCGGGCTTGACGGCAGCGAGGATTATTATGAATGGTCTTTTAAGCCTATTAAATTTGAATGCTCGTCTTCGGAAAGAATTCAGGACTGCCATGAGAGAAACTGGAAAGCCAATGCTTTTGCTTTGCCCCTCGCAGAGTTTTCAAACTTGAAAGTTTTGCGCGGAGCGCCTCCGTTCTTAAAACCCGCAGAGAGAGATTTGGGTGGAGATAGGCAGGAAAAGATAAAGATTGTCGGAGATCCGTCTAATAGCAATGTTAACTGGATACGCTTTGTTGTTATTGCAGATGACAATGCTAATTTGAGCGATTTGGAAAAGACCGGAACTTTTTGGATAAACGATTTGCGGTTGACCGGCATGAACAATGCATGGGGTTATGCTACCAGAATGCACGGCCAGCTTGATTTTTCGGATGTATTTTCCGTTTCCGGCGAATTACGCTACCAAGACGGAAATTTCGCGACTCTCAAAAGCGATGTAAAAAGCCCAAAGCCAACTCTTAGCGAAGCGAACACAAGGCTGGATGTGAACGGAGCGGCAAGCTTGAACATAAATAAATTTTTCAGCGATGAATATGGTTTGCGGCTGCCTTTGGGAGTTAGCTATAGTTCAACAACGCTTCGCCCGTATTTAAAGCCGGAAGATGATATAAACCTTAGCCATGACAACGCCTTTGATATGTTTGGAGATTTTGCTACTGTAGATTTGGAGATTAAAGACACTGCGCAGGAGCGAAGGTTGCGAGACTCTTTGGAGTCAAAGGGGTATCAGAGTTTTTCACGCACAAAAACACTATCGCTTGGCTTTAGCAAAGATTACAAAAAAGACGATAATATTTTCCAGGAAATTTTCAGCCAGATGTTTTTGGAGCGTCCGGCCATGAGTTATTCCTATAGCGAAACCGAGCGAAGGGCCACGAAAATAGCGGACAGCTCTTATCAATACAATACGGTTTTTGAATATAAGCTCGGAACTTTTGAACGGAGCAATCTGTTCCTGTTTGGCAATAAAAGCATACCTATAGAACTATGGCCAAGCACTTTTGACTTGACTTTGATGGATTTGTCTTACAGCAGGCACGTTAACCAGGAGAGAGACCCGAATTTCTTGGAGCCTCAGGTGGAGAAAATAACTAATTTCACAACGGATTTAAGGCACAAAGCAGATGTTCGCTGGAATATTTTCCCTTTCTTGAGCGTTAATTACACTTTGGCTATTAACCGCGATATGCAGGGTGGCGGAGACAGGGAAGCCTTTACAAAAGGCGATTTTTTCAGCACAAATGGGGAAGGCGGTTTGTTTGCCAAAAATTTCATATTTGACCACGATCATTTTGATAAAAGAATTTATGTCAGAGATTCTTTGTATATGTATCCGCTGGAGGTTAGGACAAATGACACCACCGGCGCGAGCGATACCATTTGGCAGGAAGCCCGTTCTTATATAATAGAGGATGTTGGCGAAAGGGAATATGGCAGAGCTTATGGAATTTTGCGCAACGAGCGAGACCGCAAGCAGGACTTCAGGATAAATCTTTCGGTTGACTGGATTCCTATTTTCTCTGAGATTTTGCCTATGCGTTTTTCTTTCAACAGCGGATTTACGCAGAATAAATCCATTCCAAACAATTTTGATTTTTATGATGAAGAAATGCTTTCCAAAAATTTTTGGACAATTCAGCAGAACAATCGCTTTGAGTTTTCTCCGAGCTTGAAGCTGCCGCAGCTTGCCGGCATTGCTGGCAAAAACGCCGTTAGCTCATTTTTTGAAAAATGGAAATGGCGCGAAATTCGCAGCATATGGAGCGTTGACTTGCAGACTAGCGGCGAAGATTTTGCGCTTTGGCAATTGTATGAGGAGCAAGGCGTGGAGCCCTTCCAGTATTATCTGTTTGGGCTTGGTTTTGGCGATGGTTACCGCAACAGGGGTTTTTGGAATTTGGTTAGCGGCGATATGGGTTTGGATTCAAGGGATGACTATGTGGATTTTGCGCAGTACAGAAACAGGAATACGGATTCAATTGTATATCAGGGCCGTTTTGAGCATGCTGTTCGCCGCAGTTTAACAAACAGCACTGCGCTTACCTTGCCTTGGTGGGATATTGGAATTAAGGGTGATTTGACTTGGACGGAGACTTTCCGGCAGATGAGGGAGAATCCTCTTTTCATAGACACAACCACGGTGTGGCCTAAGATAGGAATTGGGGTTGATATTCCGAACTTTGCTAAACGCATTGATTTTTTGAACAGCAGGTTCCGCAGTTTTTCCACTTCTCACCGCTTTGATTATCAGGAGCAGCGCACGGTTCGCCCATACCAGACTGCGGAAAACGTGTGGCTTACCACAATAGATTTCAACCCGATAATTCGCATAAGCGCGCTCACTCAGGGCAATATTCGCATAGACAACAGCGTCAGAGTAAAAGCAGAGGAGCAGCGCCGCCGCGCAAAGATGGAGCTGCCTGGTACTGAGGCTTGGGAAGAGGAGGATTACATAATGGTTCCTTGGTTGTACATGGACCTTGTTGTAGACAGGGGCTATGCTTTTGGCGATGAGCTTGCTATATCTTATGCGCTTAAGACTAAGAGAGGTTTTCAGTTTTGGCGCTGGTACATAAAGCTAGATAACGACATAGACCTGAAATTCACAAGCGGTTACAGTTACAGGAAAACGATACAGGAGACTTATAGGGTGGTGCCAGGTTTTAACCCTTACGACAGCGCAAGCGGAACT
>WQTK01000157.1 GCA_009786285.1 Candidatus Fibrimonadales bacterium | reverse complement strand
GCTCTCTTATGAACTGATGATTTGGATAGAAAATGCAATAGACTTTATATATAACCCAAAAAATGTCAGGTTCGTTCAGTAGGCATTAATTAACATGATGCCTTTCATTGTAACAAATTGGAAGCAGTGCATTTCTATTATCTTAATTAGCTTAATACTTGAATTTTTTATTGTTAAACTTTATTGGAATTTTTATAAACAAAAATTTGAGAAAGAAATACAAGTTTTGTCTGACGAAAATAAAAATTTGAAAAATAAATTAGATAATCAGAAAAATACTAATCCGCCCCAAGAAAAATCTATTATTCCGCTTCCTGATTTTGAGAGTTTAATAAATTCTAGAAATGTTGAGCTAACTGCATTATACGAGATAAAAATCAAAGCCTTTAAAGAAGAGCGAGAATGTGGCGGATAGGTAAGTATATCAGTATTTTTGACCACAGCCTCATGATGTTTATGCAATATTGTTTTGAACCGTGGGGTAGGGGCAAGGCATGCTGTATTGCCTAGGATCAATTTCCTGTTTTCGGCATGCTTAGCATTTTTTAATTCTGAAAACCATGGTTCAGACAAAAGGGATGTATATTGCAAGGGTTAAGTTTGATAGCGAGAAACAAATTTTACGGATAGCTGTGCGATAGATTTCGTCAAGCTTTTTTCAATGTCTACGGGTTAGCACTTGCAAACCCAAACATTCTTTTAGCTTCATCCAAAGAAACGCCGCTTTCCCAAAGAGCAAACAATTTTGCCTGTCCTTTTTTCTCGGCTTTGCCAGCAGCTTTGTCAATGGCTTCACGCACGCCAGATTTTGCCCATTTCTTCAAATTCATATCGATCTCCACAAATTCCTCATACTTGCCATAAAGCTCCGAACTCATACTATACAGCTTGTTCAATAGCAACGCCAAGTCTTCCTCATTAATATAGTTATTTTCGCAGGCTATTTTTCAATGACTTGATTATCTCATTTACATACCCTTCAAACGTTGAAATGGCAGACACCGCAGGCGGCTATGCGACATTCTGAAAAGTGCATAGCACTAAGCGAAGAAATCTGCTGGTTCCTAGGCGGCGAAAAAGTAAGCATCTGCGGTGAAGTGTCAAATAACTCTCAACTCTCAACTCAACATCCACGCTTATGCAACAGGCAACACAATAATCCTTCAAAATATCCCAAAAGACGCAAAAGTGGAACTCTACAATTTGCAAGGAAAGCAAGTATACTCAGCAAATTCTGGAAATTCTAAAATTCTGAAAATTCTGGTTCAGACAAAAGGATTGTATATTGCAAGGGTTAAGTTTGATAGCGAGAAACAAATTTTACGGATAGCAGTGAGATAGAAAATGGAAATATTCAAAGAATCTTCAATGATCACTAAAGTCTGAATCAGATTTCTATATTTTCTAATATGAGCGTAGCTATGCAGTTTGAGACAAGTGTTGTTAACGGACAAATTCCCGTGCCTACTCGGTATATGGAAAAATTGTCCTCGCCAGTAAAAGTGATTGTTGTTAGTTTATATGATTATAGCAATGATAAAGCTCTTGCAAAACAAGCCTCAGATGATGGCTTTGGTTCTCTTTCTAAATATGCCAATTCGGAGCTTAGGTCAAAAGAAGACTCGGCTTGGGAATTAGCAATGAGGGAAAAATATGGTACTCGTTGATGCGAATATAATTTTGCGGTATTTGTTAAATGACGAACCGAATCAATCTGAAATTGCGAAACAGGAGTTGAAAAGCGGCAATGTGAAAATATTAACGCAAGTTGTTGCTGAAGTGATTTATGTACTCAGTAAAGTTTATAGAATAGGCAGAAAGGACATATCGAAAAATCTATTGAAAATATTTTTATTAGAAGGAGTTAGGGTTGAAAATGAAGAGGTTGTATTTTTTGCAATTGCAGAATATGGAGATTCTAATTTGGATTTTGTAGATGAGCTTCTTTATGCTAATACTAGAATCAGAGGCGATGAAGTAAAAACTTTTGATGAGAAATTGAACAAGAAAATTGAATTATTAAAAAAGTGATTAGATTCCCAGCCCCCTTTATTTCACCAAGCTTTTTTCAATGAGTGCTTCCACTAAAGCTCTGTAGTCAAGACCAATGTGCTTTGCCTGCTGTGGTATAAAAGAAGTAGGAGTCATGCCGGGGAGCGTGTTGGTTTCCAGCACAAAAAGCTTGCCTTCTTTGTTTATAATCATATCCGTACGGCTGTAAACTTCGCAGTCAAGGGCGTGGTGAGCCTTGCGCGCAAGATTCTGGATTTCTTTCGTTAAGTCCGGAGGAAATTCCGCAGGGGTTATTTCCATAACTTCGCCGTTGTATTTTGCGTCAAAATCAAAAAAATTCCTCGTTGTCATTCTGATTTCAGTGGGTGGCAACGGAGGACAGCCATCAATGTAGGCACAGGTTGTTTCTTGGCCTGATATAAATTGCTCCACTAAAAGCCTGTCGTTTTTTTCAAAAAGCTTTTCGCAAAGCTTCCCGGCTTCTTCAATGTTTTTCGCAAACCCCATATCCAAAGAAGAACCGCCAAGAGGGTCTTTAATCACAAGAGGCGAACCCAAGGTTTCAAAAGCTTCCTCTATAAGCTCCTTTGAAAAATTTTCCTTTCGCCAAACTCTAAAACTCGCAGTTGAAATTGAGTTTGCAATATATATTTCCTTGCTCTTAATTTTGTCCATGGCAAGCGCACTGGAAAGCATTCCGCTGCCTGTGTATGGAATACCGGCATAATCCAGCATTGCCTGAAGATGTCCGTCTTCGCCAAAACGTCCGTGCAAAGCTATAAACGCAATATCAACAGGCTTCAATTCTTCCGGCGAAGGCCGCATTTTTTTCTGCATCGAATTTTCTGCGCTGCTGAAAAAATTCACGCTGAAATTTTCGCTCTGATACGGCGTAAGCGGCTTGCTTCCCCAAATCCAATGGCCATCTTGCGCTATAAGCACGGGATGCACCGCATATTTGCGAGCGTCTAAAGCTCTGACAATTCCGGTTCCGCTTACAAGAGAAACTCTGTGTTCCGCGCTAGGCCCGCCCATAAAAACAAAAACTGTTTTTCGCATATTAAATCTCCTTGTACCATTCAAACGGATTTAAAACTCTATATTTTGCATTGCCAAAATTCTTATCGCCACTCGGCGTTATTTTCCCGGTTACAATATGCACATGGGGCCCGGTCGTGCGGCCGCTGGTTCCAACAGAAGCTATCGGGTCTCCTTCCATAACAGTTTGCCCGTCCAAATAAAAACGCTGGTCGCAATGCATAAAAATAATCAAGTCTTTTTCTCTGGCTATCGCAATCATAAGCCCGCCAAGCTCATCTTCGGATGTCCATGCGGTTCCGCTGAAAGGCGCCAGAATCCTTGCTCCTTTGCGCCCCGATACATCTATTCCTGTGTGCCTGCGCACAGTTGAGGTTTGCGTTGGGTTGTAAAATTCCGTTATGTAAGCGAGGCTGTCATTCAAAAGCCCGGTGAAAAAACTCCACGCTCCTTGCATTGATTTATGGCGGGGGTTGTCGAATGCGGGCAGTTTAAGCCGCAAAGTATCCCCTGCTTTTATTTTGCTTTGCAAAGACAATCCGTTATCTTTTAAATATTCACTTATCATAGCCGGCGTGCTTATAAGGGAATTATATTTTCCAATGGCAAAGCGGGCTATCTGCGTCAAGGTTTCTTCGCTTTTAAAAACATGGACTATATCGCCTTTTTCCGAGTATTTCAGCACTTCGCCGGAAATATTTCGCAAATTGCTAACCTGCTCCTTAGGGCTGCTCGTTATAAGAAATGGCAAAGCGCAAAGCAGCAGAACAAATAAACCGGAATATTTCGCGGCAAAAAACAGAGGTGTTTTTGGTATATTGATTTTTGCGATTTTTAACCTAAGCAAATCATCTATTCCGTTTTTTTGCAAATCTTTTTCGCAAAAAACCTCAACGCAAGATTTTTCAATGTTATCCAGTAGAGGCGTATAATTATCCAAAATTACCGCTACCCGCGCAAAATTTCGCCTTAGCATGCTTATATTGGCGTAGCAATTAACCCATTTTTCCTTTTCCGCAGGATATTCAAACCCCGGCGTACCCTGAATTATTTGCCAGCCTTCTTTCCCGTCAAGCTTCGGAATCTCAGAGACATCGCTAAATGCGTTTCGCGCAAAAAGACGTTCATTGTTTATTTCAATCACAAGCCCTTTTTTGCCGTTTTGCAGATCAGGCAAAATGCGTGTTTCACGCAATCCGAAAAAACACGCTTTGTCCAGAATAGTTTCAAGCGTAGCTTTTCGCATTGTTCTAAGCTATGGCTTTTGATTTCGGGTGCGCAAAGGCTGGCGGGGGAAGCTCCAGCAAACGAGTGAGTTGAGTTGAGGCTTCTTCTGCGTTTATGGTGTTTGGGATTATGAATTCCTTGCCTTTCATAGCGCCACGGCCTTTGAATTCTGTGTCTGACGAGCTTACAAAGGCGAGTGTTTGCTGTTCCAGAAGAGGAAGCAGGCCAAAATAACGCATCATGCTAAAGCTCTTTTGCCAGGTGCCTCGCTCAACTATAACGCCGGAAATGCCTTCCGGCAATTTTCCCGTTTCCAAAAACTCGGATGCTGTTAGGATGATTATTTTATGGTTTGGAACTTCTCCATTGACCAAAACACTGGACACTTTCTTTTGAAAGTGAGGATCGCAAATGAAAGCAAAAATCATAGTGAAGGTAATATAGAAAATCTCATTTTCTTTTCAATAGCCAAATAACGCTTTTGCATAATGGAGTTTCCAAAAGACAATCTGAATATTGCCCAAAAAATCACTAGCGCAGGATCTTCTTTTTTCAAAAGCCTTTTTATTGTTTGCTCAAAATGGGCAAAATCCATAATTTCCGCAAATCTGGAAAACGCCGCGCTTTTGGAAAATTTGCCGTTATATGTTCTGTCGCAGTAAAAAGCGAGGGCCAACATCCTAAGCGCGATTTCTTTTTCCGGGGCGTTCAATTTGCGAAGCTTGTTTTCGCAAGAGATAAAGAGCTTATCTATGTTGAAATATTTGCATACAGACATCGCTTCCAGTATAACCTTGTTCCAAGAAAGCGCCTTGGCTTTAAGCTTGTTCTGCATTTAGCCTCTCAAGCATTTTTTTCACAGCCCTGCCCCTGTGGCTCAGGGTGTTTTTTTCTTCTTCGCTCATTTCGCCAAAGCCTTGGGTGCAGCCTTCCGGCAAAAAAACCGGATCATAGCCAAAGCCGCCGCTGCCTCTAGGTTCTGGCAAAATGCTGCCTCTGCACACTCCCTCAAAAAATTCCGGCGCATGGCCCGGCCTTATTAGGCAAAGGCAGCAGACAAATCTGGCATTTCTGTTAGTTTTGCCTTCCATTTCGTTCAATAATTTCATGTAACGGTCTTTGCCGGAGGCATTTTCGCCGGCATAGCGCGCGGAAAAAATTCCGGGCCTGCCATCCAGAGCTTCTACCTCTAGCCCGGAATCATCTGCCACAACCCAATAATCCTTGTATTTTGAAGCTGTGTATTCAAAAACAGCTTTTGCTTTGATTTCGGCGTTTCTTTTGAACGTTTGGGCACTTTCTTCAACTTCTTCGGCAAAGCCTATGTCTTTTGACATAAAAAAGGAAAATGCGCCATCTTTGATGATAGCGCAAAACTCACTTAGCTTCCCGGCGTTTCCGGTGGCTATAACAACAGCTTGCGGCACAAGAGCCTCAAACTAGCGCAGTTTCTTCTTATGTCTATCGCGGCGGCGGCGCTTTTTGCGCTTATGCGTCGCGATTTTCCTTTTTTTTCTTTTTCTTCCGCAGGGCATTAAACTCTCCGTGTGTATGTGGAAGAGTAAATATAGAAAAAAATTCGCCCGTTGTCAAGATAATAAATGGATTTATGTCATTGTTTTATACAATGGCCTCTTTTTGCACAGCTCCAAAATGCCTTCTCTTATGCTTTTGAGCTTTGCCTCGTCGCTTGGGTTTTCAATAGCCTGCGTAATAAAGTCTGCGACTTTGCAGGTATCCAAAGTGTCAAAGCCCCTGGTTGTGATTGAAGGCGTTCCAAGACGGATTCCGGAAGGATCCATCGGTTTGCGAGGGTCAAACGGAATTGTGGAGCGGCTTGTGGAAATGCCTGCCAAGTCCAGAACCCGCTCCGCATCTTTGCCGGAAATTCCTCTGCTCGTAACGTCCACAACCATAAGATGATTGTCCGTGCCGTCTGAAATTACCTTGAAACCTGCTTTCATAAGCTGCGCCGCCATAGCCTGCGCATTTTCAATCACTC
>WQTK01000156.1 GCA_009786285.1 Candidatus Fibrimonadales bacterium | reverse complement strand
CGGCATTGTACAAAAATTTCCCCGAAAAACCGGAGCGGGGAAATTACAGAGGAATGGCAAGGAAGATAGAGGACTTAATCAGCGTTTACTATAGTATTTCTGCATCTGCTCTATACTATATAAATCTATCAAATCACTTTTACGGCATATTATCTTTTTTACTATATTCGGCAATCTCAAAACTAATTGCCAAAAAGTCCTGAATATACTTCCAAATTGAATATCTGCGTTTGGCACTGTAACAATGAGCCGCCCATTTGGCTTTAGTACACGATGCATTTCTTTAATAACCTGCTTATAGTTTTTAATGTGTTCAAGTGCTGAATTGCAGACAATAAGATCGAAGACAGACGAAGTATATGGCAAATTCTCGGCATTACAACAGTTTAGCTTAATATGCTTTAGTTTTTCATGGTTTATAGCTTCATAGATTTTGTTAATACGTATGGGATCTTCATCTAGTGCATATAAAATTCTTGAGCGCTTTGCTAGTTTAATAGTAATATCTCCATCACCAGCACAAATATCTAAAACACAATCATATTCTTTATCTGTTGCATATTGCATTAGGTATATCGTTTGTATTCTCGAAGCTAAATTGAATCTACGAAGTTTATCATCATTACTCATATTTTTTGCCCAATCCATTTGTAAAAATAATTCCTACAATAGCAGTCCATACCGTAACCTCTATTGCAATCACAGTTAATAATTGCTCTGTGGTCAAGTGATAATATAGCAAAACTGCACCTAAACTAAGTGCTACAAGAAGTACGAAGGCGAACAAAATTTGAAAGAACAGAAATTTGGTTCTAATCTTATTAAATTCTTGCTTAACTTTTTGATCCACTCTATTTGCCTCTTCTTGTTTGAAATTATCAAATGAATTTTGTAATAAATTTCGAGAATCCTCCAATGTTTTTTTTTCTAACTCAACCTGAATGCCATAATCTAATAAGCTAATAAGACGTTTTTTAGTTAAAATATCGCCTATATATAATAAGGCTATTAATCCGTCGCGAGTAGACCACGTATCAACATGACTGGCTTTGTGTTGAAGTTTTCCATCTTTAAACTCTTCTAGCAACCATATGATAGATTTTTGATATTCAACATTACTATAAGAAATATTAGCTACAGAAAGTGCCGCAATACAGTATGGTGTACTATAACGAAAAACCGCAAATTCTAAATTACGTTCTATAACATCTTCCCAAATTCCTTGTGGTAATTGCTTTTGTTTAATAAAAATTTTAGCTTTATTAATAATGTCTTCTTTTTGCGATAATATATTAGGAAGACACTTTGAAATCGCTAATGTTGCCAATGCAGTAGTACCAGCCTCTGAAGAAGCATATCTACAAATACTCCATCCACCATCATCATTTTGCATATTTAGCAAAACATTTATTTTAGATTGTATTATGCTTTCTAGATTCGAACTATTCTTAATAATATTTTTTGCTGAATGCAAAGCCATTAAAGCAAAAGAAGTACTTGCCACCATAGGTTTAGATGTAGACTTTGTTCCCCAACCATCTTCTTGAACGCAATTTAATAATCCTTGAACGGCTTTGTCAACGGATCGTTTATTTGCAACCATTTTATATATATATATATTTGGCAAACTGCCCATTATGTATTGAGCTGTAGCATCTACGCATCCCATATCATTCTTTATTGTACATGGAATTAATCCATCATTATTTTGATTCGTACGCAGATAATTTATTAATCTTGCGAGAATATTATTTATCGGATGGTTAGTCACATCAAAACATGTTATACTCCATAATATTCCGCTAGAAGCCCAAGCTCCACTTGGTGCTCCTTTGATATTATAAGGAAAACCACCATCAGAATTTTGGATATCAATATAGTAACCAAAAGTTTTATTAACTAGTTCGCTAATTGGGTGAATACACGTACTCATCACGGCTTATCCTTATAATAAAACTAGCATGGAATTGACTAATAATTAACATAGTTATGTAATATAGAAAAACGCTTTGTAAAGTATTAAGATAATCCTTATAACGTACCCTAAAAGCAAGGCTATTTCAAGCTAGATAACCTTTGGATACTATGTCCCTCTTCAAGAATGCATTTTGCTCTTCTTCGGGTTCGGTTGTTCCACCTTTTCCGCCTCTGCCCTTACTCCCATTCAACAACCTAACATACCTGTCTATCATAAGGTTAAGTGCCGTTACCAATGGCGTAAGCATTGCATCTCCTGTAGTTTGCAATAAAATGTAGTTCCATTTGTGTTCTAGAGGCATTTTCTAACCCCTAGTTGCTTTAGATTGTTGCTGGTTTTTTTGCTACAAAACCATGTACCGCATGCAAATGTTTTAAACTAAATTGTACTTAATTTAATAGCGAGTAATTTTGTTTGAGTCCCATTCTATTTCCAGAAAATTCTGTGCACATTCTGTATAATTTATATTTTTAAAATTGCTTATTACAGTTTTAGAATATATACCTGAGTATGCGCCATCCCTTCCCATTAATATCGCCTGAACATTATTACTCAAACAACAGTTGACATTGGAAATGGTACAGTTTGTTTTTATGTGTCCAGTATCACTTCCATGATGAGATATTACGTAATAGTCGCAATTTTTAAAATGCAGACAACATTTTTTTACATTGCTCCAACCAGCTGTTTCTATATCTCCAGTAAATACAAAAGATTTGTTTCGACTTTTTATCTTAAGTACTGTAGAGGCATTATTTGGATTTGAGTCTACTATTGTTTTTGGTGTACTGCCTGGCGTTACTTGCGTTCTTACAACGCTAATTTCAGGATAAATAATTTCACATCCAACATCTGAATTGCATGAAAGGGGTTCTATTTGCTTAGATCCTAGTTTTACGATTCGTCCCAATAGCTTGTTCCAACTTCCGCTTGAAAATGTATACCAATGATTAATATAAAATATACTTTTTGCATCTATAAACCCTTTGTTAATTAGTGTATTTACACCAGAATAGTGATCATAATGCGGGTGAGTAATAAAAATTTTTGAAATATAGAATTTTGACATTCCATATTTTGACATTATTTCTAAAATACAATTGTCAATGTTTTTTTGATAGTTTTTTTTCTGTAGAAAATCATAATTAGAACAATCAATCAGCCATATTTTTTTAGTATTTTTACCGACAACAAAGCTACAATTACCATGTCCTACATTGACATGATAACTGACAATCTCTGTATCTAAAAGTTCTTCTTTTTTTTCTTGTGATACAGTCCTATCAATTAAAATTTTTCTATATTTATTATTTTGGAATATGAAATGCTTAGCAACAGAGCTACCATTAGCCTTTTTATAAAATTGCATTTCAGAATTAAAAGTAATAAATGAACCCTGTTTGATTTCTGATGCCTTACTCTTCGCTATTTTTTCAACTAAAAAATATTTTGAATCATCAGATTCTTCTTTTTGAATATTTTTTTCAATATCCCAAAAGAGAGAAGCGTTGAACAGAACAATTGAAGCTAGATCATCATCTTGATGTTCTACAATATCTTCAACAAAATATATGCGCTCCATAAAGACTCCATTGTGCCACAGAAATGGCAACATGCTACATAATTATAATTTTTCTTTCTTACTAGTTATCATACTACAGTTAGATTTAAAAAAGGGCAAACTTCCGTTTGCCCCCTCACTATCACTTTTTAACAGACCTTCCACAGGAAGCCTTCGAAACTTCCCAAAATAATTATAAAACACCGAATATTGACTTGCAGGCATAATCCCGAATATAGAAAACTTAATTTGCATATATAGCTCAATATATAAGGTAACAATTCGGGAAGCTTACGCTACCCGAATGCAAACTTCATTACTGTTCCTCTCCCTCTTCCGTTTCACCGCCACCGCCTTCCCCTTTCCCCCTCTTGCCGCTGCCATTCAGCAGTCGGTTGAACCTATCCACCACCACGTTGAACGCTTCTATCAACGCCACGTAGGGGGCTGGGTTTGTGCCTACCAATGCGAAGGCTTCGGCGCGCTCCGTTAGCTCGTTGTAAACATCGTCTAGGGCGTTGCGGGCTTCTTTTAGGACTATGTCCGTTTTGCTGTCCGTTTCGCTGTCTCGCTCACGAACCAACGCTTCTAGGGCTTTGTTTCGGGTTTCTAGTTCGGTTGCCCATTCGGTTAAGCCTACTGCGGTTGTGTCGGCTTGGTATTTTGGGCTGCGCAGGTCTTGGAGGAGGTTGTAGATGGCGGAGGTTTCTTCGTTCAGCGATTTTCTTGCCACGTTGCCGTAGGTGTTGAATACTATTTGAAGGCGGTTGGCGGCTTCTCGCTTGGCGGTGTCGTAGTGTTTGAGGAGGGCGCTGTTTTGCTCTGCCATGCCTGAGAATACATCGTCTCGCACTTTGTCGGCGGCTTGGATTTGCTCGGTTAGGTGGCTTTTGCGGATTTTCTTGAGGGCGGTGTCCTCGTCGGCGTAGCTGGATAGATATTTGTCTAGCAGCTTGAGGGAGGCGGGGGCGGTGTCTTCAAATAGCTTTGCCATGTACAGGGTTTTGAATTCTGTGTGGAATTGGAAGTGAGCGTCGTTACGCAACTGAATTTTGTTGATCTTCTTGAACTTTGTAGCCATTTTTTGTTTCTCCTATGGTTAATGGCGTGAATTTGTGTTATTTGGGACTTTCTCGTGTTGGAGAAAGTCTGTTGCATGCGTGCGTGGCATTTTCTCGGTTGGAGAAAGTTCCTTGCATGCGTGCGTGGCGTTTTCTCGTGCTGGAGAAAGTTCCTTGCATGCGTGCATGGCATTTTCTCGGTTGGAGAAAGTCTGTTGCATGCGTGTTTGGCGTTTTCTCGGTTGGAGAAAGCTCCATTTTGGTTTGTTTGGCGGTATTTTCCCTCCTTTTTACCCGTTTTTTGTGTTTTCTGCCTGGCTTTCGGGATTTTTAAGCTAGGCAGGATGCCCCGTTAGTGGGCTTCTTTCATTACCATTTGGTATAATTCTTGGGCTTGGTTTGTCATTCCTTGCGCTCCTTTGCTTTTTGCCATTGCTTTTTGCTCTGGCTCATTTGCGTTTGCGTAGATGAAGAACGGGATTTCGTTTTTGCTTTCTCTGACTTTGTTGAGCAATACATAGCCTTCCTGTTCGCCTTCTTCTCTTTTTATGTCGGAGATTATTGCGGAATATTTGCGGTTTTGCAGCATTGATAATGCTTTGTCTGTTGTTAAGGCCAAGTCCACTTTTATCCCTTGTGCTTCAAATGCCAGTTTTTCGTAGAGGTTGTTTTCTGGTTGATCGTCAACCCATAAGATGCTGTATTTCGCGTTGGCTTCTTCAATGACAGGAACGCTTGTGAGCTTCGCAGGATCTACATTATTTAATAACCGAAGGCTTTCGAATTTTCTTGAGAGTTTGTCATAGTGATTGACAAGCAGCCATACAAACACAAAAAAAATCGATATAAGAGCAATTCGGTCAAACCAAAGAAGAGCCGTTCTTAGAGACCCTTCTTCCATACTATTTGCTTGTCCATCTAAAACAAATACTATAAGCAATGCAAAAAGCACAATCACTCCTGAAGGGCTTTTAATAAGCTCTTTTACTAATTCAACTATTTTAACTCCGTTCATACCTGTTTCTCCTTTTTCCCATTGGTTTTACCCTTTGCCAAGCCCTTGGGAATACAGGGTTTGGCAAGGCTCGCACCACTATGGCGCAAATTCTTTTTATTTGTCCTGCAAGCAACGGACGGAAAACAAGTATGTCTTATAGTAGTCGTCCCAGCCGGCACTCTCGCTGCTGTAGCCCATGCTCCGGCGGTAGGCGTAGTCGCTATTGAACTCGCCACTACTCCACCAATAGCCGTGGTAGCCGACACTGGGGAAGCTAGTACTGCCGTCGTAGCCGCCCGGCAGAGCCGAAAAGCCGAAGTCATCAGTGCCTGCTGGTATGCCAGCATAATCATTCCAGCCATTTGCAGCCTTCAGCTTGGTTCCGGCTGTCGGACAATAGCCGAAACGACCTTCATCTACACAATTACTTACATTCCCTGCCGCATAACTATACAGCTTGTCCCACTCCGCATTGCTCGGAATATGCCAGCCCGAAGGACAAATACCTTGGTGCTTGGATTGAACCTGGCTTACGCAGGAAGTGGAATTGCAGCTTGAATTTAAGCCCATAGCCATAGTCCAATTATACAACCTGCCATAAGTATTGCAATTAGATTCCGAATTATTATAACAAACACTGCCGTCTGCTTCGTAATTCAAATTCTCCGCCATCCAT
>WQTK01000155.1 GCA_009786285.1 Candidatus Fibrimonadales bacterium | reverse complement strand
ATCAAAACGGCGAATATGAGCAAATTTTAATGCTTTTTCCACTAGCCATTCCCCACTAGCTACTAGCCAAGCAACTAAGTCTGAGTTAATCAGCATTTACTATATTCCAGCTATGCTTCTTGCAGTGATAGGTTCGGATGAATTTGGGAAAGAAGAGCGAATTGCTGAGTTTTGGGAAAAGGCTTTGGCTGATGGTTCGCAGCGCAAAGTGTTTTTTGCCTCTGAATACATGAAAGATGATAGCTCGCTCACGGCAGACGTGGCGCAGGCTTTGACACCGTCTTTTTTTGGGCCTGCGGCAAGCGTTCTGGTTAAGCATTGCGAATATATGCCGGCGGAGGAGCAAAGGCGGCTTGCGAGTTTTTTGCCCGGTTTTCAAGGGAATTTGGCTCTTGACTTTATTGAACTTGATAAAAGAAGCGTTTTGTGGAAGTTCTTGGAAAAACAGGGAGAAGTCGCGCTTTTTACGCCTCCAAAGTATTCCGATGCCATTCAGAAATGGGTAGCTGGCCACGTTCAAAAGCATTTTAAAATAAAGATAGAGCCGGCGGCAACCCATTATATAGCAGATGCCATTGGCGGCGATACCAAGCGAATCCACAACGAGATTAAAAAAATACTCATCTACGATAGCGGCATAAAGGAAATAAAAATAGAGCATTGTTCACTTTTCATAAAGCAAGACAGGGAAGTTCCGGCTTACGAACTGCAAGATCCCTTTGGCTTTAGGAACTTTGGAGTGTTTTTGCCCAGATTTCGCAGAATTATGGCGGAGCAGGGGAACGAAGCCTTTATGTCTGTAATAAGCACGCTTAGAAGCCACAGCCTGCTGCTTTTGCATATACAAGCCATGCGTTCAAAAAAAATGCAGGATTACGAGATAGCAAACAGGCTTTTGCCGCCAAATAAGACCTTTACCTATAAAAAAAATGACTTGCCGGAACAATGCTACAGGTGGCAGCCCGAAAGCCTTCAAAAAGCTATTTTAAGCTTGGACGAGCTTTCTTATGGCATAAAAACAGGCCGTTATAGCGATTTGCCCTCTTTTGAACTGGCAATTTGCGGTTTAATGCTCTAGTGCCACTTAATTTTATATAGTAAACGCTGATTAACTCCTCTTAGTTGAGAATTGAGAGTTGAGAGTTATTTTTAGCATATAACGCTTAAATTCGCTAAAAACAATGTTTTTCAAGTTTTTTCACTCTCAACTCTACACTCTCAACTCTCAACTAGCCATGATGTCCGAGTTAATCTTTATTTACTATATTATTTAGACTATGGCGCAAAATTTTTGTTTAGGCGTAGAAATAAGCCAAGATCACTTAAAAATCGCTTTGGTAGAGCCAAAACGCAGGCATGTTGTTAAAGTAGACATGGTTCCCACATCCGGCAATTCAATGAATGATGCCTCAATTTATGCCTCTGTCCTAAGCTCTTGGGCACGCAACAACCTGCCACCTGCTTCCGAGCTGGAAAGAAACAGAACTGCGGCGGTTTTTCCGTCTTGCAACGGCATAATGCGTCTGGTAGCTATTCCTAAAGAGCTGGAAAGCGGCTATGGAGACTATATAAACTGGGAATTTGAGCATGCGACTGACTTTAAGGCAAGCGATTACAACTTGGACAAATTTTTCATTCCCAATGAAAAAAAACCGGAGCGCGTGATAGTGACAGCCATTGAAAGAAGATTTGTGGAAAGGCTTGACAGGAGCGATTTTAGCCCTGGATGCTTGATGTCTGACATAGTGGCTTTGCTCAATCTTTTGGAGGAATCGGAGGGCTTGGGCAGCCAGCCCAAATGTGTACTGAAAGCAGACGAGAAATTTACCATAGCGTTTTGGGGAAGCAGCGCAGGGTTTCTCGCCATTAGGTTTTTGCCTAAGGATTGCATATCTGCGCAGGCCGTTATTGACATTTTGAAAAGCGGCTTTGAAGAATTTCCAAAGGCCAAACGAAATGTTAAATTATGTGGAGAGCTTTCTGCAAACGAAGAATTTGTGGCAGAGCTTGCAGTGGCAGCAAAAGAATTGAAAAATCCCATTGAAATACAGCCTTGGAATTCAATTTCAAAGTTTTCGTTGGGGAAGAATGTGGATTTTTTGAAGTTATCGCAGTGCTTGGGCGCCATAGGGGCTACCCTTAGCTGCGCATAAAGTGGCACGCTTTTTGCTTATAATGCTTTTGGGGGTATTTTGCCCCCGGTAAAAACGGAGTTTTAGATGATAAAGTCAAATTTAATGCCATCTCGCCCCAAGGCGGCCATTCCTCCCAAAGGAATAAAGGTCAAGGCCAAGCCTGGTAGAGCAAGAAAGCCTGAGAAGTCTTCGGGACCTCTTAGCTCCGTAACTAATATTTTTTACATACTTGTGGTTTTTCTGATTGCAGGTGTGCTGTATTTGCAATTTCTTGGAGTTGTGCCTGCGTTTTTGCGAGGAGTTATACCTCCTGCCGTAGTTGAGTTTTTGGGTCTTAGCGAAGAGAGTGCGGCCAAGCAAATTCAGCGTGAAGCCGGTCTTGCGCAATTAACGGCCCATGGCACTAAAGTTGGCGACCCTTCCGTTCCCATTAACGGCACAGTTGAGGAGGTGGTCAAAACCATGCGCCCTGATATTTATTTTAAAGACAAGCAGATAATTACCTACAAGGAACAGGCTTTGAGCAATAGAATTCCTTATCAAAAACAGGCTTTTCATATTATGCTCACCACATTTTACAAGGCAACGCCAGATGGCATAGGCTATTTGGACCTTGCGTACCAGGCCCCTAACTTTTATTTTGCAAGGGTCATTGCCCAGGATTCTCGTACCCGTGGTTCTTATTTGCAGCAGTTGAGAACAAAAGTCCAGCAAGACATGATTGTAAAGGATTCTGCTACAATCAGAGACGGCAGCATTGAATTCAGCGTTCTAGGCAGCATTGCGCAACCGAGTTTTTCCGAGCTTAAAACGATGCATTTGATGCAGCCTTCAAGAATAAAATCGGAAATTATGGCTCTGCGCACCTTGGCTATTTCCCATCAAGTCCGTTTAACGGGCTGGGAAAAGCCCATTGAAGAGAAATTGGAGAATTATCGCCGTGTGGTTTTGAAAACGGCCACGGATGCCGATTATCCTTCTCTTTTGAATTTTGCGGAGGCTTTGCAGAAGTCAGACATTGCGTTTGGAGTTCAGCAATTCGTTTCCAGGCCTGCAGGCGCAGAAAAAATGCAGTCTGCCATAGAGTTCGTGCTGTACGCTTCTGCGAAGTGAGGTGGCTATGGCTCTATTAAAAAACTTGAGAATAACGAATTTCAGAGGCTTTGATGCTCTTGAAATTGACGGATTATCAAAAATAAATTTGTTTGTTGGCAAAAATAACTCAGGGAAAACTTCCGCACTAGAGGCACTGTGTTTGCTTTTCGGTATGTCTAATCCGGGATTACCTGGCAATATTAACCAAATAAGAGGGTTAAATTTATTTAATCCAAACCAATTCAAATACTTATTTCATAATTTAAGCCTTGAAAATAATCCTTCTTTCAAAGGGATATTTGAAGATAACTCCGAACGAGAGCTGGAATTGAACGCAATATCTCAGCTACAAAAGAAAATTTTTCTTCCCGATTATTCGAATTTATATTCTCAGCAAAAAAATAACTTTTCACCAATTATTTCATCGGCACCACCTACTTCTGAAATCGCAGGAATTAGATTGAAGTTTTCACGAAAGGAAGCCTCTGACAAAAAAAATACTGGAGAAAATTTCTGTTTTTACGATGCTAATGGAATAAATTATATCCCTTCTAACAATTATGAAGAAACTTTATTTGCAACCTATATTAGCCCTGATAAAAATGATTTAGGAGCCTTGACACGATACTCTGAAATTGTAAAAGGAAACGAAAAAGATGCTATTGCCATATTAAAAGTTTTGCAAAAATTTGACAGTAATATTGATGGTATTTATCCTTTGCCAGATGGTATTTATTTTAAGTTAAAAAATGTTACAGGACTTGTTCCTTGTAATATAATGGGTGATGGCATAAGACGCTTTCTCAATATTGTTACGGCAGTTTCCCAAAAACATGATGCTTTTATTTTAATAGATGAAATTGAAAACGGATTGCATTATTCTGCATACGAAACATTGTGGGAAAATTTGATTTCTTATTCGCAGCAAAACAATGTTCAGCTTTTTATAACAACGCACAATATTGAAACTCTTGGACGTTTGAGAGCTATCTTGGAAGATAATCAGCATAAGGAAATGCGTAATTATTCAAAAGTATTTTCCATATCAAAAACGGCAGAATCCAAGTATAAAGCATATGCATACTCTTACGAAGAATTTAAAACTGCCATAGAAAATGATCTTGAGTTGAGAAAATAATATATGGTTAACTGTACGCAAATATTCGTAGAAGGCGATGGAGATGTAAAGTTTATTTCAGACTATATTTCGCATATTAAATCTAATGTGAAAGTGGAAATGAATAAGAAAAACTCTGAAATCTACGTCTATAATGGAAATGATAAAACTTTAATAGCTAAAATTCAAAGCTTAGGAGGATGGACTAAAATTAAAGAGCTTAAACAAACCATTATTAAACATAAAGACGCAAATGATAATGTATTAATAATTTTTGATGCAGATACAGAAAATAATAACGGAGGATTTACTGAAAGAAAAGAAGATATTGAGAATTATGGTTTAAAATTAGATGAAATTTTCTTATTTCCCAACAATAAAGATGACGGAGCTTTGGAGGATTTGTTAGAAAATATAATCAATCAAGCAAATAAACCTATTTTTGACTGCTGGAATAAGTTTGAAGATTGTTTACAAAAATGTGCAAGCGAAAAAATAAAAAAAGAATTAACAATACCGGCTAAAAAATCTAAAATATATGTTTATCTTGAAGCTTTATTAGATAAAACTAAAGAAGAAAAAGAAAAGGTGAAAGATCCGAATAGAGAATACAGAATAAAAGAACATTGGAATTTAGACTCAGAATATCTTGCTCCTTTTAAGAATTTTTTAGAGAAATACTTAAAATAATCACGCCAACTCACACCAAAGCTACTCATTTTTTCATATTAAACTTCGATACCGACAGTTTTATATCGCCATTAATTATCATAAAATGAACGGCAATCACGATATTTCAAAGAATACAAATTTTCCAAATCATTCAATGAATACCATTTTATCAATTCTTCCGTAGCTGTTCCGTCCAGCATAATTTTTGATGCTTGCTCAACAGTAATTCCATTCCAGTCACAAAATCCAGCCCCAGTAACTATTTCATTGCCAATTTCGGGATTATTTATTCTACGTAATAAAATCAATCCGTCTGTATCAATTTCATAATATACCAAAGCAACCAATCCTTTATATTTATCAAAAGTCAGATCATAGCATTCACGGGTCATAAACCCGCTTTCGGCTGCATCTCCGAGGCATGGATAAATTGGGACAACGTTACCTCCCATATTTATATCTAATGGCGATGAACTATCATCAGACGAGCAGGAAACTAACGCAGTAACCACGATTAACAGGGTTAGCAAGAGGAAAATTTTAGATTTTTCCATAATAAACTCCCACGTTTAAGCCAGTTTTGAGTCCCTTGAAACAAAACATTAATGAAAATATAGAAAACGCTGATTAACTCAAATTTCATTGCTTGGCTAGTGGCTAGTGGGGAGTGGCTAGTGGAAAAAATGCAAAAAATGCAAACACTTGTTTGCAAAATGAGGGGGGACCCTTGCCAAAATAGAAAAAACTTGTTATATTTGCTTGAAACATACGCTCGCCTCGCAAGGGCGAGTTTTTTCGTTTAAGGAGAATGTTTATGGCAAAAGAAAATAAGCTTGTTCCCGTGAGGTTTGCGCCGCTGTTCATCGATTGGACTTTCAAAGCCGTTTTCGGGAAAATATCAGGAATACCGCTGCTCGCAGCCCTGCTCAACGACTTTCTGCGCAGGGTACTGCCTTCGCCAATCAAAGAGATAAAATATCTACCGACTGAGCTTCTTGGAGCGACTCCCGGCAGCAAAAGGGTAATCTTTGACATCCTCTGCGAAGACGGGCAGAAAAGCACATATCTCCTAGAAATGCAAAACGGCAAAATTGAAAACGCTGATGACAGATTTGACATTTATATCGCTCGCATCAAATCCGAAAGCGTCAACAAAGGAGACAAGGACTATATCCTTCCCGGCAGTTTCTTCATAGGCATTCTGAATTACCGCAGGAACAATGACAAGTGCTTTTTC
>WQTK01000154.1 GCA_009786285.1 Candidatus Fibrimonadales bacterium | reverse complement strand
CCCCAATATAAACAAACATTTTTTAATATTGAAGGACTTGCCAATAGTACGAGGCTTAATGTATTTATCAAGAATTTCAAACAATTTCGTTTGGAAAATCATAGGAGGCTTTATGCCATTTTGTTCTAAGTGTGGAACGCAAGTTCCTGAAGATGTTTCATTTTGCTCTAAATGTGGAAACAAGCTACAAGGCGAGCAAAGTTCAACACCAACACCCCCAATAACCCCAAAAGTTGAAGTTTCAACCCAAAGCGATGAAACTAAACCAACTCTCTATAATCCAATAGCTATTGCTTGTTGGGGAATTATATCTCCGCCCTTTGGATTTATAATGTTTTATTTAAATTTTAAAACACTAAATAATTATAAAACAACTCTATATAATTTGTCTCCGATAGAGAAAGAAAAACTATCATCAAGTGGATTAGGCTCATTTGCCGAAGAAGAAAATGCAAAAAGTAAGAGTTTAGGGCAACTTAAATGTATTTACATGGGTGTAGGCGCAATTTTTTTCTATCCTTTGTGTATATTTTTATTTGATTTGATTAAAGATTTAAAAAAGGATATGATGGACATATATGGGAGCGAAGAATACAATAAAAAGCCATTGCTCATTCCGGTTGTTATTATGATGATAATTATGGTAGCAATAATAGCGTCTGTTGTTGGATTTATTGAACCCTTTTAACCATAGGAGAAATAAAATGAAAAAGGTAATCAAAGCTGGGCTAATGGCTCTCATTATGTTAATGGTAGGTGCTTGTGACGAAAAGGAGGTTGATAAAGCCAAGAAAGCCGTAGCTTCCAAAGCGAAAGAAATTGCTTGCGTTGACAATAGCCCCGCCAAAATAACAACGTTCAAAGACCCAAGAGATGGTAAAACTTACAAAGTTGTCACAATAGGAAAACAAACTTGGATGGCTCAAAATCTTGACTATCATGGCGAAGATGGTTTTCTAGGTTTGTGTGATCTTGATGATCCAAAAAACAATATAAGCAACCCGGAAAATTGCAAGAAGTATGGTCGTCAGTACGATGGGGAAGAGGCAATGAAAGCTTGCCCAAATGGGTGACATTTGCCTAGCGAAAAAGAGTGGCAAATTCTTATTGATTTTGCTGGTGGCAAAGAAAATAGTAAGAAGCTTAACTCTCAATGTGGGTGGAAAAAATGTGGCCCAACAAAAATAGATGAACGTGGGCGAACCATAGAAGGTTATTGCACGAATGAACTTGGTTTTTCGGCTAAACCTGATGGTGATGTTGGTGATCCTTCATGGTGGACTTCAGATATTTTTAGTGGTTATGAAGGAGAGAAGCAAACTACAGCTAGTATGTTTTGTAGCCCCATTTGTAAGATTAGCTTTAGAGAAAGGTTTAGATATAAAACTAGTAACTATATGTACAACATAAGGTGCATAAAGGACTAAGATTGTATGAAAATTATTATTGCTTTATTTGTAATGTTTTGCGTATGTTTGACTTTTGCGAATGTATGCAACACGCCTAATAATAGTCTAATTATTAAGACTATTTGCGATTTGAAGGAATGTCAAGGGTATATCAAAAAATCTATTATAGATAGCCTTCCAAATACAAATAAAGCAATTTCCAACTCCAATGAGATAAAGATTGATATAAAAGAGGCTAATGATATTGATATAGTTTGGAAGATTAGCATTATACTTGGCTCTATAAGTGTTGTAGTTGGTTCCATAATGTTTATTTTTTCTAAAAAAGATTTGGAACGAAAATTTGAGACCGAAAAAGAAATATTTAAAATGCTACTTGAAAAAGTAGAAATAAAATTTGAAGAAAGATTTAAAAGATTAGAAGAAAATCAAAAAAATAAATTAGAAGAACTCAAATGATGCACAAAAAGAAGTGAAAATACTTGTTCTCATATTGCTACTAGCCACCATAGCCCTAGCCCAAATAAGAGTAGGCTTTGGCTATGAAACTAGTGCGAAAATGCAAATAATAGAGCTTGGGTTGCAAACCGCAAAAATAAACTTGTTGGAAGATTTGAAATTTCAAGTCATAGAAACAATAGAACTCAAAGAAAACAAAAGCGAAGAATTTACCTACCTAAACTCTCAAATAAACCTAACTTATGGCATTGATATAAAAATAGGCTTTAACTACCACAACTCACTAAAACTAATCCACAAAATAGAATCCATAGACCAAGAACACAACAACCCAATGAAAAGCACATTCTCAATACTAGCACAATATCACTATGCAAAAGTGCTATTAAATTTGAGTAATTCGTCACTTCACATAGAAATACCCATAAACGACAATCTTACAATAATCCCAAACGCAAGCACAAACAAAACGTTTAAAATAGACTTGAATATAAATTTGAGGTAAAAACACCCCCACATAAAATATCGCCTTCAATTAAATAGCCTCAAATGTATCTACGCTTATGGCTGTTTTAATTTTTACAACTAGCGAAATATAAAAGAGCACCCCCATAGATAAAAATGGGGGTGTAGAGCTTAACAAGCAAGCAACTACCTATGTTGCTTTTGTGTGTGCCGGCACACCTTTTAAATCTTTATATCACGCCGGCACACCCCCAAAAACACCCCCACAAAGGGCAACGCCCTTGCATTTCAAAATATATTTTTCTATATTATATTTGAGTTTGTTATTGGTGGCTACAAAATGGCTACCATAGTTTGAAAAACCTTGTTTTTGTGTGAAAATTGAAGGCTGAAAGTGGCTCATAACCCGAAGGTCGCAGGTTCAAGTCCCGCCCCCGCAACTTTTTCCCTCAAATTTCAAGGAGCTTGACATGGAGACATCTCTGTTCTAACAAAAGAACAAATAGAAAATATAGTATTTTTCATAACAAAAAATGTTCGCTTATTTGTGCAATAATTGCGCAAAAGCGACATTTAACACTTCTTCGTTTAATTTTCTATATTTTTGTTACGAAATTAACTATAGGAGAAATAAAATGAATAGAGCAAAATCTATTTTCATAGGTATAGGCATTTTGCTTGCCTTGACATTAACATTTTCATGCTCTTCCAATGAAGGCAATGATAATGAAGGGAGTGAAATATCTACAACTAGAATTTACACAATGAAAGATGTAACAAACAATTCTTTTGTCGTTGTGGATGCAGGATATTTTTGCGACAATGGTAAATTAGAAATGCACATAGATGATGAACCCACAATATCCTATGCAATAGACAATAAGATATTAACTCTTTATAGTCATTGGTGGTTTACCGAGCCAATTAATTTCAATGGAACATCAAATTCCTTAAAAGGCACTTGGACAAGGACACCAAATTTTTGCAATGATTGCTCTGATGTGTCAAAAGTGACATTTACAAGCAATACTTTTTCAATTACGAGAAAATATTGTGCTACACATATGGAAAGCAATAGAGAATCTTTTGAGCATAATGGTTTTACGCTAAAAGTCATAGATTGCAATAACTATGAAGTCTCCAAAGGAAATGATAAAATATCCGTAAAATACGTGTCTAAAGGATATAATAGTTACACTAAAAAAATTACACATAATAATAAATCCGTTTGTGAAGTAGTTGCTAAAGAATTATCTTATTCCGAGTTGGAAAAAGAGTGCAAAGAATATGGTAATTTTAAAACAAAAATGAACGATTTTATGACTTGCATTGCTGAACTCAATTTACCTTCCGAATTTGGAACAATCATTGTGTATGAGTTCATAATGTAGGAGAATACTTAAATATCGAGGAATTATCTTTTTAACCATAGGGAAAATAAAATGAAAAAGGTAGCCAAAGCTGGGCTAATGGCTCTCATGGTGTTAATGGTTGGTGTGGACTAGCCCCCGCAACTTTTCTAAATTCTCTTCCATGAAGCTTGCTGTCACTCTTTATCCTGTTTATGATCCGCATAAAAAAAATGCGCATGGCTTGGCGACAAAGGTCTGGGCTTCAAAAATAACCGGATTGCTCTCCGGAAGACCATCGCTTAAATTAAGCGTGTTTTTTACAGGGGAAATGCTGGAAACTTTAAAATCCGAGGCCAAGCAATTAAAGAAATTCATAGCAAACGGTCAATTGGAGTTTTTAGGCGGAGCGTATAACGATGCAATGCTTCCTCTGTTTCCAAAAGAACTTCAAGGCTTGCAACTTAAAAAACACAAAAAAAACATGGCTTCGCTAATGGAACCGGCAGGCTATTTTTGCAGCTCGCATGCTTGGGAAATAGATTTGGTGGAAACGCTGGAAAAATACGGTTTTGAATACGCCCTTATGCCGGATGTTTCCGTTCAGGAAACTTTGGGGAGAAAAGCCACGGTAACAGGCTGGTTTGCGGCGGAATACGGCGGCTCATTTATAAGGATATTGACATATTCGCAAAGTTTGTCCATAACTTTTCAAAACGGCCATCGCCAGGAAATAATAGATTCCCTGAAAAAATTCAACGATTTGGGCGGCATAAACTGCATTCTTTTAAATGTAAACCTGGACGAAGCGGTTCTGGGCAGCGAGTGGCTGCAAGCCTTGGATACCTCAAGCGCCGAGGGCTTGGATGTTGAGCATCATTTGCTTTGCCATGCGGTAAGGGAGCAGAAGGCTGCAGGCAAGGTGAATTTGACTAGTTATTCCTCTTTTGCGCCGAGTTGCAGAGACATTCTTTTGCGAATGCCGGAAATAAATCTTTTGCATAAAAAATTTTTGAATGTGTATTTCAAAGCACGTTCTTTGAGCGATTCGAAAATACAGGAAAGCGTTTTTGATGGCCTGCTGAAAGCAATGCCACAAAGTTATTTTAAAAACACAGCAGACGGAATGTTGCGCGACTCAGTGAGATTTCAGGCGTACCGCGCGGTTATGAAGGCTGAAAAAAAATTACTGGACAGCGAAGCTCAAAACGGCATTAGATTTGCCACGCACGACTTTCTTTTAGACGGCAATCAACAGCTTTTGTTCGATAATTCCCATTTGGAATGCTTGATTGAACCTGCTCTCGGCGGTTGGGTTAGGTCTCTTTCTTACAGGCCTTCTTTTTCGGAGCTTGCCTGTTCCATGCGTGATGACGGAGAAATTTCCCCGCTTTTTTTAGATCATATTTGTCCTTTTGATTTTGAAAATCTGGATCAGAGAAATTCATGGATAAGCGACCGGCAGGGTGCTTTTTTGAACGCCTACGAAAGTTCCATTAAAGCGCAGGAAGACAAGGTGCAGATATTGCTTGCAGGCGAGCAGAACGTGTCTTGCCTGGGAAAGGAATATTTGTTTAAGGCAGAAAAAGTGTTCAGTTTAAAGAACAGCGAATCTGAGCTTTTGGTTAGCATATCTGTTACAAACAATTCTTTCAACGCTTTTTGCGGAGAGCTTGCAACAGAGCTTTGCCTGGGTTTTCGCTATGATGATATTAGAGGCCAGTCGTTGAAGATTCAGGGGAAAAAAATAAAAACAGAGCTTTGCAACGCTTTTTACAATGATGTGAAAAAAATTCATTTCAGGGACCGATATTTGGGAATTAGCGCTTCAATTGATGTGAACAAAGGCGTGGATGTTTTGTGCGCGCCAATTTTGGGCATAGGTTCCATTGCCGCTCCGAGCACGGCGCAGGGTCTTAGGCTTGCTGTTTTTCGCAAGGTTGAGTTGAAGGGCCAGGAGAGCGAGACTTGCCATTTGCGCATTAAATTAAGCGATGGAGGGTTTTTATTGTGAGCGGGAATTTAGATTTTGCGATGGAAATTTCCAAAAACGAAACATTGCTTGAGTTCAAAGGCGTTTTAAAAACGGAGCATTTTTCCGCTATGCGGGAGCGTTTGTTTTCTTCGGTTGACACGGGCAGCAAAATTTATTTTGTAAACATTGAGCAGGCGAGATTCAGCGACAAGAATTATTTGAGCATGTTTTTGGAATTTTTGAATTTTGTGAGAGGCAGGGACAGCGAGCTTGTTTTTATTTTTCACAATGAGCATTGCGTAGATTTTTTCGGCCCGTTTTTTAACATATTTAAGATTTACGATTCAAGAGATTCTTACAGGAAGAATGTTGGTTTTTGGGAAAAGCTGAAAGCGACCGGCATAACTTACCAAAGGAGCACGGGGCTTAGGCTTGCGCCGGGAGTTGCCATAGTTTTTTTGATTTTGCTGGCTGGCTGGCTTTTGACATTGTTTTCCATAATATCAAGCCAGGACAAGGATATTCGCGACAGGGAGGTGATGCTGAACGAATTGCAGAACAAGTATA
>WQTK01000153.1 GCA_009786285.1 Candidatus Fibrimonadales bacterium | reverse complement strand
GGCGTCATATTGCATGGGGCCGTCAATTTCAATATCAGGGCGAAGCTCTTTTACTTTTTGCGTGGCCTTTTTCACCTTGTCAACATCTTCGCCCTTGCCGCTCTCGCCGGTACTGTAACTAAGCATTGCCACCCGTGGCTCAATGCCAAAATCCCTGGCGGTGTCTGCGCACTGTATAGCTATCTGCGCAAGCTCGTCTGCGTTGGGGTTTGGGTTTATGGCGCAATCGCCGTAAACAAGTACCTGCGTGGGCAGGCACATAAAAAATGCCGAGCTTATTATGGAGGTTCCCGCATGAGGCTTGATTATTGAGAGAGCCGGGCGGATTGTGTCTGCCGTGGGGTGAATCGCTCCGCTCACAAGACCGTCTGCATCGCCTGTTTTCACCATCATGGTTCCAACCCAAATTGGATTTGCGAGCAGTTTTGTCGCTTCTTCCTCGGTCATTCCCTTGTGCTTTCTAAGCTGTACCAACGGATAAATGTATTTTGGAGCTAGATCCTCAGGGTCCAGTATCTCAAGGTCCGGCGGAAGAGTCATGTAAAGGGTGGCGGCTGTTTTTTCCACCTCTGCTCTTTTTGCGAGCAGTATTGGAATGGCTATTTGCCTTTGCTGGACAATGACAGCGGCGCGCACAGTTCTGGGTTCCGCGCCTTCCGGCAAAACAATGATGGCTTTGCGTTGCTGGGCTTTTTTTATCAAAAGGTTCCGGAATTCCGGCGGGCTCATCCTGTGCTCTCTGTTCTGCTTTAATATAAGTTCCCAAGGCTCCACTTCCATGCCGGCAACAACCGATTCCTTGTTGGGGTTTATTCCGCCGTGAACAAAGGCCAGCGCAGACAAGCCGCTTTCTTTGCAAGTTTGCCTGAGAGCGTCTTCGCAGTCTTCGTTTACATTCAGGAATATGCAGCCTGCCATATAGGAGTTTGCTCTTTTGTGCAGGTGCGCTTCAACGGAAATTTCGCTTAAAAGCTTTTCCATGGGTTTGTTGCTTATTCTCGCCACCAAAATGATGTCTGCGTCAATGGCGGCGCTCAACATGCGGTGGAGTTCTTTTTTGTAAAAAATGTCGGAAGACACGCCTTCAACTATCACAACATCGTTTTTAGCCAGCACCCTTGACATTTTATCGAGCAAAAGGTCCATAATCATCTGTTCGCAGTCGGAAATGATGGCATTGCGTATTTCTGCGAATGGTATTCCGACTTCTTTCCCAAAAGGAACGAATTTTGCGACTTTAAGCCCTTTTTTACTCAAAGTTTCCAAAATTCCATCTGCGATGTTTTCCAAAGCTATGTTATTTTCTGCCGGCAAGAGGATGTAAGCATGTTTCATATAGGAAATATATAAACATTATTAGCCATAATTTTTCTATATTCCCTTTGTAAATTGTTATAGAGGTGAAAAATGGAATATTTTCAAACTTTCATTGATGGCATAGGTCTCACGAAGATGACTATAGCGGATACCATAATGCTAATAGTTTCATTAGTGCTTATGTACCTGGCAATAGTGAAGAAATGCGAACCGTTCTTGCTGGTTCCACTCAGCTTTGGAATGATGATAGCCAATATACCGCTGGCCGGTCTTGACGCTTATACCGGACCTAGCATAAAAGATGGGATAACAGAACCCGGAGGCTTGATTTATTATCTGTATCAAGGGATGAAACTCAGCATATGGCCGCCGCTAATCTTCTTGTGCCTAGGCGCAATGACAGACTTTGGACCTCTGATAGCAAGGCCCAGCAGCGCAATTATAGGCATTGGCGGGCAGCTTGGAATTTTTGTCGCATTCGGGCTGGCATTGCTCTTTAATTTTGATAACGGAACAGCCGCATCCATAGGCATAATAGGAAGCTCAGACGGGCCTACCACAATTTATACTGTTATAAGGCTTGCGCCTGACATGCTGGCACCCGTGGCTATTGCCGCTTATTCGTATATGGCGCTGATTCCCATAATCCAGCCGCCTATCATGAGGCTCTTGACTACGCAAAAAGAACGTGTTATTGTGATGCCTACACCACAAGATGTCTCAAAAAGAAAAAGAGTTATTTTCCCAATTGCCATGACGCTTGCAACCTTGCTTATAGTACCGGCTGCCGGTCCATTGATTGCCATGTTGATGCTGGGCAACCTTATAAAGGAAGCCGGTGTTGTTGACCGGTTCTTGCCAACATTGCAAAAACCTCTTTTGAATATCTTCACAATGCTGATAGGCATTTCAGTAGGCGCAACGGCTATTGGCGAGAAGTTCTTGCAACCCACCACGCTTATTATAATATGCCTTGGGCTTATAGCTTTCGCCTTTGGAACCGCAGGCGGTGTTTTGATGGCAAAACTGCTCAACGTTATATCCGGCGGAAAGGTTAATCCTCTTATCGGCAATTCTGGTGTGTCTGCGATGCCAATGGCCGCACGTGTGTCCCAGAAGCTTGGGCAGCAATACAACCCCCAGAATCATCTTATGATGCATGCTATGGGGCCAATTGTAGCCAGCACCCTAGGCTCTGCGATTGTGGCAGGTATTTTCATCACCATATTTAGAGGCGGATAGATTGTTTACTATATTCTCCACAAACACTTAGGAGACTACCATGTACTCAATCAAGACCCTCAATAAAATTTCGGCTAAGGGAACCGGGCTTTTTGGCAAAAATTATGCCATTGGCGACGCAATAGACAACCCAAACGCTATTTTAGTGCGGAGCGCGCAGGTTGACACCGATTCGTTCTCAGGCGACTTGCTCGCCGTTGCCCGCGCAGGCGCGGGCGTGAACAACATCACAATAGACAAAGCGAGCGCAAAAGGCGTGTGCGTGTTCAATACACCAGGCGCAAATGCGAATGCCGTGGCAGAGCTTGTTTTCACAACGCTCGGAGTCGCTTTGAGAAATATCCATAAATCCCTGAAATGGATAGAAGAATTGCATGGCAAAGAAGACAAGGAAATAAGCGAGCTTGTTGAAAAAAACAAATCCCAGTTCACGGGAGGCGAGCTTGCAGGCAAGACTATCGGAGTTATTGGCCTTGGCAAAATAGGAGTTTTGGTCGCTAATGGAGCCATTGGTCGAGGCATGAACGTAATTGCCTACGAACCGTATCCTAGCTTTGGCAATATGCACATGCTTAGCAACACAGTCAAAGTTGTGCAAAGCCTTGAAGAGATCATAGCCGCCGCAGACTTTTTAACAGTTCATGTTCCGTTCATGCCTGCTACCAAAGGTCTGTTGAATGAAACAAACCTAGCCGGTTTCAAAGGCGCGCATCTGCTCAACTTCGCAAGAAACGGCATTGTGAGCGAAGCCGGCATTGCCGCATTCCTCGCTAAAGATAAGCACAACGCTTATATAACCGACTTTCCAAGCAAAGCTGATTTGGCAAACGAACAGGTGATCTCTTTCCCGCATCTTGGCGCAAGCACGGAAGAAGCGGAAGAGAACTGCGCTATTATGGCTGTTGAGCAATTGAAGGATTATTTGGATTTTGGCATTGTCCGCAATTCCGTGAACTTACCTTCGCTTGAAAGCCGTCCCTCGGCAAGCACAAAGAATCGCATTGTGGTTATAAACAACGATGTGCCGAACATGATAGCTTTAATCTCAAAAGTTTTCGGAGACGCTGGCGTGAACATAAGCAGCTTCAAAAACGAGAGCAACGGAAAAATAGGCTATAACCTTGTGGATATAGACATTGCCGCTGGGCAAGGCCTTATCGACTCGCTCAAAAAAATAGAGCATATAATTCGAGTCAGGGTTATAGAGTTTTGAACCTGCGGCTTGAACTGAAAATAGCTTGGCGTTACTTAGGGGCGCAGAGACGCAGCCTCTTTGTTTCGCTAATAAGCATGTTCAGCATGTTCGGAGTGTGCATAGGCACATTCGCATTGATAGTAGCGCTCTCTGCGGTAAATGGCTTTGAGGCAGAAGTAACGCACCAGATGATTGGCAAAGATGCGCATTTTGAAGTTATGAACTATCACGGAGAAATTTACGATCCCAAGCTGATAGCTAAAGAGCTTATGAGCAACGACAAGGAAATAACGGCTTATTCTCCGTTTATAATTTACAAGGTTGGGGTAAGCTCTAAAAGAGCTAATGACGGAGTGGTGGTTTACGGCATAGAAACGGAAACTGCGAAAAATGTTATAGATTTGCCGTCTAAAATGATAGTTGGCGAATTTAATTTGGACAACTGGGAAGATTCTTCCGGCACTGTGCGGCACTCTTTGATACTTGGTTCTATTTTATCCGGACGCCTTGGCGTGAGCGTAGGCGATCGCTTGGTTTTGCAAACTTTTCAAAGCCCTGATGAAATAATGGGCAGCGGTCCAAGGATGATGCAGTTTATTGTCAGCGGAATTTTTGAAACCGGGATGTATGAATACGATGGAAATCTTTTGTACGTGAATATAGAGAGCCTTCAAAAGTTACTTGGAATGCAAGGAGTTTCCGGCATTCAGTTCAAAGTGAAAGACCCATGGAAAAGCGAAATTCACGTGGAAAAGGCGAGAAATTATTTGGGTTCTCCCTATTATGCAACCGATTGGAAAAATAAAAATCAGACTCTTTTAAAATGGATGAATTACGAAAAATTCATAGTAGCCGCCATTGTTTGCTTGATAATTTTGATAGCGGCATTCAACATAATAAGTTCGCTGATTATGGTTGTTGTCGATAAAACCAAGGAGATTGGCATTTTGCGCAGCATGGGATTTTCGGAGGGCTCCATTATGCGTGTGTTTATAAGCATGGGTTCTTTTATAGGCGTGTTCGGTTCTATTTTGGGAGGAGTCGCAGGCATTGTGCTGTGCATTATTCAGGAGAGTACTCATTTTATAAAGCTTCCGGGTGATGTTTACATGATGGATTTTTTCCCTGTGCAAGTGGAAGTTTTGGATGTCGCAACGGTTTTTGTGATTGGCAACGCTCTGTGCGTTTTGGCGACTATTTTGCCGGCGTGGAAGGCAAGCGTTATGAAACCTGTGCGCGCTATCAGGCATGAATGAGTAGTTTTTGCCTAGAGCCTCTGGTGGAGGTTTTTTAAGAGTATAATTTAATTTTCTATATTCCTCGCTTATATGATGGATTTTTGTGCAAATAATATCGTAATTTAAAAAAACATTATATAGCACAATTCTTTTGTCAGAACCAGAATTCACAGAATTTTCAGGATTTACAGAATTTTTTAAGCACAGATTTTTCTGCGCAAACGAGTTTCAAGCAATTCCGCTTGGAAATAACCATATATATGGGAGGAAAGTATGAGTAACTCATATAATATTAACGTTCCTGACCAAGGGGAACCTGACATAGAAGGTGTCAAAAAGATAATAATGGGTTGGTTTAGGGACAGGAATCTAAAAGCAGGTGATACTTTGGATTTTGTACATAAAAGTATCATTTACGAAGAAGTATTAAACCCAAAGCAAAGAAAAGTATGGGAAAAAGCTATTGAAAGTCTCCTTAACGATGAATTCGTAGCAGAAAACCCAAATAAAGCTTTAGTATTAACTGAAAAAGGTGAAAATTCAATTTACTAGGAGCCTCAAAAATGAAACCAATCCTCTCTCTTCTCGCCCTAATCCCCGCCCTGTTGTTTGCCCAAACCGCAGACTACAGTTGGTACACCAGCCCCGATGCCCCTGAGTATGAAATCTCAACTGGCGGACAACTAAGAGGGCTTACCGATTTAGTCAATGGCGCTACCACCATTTCTTTTAGCGGCAGAACAATCAAGCTTACAGGCGATATTGCTTTAAGCGGAAATTGGACTCCTATAGGCAATGTTAGAGAAAAGCCTTTTCAGGGGGTTTTTGACGGACAAAAGTTTACGATTTCTGGTTTGGCGGTAAATGGTGGTAATTATGCTGGTCTATTCGGTTATGTTGGCGCAAGCGGACAGATAAAAATGGTGGTAGCGGCGGCAATGGTAGTAGCGGTGGACGTGGCTATGCAGGAGGTTTAGTTGGGTTTACATACGTACCACCAACAATTTACAATAGCTATGCAAGCGGAAATGTTAGCGGCAATGGCGGCAAAGGTGGTAATGGCGGCGGCGGCTATGGTTATGCAGGTGGCTTGGTGGGATATGGGTCAAGTAGTATTTCCAATAGCTACGCAAATGTAAGTGTTAATATTACAGTTGGTACAGGTGGTATTG